>JAKBBG010000029.1 GCA_021826025.1 Pseudomonadota bacterium | reverse complement strand
GCCGCTGGCGTTGGTGGATGGCGAGATGCCCGTCGTTGCGGTGGCTC
The DNA here is from genome assembly GCA_021826025.1 of Pseudomonadota bacterium. Classification (GTDB taxonomy): domain Bacteria; phylum Pseudomonadota; class Gammaproteobacteria; order Burkholderiales; family Ferrovaceae; genus JAKBAT01. The sequence goes on along the minus strand of JAKBBG010000029.1, from coordinate 18,501 downwards.
CCAATGACGCATTGCTGGAAAAACTGAAATCGAACCTGCAGGAAGTCAGGGCGCGCGGGGGAGAACTTTATGTCCTGGCAGACAACGACAGCCATTTCACTTCAGGCGATGGCATTCACGTGATCCGCATGCCGTCCCACGAAGGCATCCTAAGCCCGGTGATGCATGTGGTTCCCCTACAGCTGCTCGCTTATCACACGGCCTGCAGGAGGGGGACGGACGTGGACAAGCCGCGCAATCTGGCCAAAAGCGTCACTGTGGAATGACCGCTACAGGCTAGGGCCGCCTTTCCGGGCGCTTTCGGGAATGCGTGCGCAATCGTTGCAGCCGTCGCTGGGGCCGCAGTGGGGCTTGAGAAACAGTCGCCGGGCCACGTAGACGGCAGCCGCAGCCACGATCAGCAAAGTAATGGCGCTATCCCACATGATCGGTCACCCCGTGAACGCCAGCGCGATGCGATAGGTCAGGAACGCTGCGGCATAAGCCATGGCGAAAAGGTATCCCACCATGGCCATCGGCATGCGCCAGGAATTGGTTTCCCGCCGTACCGCGCCCAAGGTCGCGACGCACTGGGGGGCATAGACGTACCAGGCGAGCAGCGACAGCGCGGTGGGCATGCTCCAGGATTGCGCCAGCACGGGCGCCAGCGCGGTACTGATGTCGCTTCCCGAGGCTGAAAGGGCATAGACCGTACCCAGAGCCCCTACCGCCACCTCCCGCGCGGCCAGCCCCGGAACAAGGGCAATACAGATTTCCCAATTGAACCCGATCGGGGAAAAGAGCGTCCCGAGAGCGTGACCTGCCATGCCGGCAAAACTGTACTGGATGGCAGGGCCGGTAGCGCCCTCGGGAGGCGGAGGGAAAGAGCTTAAAAACCAGAGAAGCACCATGAGCGGCAGGATGATTGTGCCGACCCGCGACACGAAAATGTAGGCACGTTCCCACAGGCCCATGGTCAGATTGCGAAGATTGGGGATACGGTAAGCCGGCAGTTCCATCATGAGGGCCTGGTACTGGTTGCGCGCGGTGCGCTTGAGCAGCAGGGCCACTGCCATGGCCGAAAATATGCCTGAAAAGTACAGTCCGAACAGCACCAATCCTGGCAGGTTGAACAGACCTCCCACGACGCGGTCGGGAATGAAAGCGGAAATGAGGAGCGCATAGACGGGCAGGCGGGCCGAACAGGTCATGAGCGGCGCGATCAGGATGGTGGTCATGCGGTCCCGCCGGTTCTGAATCGTGCGCGTTGCCATGATGCCGGGAATGGCACAGGCAAAACTTGAAAGGAGCGGTATGAAGGCGCGGCCGGAAAGGCCGACGCTGCCCATGAGGCGGTCCAGCAGGAACGCGGCGCGTGGCAGATACCCTGAATCTTCGAGAGCCAGGATGAACAGGAACAGGATCAGGATTTGCGGCAGAAACATCAGTACACTGCCGGCGCCTGACAGGATGCCATCGGCCAGAAGGCTGCGCAGCATGCCTGGCGGCATGCCTTGACGGATGGCCTCCGCAAGCCAGGCCACCCCCGTGCGAATGGCTTCCATGGGCAGGGCAGCCCAGCTGAAAACCGCCTGAAAGGTCAGAAACAGCACGGCACAAAGTACCAGCATGCCGTAGAAAGGGTGCATGACAACCTGATCGATGCGGTCACCCCAGCCTTCCAGACGATGGCTTTCGTCGCAGGTGCTGGCGATGATCGATCGCACCTGGGCTTGCATGGACTGCAATTCCGCAGGGGTTGGGTCTTTCCAGGGCTGCACCTCGGTCGCGGCGGGCGGGACGTGGCGATCCATGTAAGCGACCAGCCCGGCCGCACCGCCGTGTTCCACGGCAACGGTTTCGATCACCGGGAGGTCGAGCGCCTGGGACAGGGCGGGAACGTCGATCAGAATGCCGTGACGCCGGGCCACGTCCATCATGTTCAGCGCCAGGACCAGGGGGCGCCCCAAGCGTTTCAGTTCGAGCACCAGCCGCAAGTGCAGCCTCAGGTTGGTGGCATCGGCGACGCACACCAGCAATTCGGGAGCCGCTTCCCCCTGCAACTGTCCCAGTACGGCACGCCGGGTGATCGATTCATCGAGGGAGGTGGGCGTCAGGCTGTAGGCGCCGGGAAGGTCGATGACCTGGATCCGCTTGCCGCCCGGAGAAGTGAGGGCCCCTTCCTTTTTCTCCACGGTAACGCCTGCATAGTTCGCCACTTTCTGATGGCTGCCCGTGAGTCGGTTGAAGAGTGCCGTTTTGCCGCAATTGGGTGCGCCCACCAGGGCGGCGATGACAGGGGCTGGGGTCTGGCTCGTCATGGGGTCAGGTTCGTGTGATTTTGATGGCGGCGGCTTCGGTGCGACGCAGCGCAAACGTGGAAGTGCCGATACGGACTGCAATCGGGTCGCCGCTCGGAAATCCGCGCCGAATGACGCGAACCCGCTCCCCCGGAACAAAACCCAGTTCCATGAGGCGTCGAACCCCTTCTTCACCAAGCCGCTGGTCTGCGCCTTCGTCCAGGCTCACTTCGGTGATCACGCCGGACTCTCCAGGGGCGAGATGGGTGACACGATGAATGCGATTTTTCATGTGCAGGACAGTGCATGAGTCCCTGAGATTATAAACGAGAATGTTTCTTATTTGCAATTAGAGGCGGATCGTCCATGTTAAAATGCCAGGGAAGCGTCGCTTCGCATCATCACTTTTTGAAACAGGCGGATTTCGATGACCCAGACCCTGACCTTGGCTCGCCCGGACGATTGGCATGTGCACTTGCGGGACGGGGAAGGGCTTGCCGCCGTGGCGGCCGCCACGGCACGCCAATTTGCCCGTGCCATCGTGATGCCGAACCTCAAGCCTCCCGTCACGACCGTGGCGCAGGCAAAAGCGTACCGCGACAGAATTCTTGCCGCCTTGCCCCGGGCTGCAGGCTTTACCCCCCTCATGACGCTTTATCTCACCGAAGCGACGAAGCCGGCGGAAATCGAGCTTGCCCGCAGAAGCGGTCTGGTTTACGGGGTAAAGTATTATCCGGCCGGGGCAACCACCCACTCCGAAGCGGGGGTCCGGGACCTGGCTGCCTGCAATGAAACCTTGAGAGCCATGGAAGACCTGGGCCTTCCCCTGCAAGTGCACGGTGAGGTCACGGATCCGTCAGTCGACGTTTTTGATCGTGAACGCGTGTTCATCGAGCGGCAGCTGATTCCCCTGATTCTGCGCTTTCCGCGCCTGAAAGTCGTGCTTGAGCACATCACGACGGCTTCCGCCGTGAAGTTTGTACTCACTGCCGATAGCACGGTTGCGGCCACGGTCACTCCCCATCATTTGCTGTATAACCGCAATGCCATGTTCCAGGGCGGGTTGCGCCCCCATTTTTACTGCCTGCCGATCCTCAAGCGGGAAGAGCACCGCCAGGCGCTGGTCAAGGCCGTCACTTCAGGAAACCCCAAGTTTTTCCTCGGGACCGACAGCGCCCCCCACGCCCGCAGCGCCAAGGAAACGGCATGCGGATGCGCCGGAATCTACAGCGCACACGCTGCCATCGAACTCTATGCCGAAGCATTCGAAGCAGCAGGGGCCCTGGATCGCCTTGAGCCTTTTGCAAGTCATTTCGGCCCCGATTTTTATGGATTGCCCCGCAATTCGGCGCGCATCACGTTGCGTCGGGAGCCCTGGGAAGTCCCATCCGCACTGCCTTTCGGCGAAGACAGCCTGGTGCCTTTGCGTGCCGGCGAGCAGATTGCCTGGCGGTTACAGGACTTCGACTGATAAAATGCCTTGGGAAGCTGGCTGGACAGTCGCCGCGCACCCTGGGTGCGGGGAGGAAAGTCCGGGCTCCACAGAGCAGGATGCCGGCTAACGGCCGGAGGCCGTGAGGCCATGGAAAGTGATACAGAGACTCAGACCGCCGAAGTGCCGCACCAGCGGCGCTGGCAAGGGTGAAAAGGTGCGGTAAGAGCGCACCGCGGACGCGGCGACGCGGACGGCAAGTCAAACCCCATCCGGAGCAAGACCAAATAGGGAAGCAATCGCGTGGCTCGCGCGGCTTCCGGGTAGGTTGCTTGAGCAACCGGGCAACCGGTTGCCTAGAGGAATGGCTGTCCTCGACAGAACCCGGCTTACAGGCCAGCTTCCCCCTTTTCTTTTCCCTCCCTCACCTTCCTTCAAAAAATCAGCCAGTTGGGCTGAATAAGCCTTGACCCTGCCTGGTCCTTGTCCTATAGTGGAAAAAAGTAGGAATAAATGGGAATTTGTGGTCAATTTGGGAGGCCGAGGGGAGAAACGTGTTTCAGGGACCTTCAGAAATCAGCCTGGACGCAAAAGGCCGGTTGGCAATTCCCACCCGTTACCGGGAAGCGCTGCGCGCCCGTTGCGACGGTCATCTGGTCATCACCGCTCATCCCCACCGCTGTTTGCTGCTTTATCCCCGTCCTGCCTGGGAACCGATTCGCGACACCATCATGAAAAAATCCGGCCTGGACAGACAGACCACGCTGCTGCAGGGACTGCTCGTGGGACATGCCGACGACGTGGAAATGGATGCGGCCGGGCGGGTGCTGGTATCTCCGGCTTTGCGCCGCTTTGCGGGCATAGAACGCGAACTCATGATGTTCGGTCAGGGCAGCCACTTCAAGCTCTGGAATCCTGCCGCCTGGAACAAGCAATTCGAGGAAATCGAAAAGCTTGGCCCCGATCTGGTGCCGGCAGGCATGGAAGATCTTTCGCTTTAGCAATGGCCCCCGGCGATCAGGGCTGCGTTGCCATGCACCACCTCACCGTCCTGCTCGCAGAAGCTGTCGATGCGCTGGCGATCCGTCCGGCGGGCGTTTATGTGGATGGCACCTTCGGACGTGGAGGCCATAGCCGGAGAATCCTGGAAATGCTGGGTTCCGGCGGGCGCCTGATCGCGCTGGACCGCGACCCCGCGGCAGTCACGGCCGCACGCGCGCTGCAAAGCCCCTATTTTGAAATCGTTCATGCCCCGTTCTCCAGGCTGCATGCCGTGTTGCAGGAAAGGGGCATTGCGCGGGTGGACGGCGTGCTTCTTGATCTTGGCGTGTCTTCGCCGCAACTGGACGATGCGGTGCGCGGATTCAGCTTCCGCGTGGATGGCCCTCTGGACATGCGCATGGACAACGGGGGCGGACAGCCGGCAAGCGCCTGGCTTGCCAGTGCGGATGGTGACGAGATAGCGCGGGTCATTCGCGATTACGGTGAAGAGCGTTTTGCGCGGCAGATTGCCCGGGCCATCGTGGCGGCCCGTTCACAGCAGCCTATCGAAACCACGGGACAGCTGGCGCGCATCGTGGCAGCCGCCGTAAGAACCCGGGAACCCGGTCAGGATCCGGCCACGCGTACGTTCCAGGCACTGCGCCTGCACGTGAACCGCGAGCTCGATGAAATCGAGTCCGTGCTGCCTCAGGCGCTCCAGGCCCTCAATCCAGGCGGGCGGCTGGTGGTCATCAGTTTTCATTCGCTTGAAGATCGCATCGTGAAGCGTTTCATGAAGGCTGAGGCCAGTCCGCCCGAGATTCCGCGCGGCCTGGCCGTTCGCGAAGCGGAACGCCCGTCGCCCAGGTTGCGCCTGGTCGGAAGGTCGGTGCGTCCTTCGGCCGCAGAAGTGGCCGAAAATCCGCGCAGTCGAAGTGCGATCATGCGCGTTGCCGAAAGGACGGCCGCATGAGTCGCCTGAATGTGATTCTGTTCGGACTCGTCGTCCTGCTTTCCATCGCTGTGGTTCACGCCCAGCATCGTGCGCGGCGCCTGTTCGTCGACCTGCAGAAGGAAAAGGATCTGGGCGAGCAGCTGGCGGGGGAATGGAACCAGCTCCAGATCGAGCAGGGAACCCTCGCATCCAGCCATCGCATCGAGGAAGGGGCGGTGAATGCCCTGCAAATGCAGGTCCCGGCTGCTTCCCACATCCGACTGATCGTGGTTGGAGACCCGCAGGGGAGGGCTGCGCGATGAATGTCGGCGTCAACAGCGCCCGCCTCAATCTGCGCCTTGAAGGGTGGCGTTCTCGTCTGCTGCTGATGGTGCTTGTGGGAAGCTTCGCCGGGTTGGTCGGGCGGGCGGCCTGGCTGCAGGGATTCCATGCAGGGTTTTTGCAGCAAAAGGGTGATGAGCGTTACAGCCGCGTCATCGAAATGCCGGCCAGCCGGGGCATCATCCGGGATCGCAACGGACAGCCCCTGGCCATCAGCACCCCTTCCGAATCGCTTTGGGCCAGCCGTGAGGACATCGAATTCACGGCCGAGCAAGAGCGGCACCTGGCGGGTTTGCTGCATATGGACGTCAGGGAGCTGGGCCAGCGCCTGAAAGGAGGCCATGGCAATTTCGTGTACCTCAAGCGCCAGGTCGCTCCTGAAGTTGCCCAGCAGGTGATGGCCCTCAAAATTTCCGGGCTTTTCCAGCAGCACGGATTTCACCGGGCTTACCCCAAGGGAGACGAAACGGCTCACTTGGTGGGGTTTACGGATGCCGATGACCGTGGCCAGGAAGGAGTCGAACTGGCTTTCCAGTCCTCTTTGGGCGGAATGGCGGGAGCGCGGCGCGTGATCAAGGATCGGGCCGGGCACGTCATTGAGGACGTGGAAAGCATCCGGGTCCCGCGCCCCGGAAAGGACGTTACGCTGAGCGTGGACGCGCGGATTCAACATCTGGCCTACCGCGAGTTGCGCAATGCCGTGACCGTGAACAAGGCAAAGGCCGGTTCCATCGTGGTTTTGGACACGCGGACCGGCGAGGTTCTCGCGCTGGCGAACTATCCCGATTACGACCCCAACAACCGGGAACATCTGTCCGGTGCCCAACTGCGAAACCGTGCCATTACGGATACGTTCGAGCCGGGTTCAACGATGAAGCCGTTCACCATTGCGACAGCCCTGGAAGCGGGCAAGGTGACGCCCAATACCCTGGTTCCCACCGGAGGCGGCCAGATGAGCATCGGTTCCAACGTGATTCGAGACACCCATCCCGCGGCCGAACTTACAGTGGCGCAGGTGATCCAGCATTCAAGCAACGTGGGGGCGGCACGGATCGCCTTGTCCCTGCCCGCCGAAACGATGTGGAACATGTTTACCGACGTGGGGTTTGGCCAGACTCCGAAACTGGGATTCCCGGGAGAGGCGGGTGGACGCGTGCGTCCCTACCGGACCTGGAAACCCATCGAGCAGGCCACCATGGCCTACGGGAACGGGATTTCCGTGAGCCTTGTCCAACTTGCTCGCGCCTACACCATTTTTGCGGACGGGGGCAAGCTCAAGCCCTTGTCGCTCACCCGCGTGGCCACGCCGCCGGCGGGTCGGCAGGTGATTTCGGCGCAAACGGCCCGCGAAGTGACCGACATGCTTGAACTCGTTGTCAAGCCCGAAGGGACCGCTCCTGCAGCGCAGGTGCGCGGATACCGCGTGGCCGGAAAAACAGGCACGGCCCACAAGGTGATCGGAGGCCGCTATACCAACCGTTACGTGGCGTCTTTCGTCGGATTTGCGCCAGCTTCTGCACCCCGCCTGCTGATTGCGGTGATGATCGACGAGCCGTCGGGGGCGAGCTATTACGGGGGGTTGGTGGCCGCACCGGCCTTTTCGACATTGATGGGCGGCGCGCTCAGGCTGTTGGGGGTTCCGCCCGACGATCCGGGCAGCAGCGCTTTCTCGGTTCCGGCGACTGGAACAACTTCATCGGAGGATACGTGAACGCGGGCGTCCGATCCCAGCCGCATGCGCCTGGCCGCGTACACCCTGTGGATGTCGCGGCCCTGCGCCATCTGGGGCTGCCCTTGCAGCGGCTCACGGCCGACAGCCGGCGCGTATTGCCCGGCATGACGTTTGCCGCATATCCCGGGACCCATGCGGATGGCCGACAATTCATTCCCCAGGCGATCGAGCAGGGCGCCGCGGCAGTCCTGTGGGAGCGCGAAGGTTTCCGCTGGCGTCAGGAATGGTCCGTTCCCAATCAGGCCATTGACGGCTTGCGCGCCCAGGTCAGCGGCATCGCGGGCCAGCTTTGCGGCGACCCATCCCAGCACCTTTGGGTGGTGGGAATCACGGGGACCAACGGCAAGACGAGTTGCAGCCACTGGCTCGCGCAGATGATGCGGTCTCGCAACCGGCCCTGCGCCGTGGTGGGCACCCTTGGCAACGGATGGCCTGAGCGTCTTGAGTCTGCCGGCAATACCACGCCTGACGCCATCGCGCTGCAGGAATCGCTCCAGAGATACCGGGAAGAGGGGGCCTGGGGCTGCGCCATGGAAGTTTCGTCCCATGGGCTCGAGCAGGAACGCGTTTCGGGAATCCGTTTCAGGGGAGCGGTGTTCACCAACCTGTCTCAGGATCATCTGGATTATCACGGCACTATGGAAGCTTACGGGGCTGCCAAAGCCCTCCTTTTCCAGTCGGCCGGTCTCGAATTTGCGGTCATCAATCTCGACGATCCTTTCGGCTATGCCCTGGCGCAACGTACGGTCGGGACGGGGCCGAAGACCATCGGGTATACCGCGGCCGGCGTTCGGCCGCCTGCGGGTGTGGGGATGCTTTCGGCGGAAAGCATCGTGACGGGCCCTGACGGTCTGTCGTTCGTCCTGGCTGGAGACTGGGGACGCGCTGCTGTCTCGGCGTCCTTGCTCGGTCGGTTCAACGTGTCCAATCTGCTGGCCGTCACCGGCGCCGCGCTCATGGGAGGGCTGACAAGCGAGGAGGCCGCTGCCGCCACCCTCGGGCTTCGTGCGCCGCCAGGGCGCCTGGAGCGACTGGGAGGCGGGGATCAGCCGACAGTCGTGGTCGACTACGCCCACAGTCCCGATGCGCTTGAAAAGGCCCTGGTGACCCTGAGGGAAACCATGGCAGCGGGCCATAACCTGATTTGCGTGTTTGGGTGCGGAGGAGGGCGTGATTCCGGAAAAAGGCCCTTGATGGGGGCTGTTGCCGAACGGCTTGCGGACCGGGTGATCCTCACCAGCGACAACCCGCGCGACGAGCCACCCGAAGCCATCCTGGACCAGATTGCCCGAGGCATGGCCGGATCCCCCTTGCGCATACCGGAACGAGGTGCGGCAATCCGCAAGGCGGTGGGCATGGCGAGACCCGGCGACGTGGTCCTGGTTGCAGGAAAAGGGCATGAAGACACCCAGGAAGTGGCCGGACGGAAACTCCCCTTCAACGACCGTGTCGAAGCGCAACGCTGTCTTGATGAGGTGACCCGGTGAACGCGCCGTCCCATACCGTTCCAGGCATGATGTCTCTTGAGGAGGCGGCCCGCCTGCTCGGGGCTTCGAGGCCGACCCGCACCGACACTTTTCTGCGGGTCGCGACAGACTCACGCGCCGTGCAGGCTGGAGACCTGTTCGTGGCCCTGCGCGGCGAACGGTTTGACGGGCATGCCTTTGTGGCTCAGGCCTTGGCGAACGGGGCCGTCGGTGCCGTCGTTTCGGCATCAGTGCCCGGTCTGGAATCATCCGGACCGTTGATCCGGGTTCCGGACACGGCACAGGCGCTGTCGGACCTGGCCGCAGCCTGGCGGCTTGAGATCAACCCGCAAGTCGTTGCCGTGACGGGCAGCAACGGAAAGACCAGCGTCAAGGACATGCTGGCATCCATCCTGTGCGGCGCCGCCGAAGGTGCCGGCGAAGATCCCCAAGCGACCGTGCTCGCCACGGAAGGAAATCTCAACAATACCCTGGGAGTCCCCATGACCCTGCTGCGGCTGCGTGCCGGACACCGGTGGGCCGTGGTGGAAATGGGCATGAACCACCCCGGCGAGATTGCCGCCATGACGCGGGTGGCCAAACCCGATGTGGCGCTGGTCAACAATGTACAACGGGCCCACCTGGGGCTTCTGGGCAGCATCGAGGCGGTCGCGCGCGCCAAAGGGGAAATCTACGAAGGGTTGTCCGCACAAGGCGTGGCACTGATTCCGGCGACCGATCCCCTGGCACCGATATTGAGGGGCTGCGCCGACAGCCATCGTCGCCTCGAATTCGCTCTGGAACCCGAGGGCGAAGCGTTTTCGGGAGTTTGGGGCCGGACCCTGACGGGAACGGAAGGGGAAGGAGGATTGTTCCCGGGACTCGAAATTTTTCTGGGCGGCGAGCCGGTACAGGTCCGGCTCGCCGTTCCGGGACGCCACAATTTGGCCAATGCCGTGGCGGCCGCGGCGGCCGCCTGGGCTCTCGGCATCGGACCGGACGCCATCAAGCTCGGTTTGGAACGTTTCCAGGGAGTGCCTGGGCGACTGGAATCGAAATTTTCCGCTCGCGGTGCCCTGATTCTCGACGACACGTACAACGCCAATCCCGATTCGGTCGCCGCAGCCATTGCCGTGCTGGCGGCCCGTCCCGGGCGCCGGATCCTCGTGTTGGGGGATTTGGGGGAGCTGGGCGACGGGGCGCCGGTCCTGCATGCCGAAGCGGGAGTGAGGGCGCGCAATGCGGGCATCGATGATTGTTTCACCCTGGGGGAATGGTCCCGGGAAGCCAGTCATGCGTTCGGATCGCAGGGGCGCCATTTTGAGTCCGCTGAAGCGTTGGTGGCGATGCTGCTGCCCCAGCTCAATGCCGATGCCACGGTATTGGTGAAAGGATCACGCTTCATGCAGATGGAACGGGTGGTGGAGGGGTTGGTGCGATGAATTTCGGCCATCGAGGAATGACTACATGCTGCTGACGTTGGCCCACTGGCTGTCCCAGAGCGTTCACGGCTTTCGCGTGTTCGATTACATCACGCTGCGCGCTGTCATGGCCACCCTGACGGCACTGACCATTTCCTTTGTGGTGGGGCCGGTCATGATTCGCAAGCTCACCGCCTACAAGATCGGGCAGGCTGTCCGGGACGACGGCCCCCAGACGCATCTGGCGAAAAGCGGCACCCCAACCATGGGAGGGGCCTTGATCCTGGTGGCCATCGCCGTGACGACGCTGTTGTGGGCCGACCTCACCAACCGCTACGTTTGGCTGGTCCTGCTGACGATGCTCGGTTTCGGCGTGATCGGATGGGTGGATGATTACCGCAAAGTGGTGCATCGCAATCCAAAGGGCCTTTCGGCGCGATCGAAATTCTTCTGGCAGTCGGTCATCGCCGCCGTGGTGGCCCTGGTGTTGCTGAAAATGTCCACAACCCCGTCGGAAACGGAACTGATCGTGCCCTTCTTCAAGACTGTGGCGTTGCCATTGGGAGGGGTCGGCTTTGTCATACTGACCTACTTCGTGATTGTCGGCACCAGCAATGCCGTCAATCTCACGGACGGGCTGGATGGGTTGGCCATCATGCCCACGGCCATGATATCTGCAGCGCTGGCCGTGTTCGCCTACGTGGCCGGCAACAAGGTATTTGCCCTTTACCTGGCATTTCCAAGCATTCCTGGGGCTGGAGAGCTTGTGGTGTTTTGTGCGGCCATGACGGGTGCCGGACTGGGCTTCCTTTGGTTCAACGCCTATCCGGCCGAAGTGTTCATGGGCGACGTGGGGGCCCTCGCCCTGGGAGCGGCGCTCGGCCTGGTGGCGGTGATCGTGCGCCAGGAAATCGTCCTGTTCGTGATGGGCGGCGTGTTCGTTCTGGAAACCTTGTCGGTGGTGCTGCAGGTGGCTTCGTACAAGCTTACCGGGAACCGAATTTTCCGGATGGCGCCGGTTCATCATCATTTTGAACTGAAAGGCTGGAAGGAAAACCAGGTGGTGGTGCGGTTCTGGATCATCACCATCATCCTGGTGCTCGCCGGCCTGTCCACGCTCAAGCTGCGATGAATATCCTGCGCGACGCGACCTACCCCGCCACCCTCAACGCCCGTCCGGTCCTGGTCCTGGGATTGGGAGACACCGGCCTTGCGACGGTGCGCTGGCTGAAGGGACAGGGCGCACAGGTATCCGTTGCGGACACGCGCGTGAACCCTCCCCATGCCGAAATCCTGCGTCGCGAGTATCCGGATGTCCCGCTGTTTGCCGGTCCCTTCCGACGAAAGGATTTCGAAGGGCGGTCCCTGATCGTGGCGAGCCCCGGTGTGCCGCTGGCCGAGCCTGAAGTGGCGGCGGCCGTGGCGCGCGGCCAGGAGGTGGTAGGCGATGTGGAGCTTTTTGCCCGCACCGTCCAGTCCCTGGATACGCCGCCGCAGGTGGTGGCGATCACGGGGTCCAACGGAAAAACCACGGTCACCACCATGGTGGGGGACATGGTGCAGGCCGCAGGGTTTTCCACCGCAGTGATCGGCAATATCGGCACTCCCGTGCTCACGGCGCTGGAAGGAGGACGGTTTGCCGACGTCTACGTGCTGGAGCTTTCGAGCTTCCAGCTGGAAACCACGCATTCCCTGCGCCTGCGGGCGGCCACCGTGCTCAATGTGACAGAAGACCACATGGACCGTTATCCGGACATGAGGGCTTATGCGGCAGCCAAGGCCCGTATTTTCAGCCATTGCGAACAGCGGGTCGTGAACCGTGAAGACCCGGGTTCGTTTGCCATGGCCGTTCCCGGAACTGTGTCCTTCGGGCTCGACGCCCCGCCGACGGGCCGCGACTGGGGCCTGTCCGGGCAGGGCTGGATCTGTTGTGGCAGGGAGCCCGTGATGGCTCTGTCCGATTTGCCTTTGAGCGGAAGGCATAACGCGGCGAACGCCATGGCAGCGTTTGCGCTGTGCGATGCCCTTGGCGTGCCGCGCGCCGACGGCGTGCGCGCATTGCGCGCCTTCAAGGGGCTGCCGCACCGCGTGGAACCGGTGGCCGAAGCGGCCGGAGTGACCTATTTCGACGATTCCAAAGGCACCAACGTGGGCGCAACCCTGGCCGCGCTGGGCGGCATGGCGCAACCGGTGGTGCTGATCGCGGGCGGGGACGGCAAAGGGCAGGATTTCAGCCCCTTGCGCCAGGCGCTGGCTGCGCACGCCCGGGCCCTGGTCCTGATCGGTCGCGACGGGCCGGTCATCGAGGAGGCAGTAGCCGGCAGCGGCGTCCCGATCGTGCGGGCGAAGGACATGCCGGACGCAGTGCGTCTCGCTGCCGGGCTCGCGCAGCGCGGTGATGCCGTGTTGATGTCGCCGGCGTGCGCAAGCTTCGACATGTTCGACAATTACCTGCACAGGGCGCAGGTGTTTGTGGCGGCCGTCAAGGCGCTTCCCGGTGTCCGCGAGGTGCGCGCATGAAGCCCTTTTCCACTCCACGGCTGCTGCGGTCGGAATACGACCTGACCTTGATGTGGACCATCCTTGCCCTGCTCGCCATCGGTATCGTGATGGTTTATTCGGCGTCGATCGCCTCGGCCGAAGCAGACCGCCATACGGGCTACCGTTCGTACTACTTCTTCCTGCGCCAGATGGTCTATGTGGCCGCAGCACTGGTGGGTGGATTTGCGGCGTTCCAGGTTCGGATCGAGCAGTGGCAGAAATACGCGCCGCTCCTGTTTGGCCTGGGGCTTGCCGGCCTCGCCCTGGTACTTATTCCCGGCCTGGGCAAGGAAGTCAACGGCAGCAGACGCTGGCTCTCGCTCGCAGTAATCAATCTGCAGCCATCCGAATTCATGAAGTTCTTCGTCGTGCTGTACGCCGCCGACTACACCGTACGCAAGGCGGCATTCATGCACAGCTTCAAAAAGGGTTTCTTCCCGATGTTTCTCGTCATGTTCCTGGTGGGGTTTTTGCTGCTGCGTGAACCCGATTTCGGAGCGCTGGCCGTCATGACGGTGATTGCGGCGTCCATCCTGTTTCTCGGGGGGCTTAACTGGCGGCTCTTCGTGGTGCTGATGGCCGTGTTGTCGGTGGGCTTCGTGCTGCTCGTGGTGCTGTCCCCCTACCGGTTCAATCGTCTGGTCTGGTTCTGGAACCCCTGGGCGGATCCTTTCGGAAAAGGGTATCAGCTGACCCATGCCCTCATCGCCTTCGGTCGCGGCGGCTGGTTCGGCGTGGGCCTGGGAGCCAGCGTCGAAAAGCAGCTCTACCTTCCGGAAGCGCATACAGACTTCCTGATGGCGGTGATTGCAGAGGAGCTGGGATTCGTGGGCGTCGTTGCCACCATCGCGATGTTCGTCTTCCTGGTGTGGCGCGCCTTTTCCATCGGCAACCGCGCCGCTTCCATGGAACGCTATTTTGCCGCCCTCACAGCCCAGGGGATCGGGGTGTGGTTCGCCGTGCAAACCGTGGTCAACATGGGCGTCAACATGGGCATGCTTCCGACCAAGGGGCTGACCCTGCCCCTTCTGAGTTATGGGGGCAGCGGCATTGTGGCCAACGTGCTGGCGCTTGCCGTCCTTCTGAGAATCGATTTCGAGTCGCGTCAGATGATGCGCGGGAGGGCGCCATGAAGCGCACCGCTCTGGTCATGGCCGGCGGCACCGGCGGGCATGTTTTCCCTGCGCTGGCCTTGGCGAACCTGCTTCGAACGGACGGATGGCGCGTGGTTTGGCTCGGAACGAAAGTCGGGATGGAAGCGCATTTCGTGCCGAAGGCAGGCTTTCCACTGGAAACGGTGTCCATGGGGGGGCTGCGGGGCAAGGGGTTCCGGCGGATATTGCAGGCGCCCTGGATGGTGTTCGCCGCATGCGTGAAAAGCGTGGCCATTCTGTTGCGTCAGAGGCCGGATGTGGTGGTGGGCTTTGGAGGGTTCGCCTCATTCCCTGGCGGGCTGGCGGCCGCCCTGCTGAAAAGGCCGCTCGTCCTGCACGAACAGAACGCCGTCGCAGGCCTCGCCAACCGGGCGCTGGCGCGGTTGGCGCGACGCGTGTTCGAAGGCTTTCCGGGAGCCTTCGAAGCCCCCTCGCGGCATCCGCTCGCTCGGTTGCTGGGCACGCCCCGCGGCGTGCGATGGGTCGGCAATCCGGTCCGTCCCGAAATACTTCGGTTGCCTCCCCCGGCCGCCCGCTTTGCCGGGCGCAGCGGCGTCCTGAGAGTACTGGTGCTGGGCGGCAGTCAGGGCGCTTCGGCCCTCAATGTCCTGGTTCCCCGTGCGCTTGCGCTGATCCCTCCGGCAGAACGGCCGGAAGTTCTGCATCAGGGCGGAACGCGGATGATGCAGGCGTTGCAGGAAGCCTACCGGGAACAGGGCGTGGCCGGCGACCTGCGACCCTTCATCGACGACATGGCCGGCGCTTATGCCCGCTGCGACCTCGTGATCTGCCGCTCCGGCGCCCTTACCGTGGCCGAATTGTCGGCGGCCGGCGTTGCCAGCGTGCTGGTGCCGTTCCCGTCTGCCGTGGACGATCACCAGACCGCGAATGCCCGCTTCATGGAGGCGCACGGCGCCGCATACCTGTTGCCACAGTCCCGCCTGGACCCGACCCATCTGGCGCGATGGCTGCGCGACGCGACGCGCGAAGGGCTGCTGGCCATGGCCGAAGCGGCGCGTGCCTTGGCCAAGCCGGATGCAGTGACTTCGGTCGCTGCCGCCTGCAGGGAGTTCGCACATGAAGCATAAGGTTCGCCATGTTCACTTTGTGGGGATCGGGGGCTCCGGCATGAGCGGCATCGCGGAAGTGCTGCTTAACCTGGGTTACGAAGTAAGCGGTTCGGATTTGGGCAGCAACGCCGCAACGCGGCGTCTGGCGGGACTCGGTGCCGTCATCTGGAAAGGGCACGACGCGGCGCATGTCGCCGGGGCGGATGCGGTTGTGGTCTCCACGGCGGTGGCTGCCGACAACTCCGAAGTGGCCGCAGCCCGGGCCGCACGCATTCCGGTCGTGCCGCGCGCCACCATGCTGGCGGAATTGATGCGGCTCAAAAAGGGCATTGCGGTGGCCGGAACGCACGGCAAAACCACTACCACCAGCCTGATCGCCAGCGTGCTGGCCGAGGCAGGGTTTGATCCCACTTTTGTGATCGGCGGCCGCCTCAACAGTGCCGGCAGCCATGCCGGGCTGGGCAGCGGCGAATTCATCGTTGCCGAAGCGGATGAATCGGATGCCTCCTTTCTGGTCCTGCAGCCGGTCATGGCCGTCGTGACGAACATCGATGCCGATCACATGGACACCTATGGCCACGATTTCGAGCGCCTCAAGTCGGCTTTCGTGGAGTTTCTCGAGCATCTGCCGTTTTACGGGGTTGCGGTCCTGTGTACGGACGACCCGGTGGTGCGGGACATCCTGCCGCGCGTAAGCAAGCCGATCGTGACTTACGGATTTTCCCCCGAAGCCGCCGTACGGGCCGTGGAAGTGGTGGCCGAGGGAGGAGGCATGCGTTTCGCGGTGGAACTGCATGCAGACCGAACCCAGCCCATGGCGCGCAGGCTCGACGTGAGCCTCAACCTGCCCGGGCGGCACAACGTGCTCAACGCGCTGGCAGCCATCAGCGTGGCGGTGGAACTTGGGGCTCCTTACCCTGCCATCATCAAGGCCCTGGAAAAATTCAACGGCGTCGCCCGGCGGTTCCAGCGCTATGGCGACCTGCCATTGGCTGGAGGGGGGCATTTCACCCTGGTGGACGATTACGGCCATCACCCCGTCGAAATGGCGGCCACCCTCAGCGCCGCACGCGGCGCGTTTCCGGGCAGGCGGCTTGTGCTGGCGTTCCAGCCCCACCGCTATACGCGCACGCGCGACTGCTTCGACGCATTCATCTCCGTGCTCTCTTTGGCGGACCGACTGGTCCTGGCGCCGGTCTACCCCGCCGGGGAGGTGCCGATTCCCGGCGCGGACAGCCTGGCGCTGGCAGAGGCGCTTTGCCGCGCCGGAGCGCCTGAGCCTTTGTACGTGGAAAACCCGGAAGGCTTGGCATTGCGGTTGCTGGACATGCTGGCACCGCAGGACGTTCTGATCACGATGGGGGCGGGCAGCATCGGGCAACTTCCGGCTCAGATCGTGACCTTGTGCGGAGGTGCGGCATGACCTGGCTCGCTCCCGGCGAATTGCGTCCGCACGAGCCCATGAGCCGCCATGTGAGCTGGCGGGCCGGCGGGCCTGCGGCGCGTTGCTATGTGCCGAAAGATCGTGACGATCTGGTCGCGTTCGTCCGCTCCAGACCCGCTGGCGAAAGGCTTCATGTGGTGGGGCTCGGCAGCAATCTGCTGGTTCGGGACGGCGGGCTCGACGCCACCGTCGTGCTGACCCATGGTGCCTTGCGCGGTAGTGCCGTGGCAGACGCGGAGGCGCGCCGCACGGTCCTTGAGGTGGAAGCCGGGGTGCCTGCACCCAAAGTGGCCCGTATGGCGGCCAGGATGGGGTTGGCCGGGGCGGAGTTCCTGGCGGGTATTCCGGGAACCGTGGGCGGTGCGCTGGCCATGAACGCAGGGTGCTACGGTTCGGAAACCTGGGATTTCGTGGTGTCTGTCACGACGCTGGATCGCAGCGGCCGGATTCGGGTGCGCGTGCCGGACGAGTATGAGATCAGTTATCGCCACGTGGCGTTGCGCCGCCCCGAAGACGGGGAGGGGCAGGGCAGCGCAGGGACGCTTCCGCTCGAGCCGGAAGGGGAATGGTTCCTGTCGGCCCGGCTGTCCTTTCCGCAAGGTTCTGCAGCGGCCGCCCTGCAGCGCATCCGCGAACTGCTGGCGCGGCGCGTGGCCAGCCAGCCGCTGGGTCAACCCAATGCGGGATCCGTGTTCCGAAATCCCGCGGGCGACCATGCCGCGCGCCTGATCGAAGCGTGCGGCCTCAAAGGCGAACGGGAAGGCGGGGCGGAGGTTTCACGCAAACACGCCAATTTCATTGTCAACCTGGGCGGGGCCACAGCCCGGGATATCGAAACCCTGATCCGGAAAATCCAGGCCCGCGTCCTGCACGACTGCGGGGTGACATTGGCGACGGAAGTCCGGATTGTGGGCACGACCGCATGAAGGATAAGGAGAGGACGCAATGGCTGTGTTGACGGTACCGGGATGGAAAACATGGGGACGGCGCAGCCGGGAGGCCCCCGGGAAAGAGGGACCGGTTCGTCTGGGGCGCAACAAAGGTGCTTCCATGGGCACGCGGCGTCGCGAGGAAGAGCGACAGGGGCATTGGTTGCCTTCGCTCCGCCATACGCTGGTTCTGGCGGCGAAAACGGCGCTGGTCGGACTGGTCCTGTTTCTGCTGCTTGCACTGATGGGGTGGGTGGTGCAGCGCCCGATGTTCCGCATCCAGCGGATTGCGGTGACGGGAGAGCTGCAGCAGGTGGACCGGGAACTGGTGGCCAAACGGGCGAAAGTGCTGCGTGGAAATTTCTTCACGATGGATTTGCAGGCGGCGGCTTCCGAGCTCCGCGTCATCCCGTGGGTGCGTTCGGTACGCCTGCGCCGCCTTTGGCCCAACGGCCTGGAAGTCCAGGTGGAAGAGCAGCATCCCTTGGCGCATTGGGGTGACGAAGCGCTGGTCAACGATCACGGTGAAATGTTCGCGGCAGATTACGGCGGTCCACTTCCCCGTTTTGACGGGCCGACGGGAAGCGGTGAGGAAATGGTCCAGGCGTTTGGGCAGTTCAACCGGGAGCTCTCGCCCCTGAAACGCACTGTGGAAGCGCTGGACCTGTCCGAGCGTGGCGCCTGGACGCTGCGGCTCGACAACGGGCTCACGATTGCGCTTGGGCGGGAGAAAATCCATGAGCGGCTCCAGCGTTTCGTCGGGGTTTATGCGCTGG
>JAKBBG010000095.1 GCA_021826025.1 Pseudomonadota bacterium | reverse complement strand
ACATCAATGCCACAATTATCGGTCAGGCCATCACGTTCGCGATCCTGATCTGGTTCACCATGAAATTCGTCTGGCCACCGATCGTTGCCGCCCTGGACGAGCGTGCGCGAAAGATTGCCGACGGGCTCGCCGCCGCGGAGCGCGGGAAACAGGATCTGGCCCAGGCGGAACGCCGTTCGGCGGAAGCCATGGACGATGCCAAAGCCAAGGCTTCGGAAATCATCGCCTTGTCCGAAAAGCGGCGCAGCGAAATCATCGAGGCGGCGCGTACGGAAGCCAAAGCCGAAGCCGACCGGGTGATCGCCCAGGCCAAAGCGGAGGTGGACCAGGAAATCCTGCGTGCCAAGGAAGCGCTGCGCGACCGCGTAGCCGACCTGGCCGTCGCCGGCGCTGAAAAAATCCTGCGCCGCGAAATCAACGCCCAGGCGCATTCCGAGCTTCTGGCCGCCATCCGTACCGAGCTGTAAGGACCCCCATGGCTGAGATCACAACGATTGCCCGGCCCTACGCGGAAGCCGTATTCAAACTGGCCCTGGAAGAGAAGGCCCTGGACCGCTGGTCCGACGCCTTGCAGTGGCTGTCCGCCATCGCAAGCGATGCGGAAATGGCAGCCCTGGTGGGAAACCCCCGCCTGGACCGCGCCCAGCTGGCAGGCCTGATCCTTTCCGTGAGCGAAGGCAGGCTGGACCAGGAAGGAAAGAAGCTGGTCGAGGTGCTGGTGGACAACCACAGGATCGCGGCCCTTCCGGCCATCAGCCGGCAATTCGAAACGCTGCGGCATCAGCACGAAGGACAGCTCGACGCGCAAATCGTCAGCGCCTACGCCCTGTCGGAGCAGGAGATCAACAGCCTGGTCGCCGGACTCGAAAAGCGGTTTTCCAGGAAAATCCGCCCGGACGTGTCGGTCGATGCCGCCCTGATCGGCGGCGTGAAAGTGACCGTAGGCGATGTGGTGATCGACGGATCCGTCCGCGCCCGCATCGACCAAATGGCTGTCGCGCTAAAACGTTAATGCAAAGGCCGGCCTGCAAGCCGGCCCTTCAGGAGAACACCATGCAGTTGAACCCGTCGGAAATTAGCGAACTGATCAAGGCGAAGATCCAGAATCTTCCCGTCAAGGCAGAAGCGCGCACCCAGGGAACCGTCGTTTCCGTGACGGACGGCATCGTCCGCATTCACGGTTTGACCGACGTGATGCAGGGAGAAATGGTCGAGTTTCCCAAAAACACGTTCGGGCTCGCCCTGAACCTTGAACGCGATTCCGTGGGCGCCGTGGTTCTGGGCGACTACGAACACATCAGCGAAGGGGATACGGTCACCTGTACCGGCCGCATTCTCGAAGTGCCGGTGGGACCCGAATTGATCGGGCGCGTGGTCGATGCGCTGGGCAAGCCGATTGACGGCAAGGGACCCATCAACGCCAAGCAGACTTCTCCCATCGAAAAAATTGCGCCGGGCGTGATCTGGAGAAAGTCCGTATCGCAGCCCGTGCAGACGGGGCTCAAGTCGGTGGATTCCATGGTGCCCATCGGCCGCGGCCAGCGGGAACTCATCATCGGTGACCGCCAGACCGGCAAAACTGCCGTGGCAGTGGACACCATCATCAACCAGAAAGGTCAGAACATGACCTGCATCTACGTGGCGATCGGCCAAAAGGCCTCGTCCATCGCCAATGTGGTGCGCAAGCTGGAAGAACACGGCGCAATGGAATACACCATCGTGGTGGCAGCCACGGCATCGGATTCCGCCGCCATGCAGTTCATCGCACCCTACGCGGGCTGCTCCATGGGCGAATATTTCCGCGACCGCGGGCAGGATGCGCTGATCATTTATGACGACCTGACCAAACAGGCCTGGGCCTATCGCCAGATTTCCCTCCTGCTGCGCCGGCCGCCCGGCCGCGAAGCCTACCCCGGCGACGTGTTCTACCTGCATTCGCGTCTGCTGGAACGCGCCGCCCGCGTCAACGAAGAGTATGTGGAGCGCGAAACCAAAGGGGCGGTTAAAGGCAAGACGGGTTCGCTCACGGCCCTGCCCATCATCGAAACCCAGGCCGGCGACGTGACGGCTTTCGTTCCCACCAACGTGATCTCCATCACCGACGGCCAGATCTTTCTCGAAACCGACCTGTTCAACGCCGGGATCCGGCCGGCCATCAACGCGGGTATCTCCGTGTCCCGTGTCGGCGGCGCGGCGCAAACCAAGGTCATCAAGAAACTGGGCGGCGGCGTGCGCCTGGCACTGGCGCAATACCGTGAACTGGCCGCGTTTGCCCAGTTCGCATCCGACCTCGACGACGCCACCCGCAAGCAGCTGGAGCGGGGTCGCATGGTGACCGAACTAATGAAACAGGCCCAGTACGCGACGCTTTCCGTGGCCGAAATGGCCGTGACGCTGTTTTCCGTCAACAAGGGCTATTACGACGACGTGGACGTGAAGCGTGCCCTGGCCTTCGAATCCGGATTGCGCGCCTTCCTGAAAACCAAATATGCGTCCATCGTCGACAAGATCGCCACGACGCAGGATCTGGACGGCGAAACCGAAAAGGCGCTGGATGCGGCCATCCAGGACTTCAAGAAAACGGGCGTTTACTGAAATCCAGGCGCGCAACGGAGCATAAGAGATGGCGGGTTCAAAAGAAATCCGGATGAAGATCAAGAGCGTGCAAAACACGCGCAAGATCACCAAGGCCATGGAAATGGTGGCCGCGAGCAAAATGCGCAAGGCCCAGGAACGCATGCGGGCATCGCGACCCTATGGCGAAAAGATCCGCAAGGTCGCATCCCACCTGGCGCAGGCCCACCCCGAATATCGCCATGACTTCCTGGTGCGGCGCGAACCCGTACGCAATGTGGGCGTCGTGGTGGTGACTTCCGACAAGGGTCTTTGCGGCGGACTCAACACCAACCTGCTGCGCCTGGTGACCCAGTCCATGAAGCAATGGCAGGACGGCGGCGCCACGGTGCAAACCGTGGCGATCGGCAACAAGGGGCTGGGTTTCCTGCAGCGCATCGGTGCGCCGGTCGTGGCCCAGCTGGTCCATATCGGCGACACGCCCCACCTCGACAAGCTCATCGGCCCGCTCAAAGTGATGCTGGACCTGTATTCCGAAGGCAAGGTGGATGCGGTGTATCTCGCGTACAACCGGTTCGTGAACACCATGAAGCAGGAGCCTGTGGTGGAGGCGCTGCTGCCCTTGCCCAAGGAATACCTGGCCGGCGAAACGTCCGCCGAAGCCGCTGCGTGGGACTACATATACGAACCCGATCCCCGCACGGTTGTGGACGACCTGATGCTCCGTTACGTGGAAGCCCTGATTTACCAAGCCGTGGCTGAAAACATCGCATCCGAACAGAGTGCCCGCATGGTGGCCATGAAAGCGGCATCGGACAATGCCGGCAACGTGATCGACGAACTGCAGCTGGTTTACAACAAGACCCGCCAGGCAGCGATCACCAAGGAGCTGTCCGAAATTGTCGGCGGCGCCGCGGCGGTTTGAACCCATTCACATACACAGATAACGTTTAGGACACGCAAATGAACCAAGGAAAAATTGTCCAGTGCATCGGCGCGGTGATTGACGTGGAATTCTCGCGCGACCAGATGCCTGCCGTTTACGA
>JAKBBG010000028.1 GCA_021826025.1 Pseudomonadota bacterium | reverse complement strand
ACCGGTGCCGGCCACCGCCTCCACGAAGCACCGTGTCTGGGTTGCCACGCCGGAAAGGGTTTGAAGGAAATTCAAGGCCGTGCGTTCCCCGGTGAGCAGGGCACGGGCCGGCCCGCTCACGCGCACCACCGGCTGCCCCGGCGCGAGCCACTGGCCTTCAGTCGCCTGCCATTGCACCTGCACGCGCGCGTCCAGGAGCGAGAACGCGGCCTCGAACCAGGCGCTGCCGCACAGCACGGCGCGTTCGCGCACGATCACCCGGGCCGTGGCGAAACGGTCCTCGGGGATGAGCCGGGCCGTCCGGTCCCCGCTGCCGATGTCCTCCTCCAGGGCGCATTTCACCTGGTGGGTCAGGTTGCCCGGCACTTCTGAATGGAAATCGTGATCCATATAAACTATATCTTATTGAAGTTGTCAGAATTCCTGACTATCATTGCGCGCTGCTGCATTGCAATAATAGTGGCACAGCAGGGTGCAATTGCGTAAACTGGCGGACCCTGTCACGGAATCTGACGAACCCAACTGGATAGGAAGCCCATGCAACGGACCATGTTACAAGCCAAGCTCCATCGCGTCACCGTCACCCAATCCGAGCTGGGCTACGAAGGTTCCTGCGCAATCGACGAAGACCTGCTGGATGCGGCCGGCATCCTGGAATACCAGCAGATCGACATTTACAACGTCAACAACGGCGAACGCTTCACCACCTACGCCATCCGCGGCCAGCGCGGCACCGGCATGATTTCCGTGAACGGCGCGGCGGCCCGCAAGGCCCAGGTGGGCGACCTCCTCATCATTGCGGCGTACGCCGTCCTGAATGAATCCGAACTGGAAGCGCACCAACCCCGCCTGGTGTACGTGGATGCCAAGAACCGCATCCGCCGCCAGGGTTTCAAAATCCCCCTCCAATCCGTTTAAGCGCTCAGAGCGCGTCGGTCAGCCGCGGCACGATCTCGTTGAGGTCGCCCACCAGCCCGTAATCCGCCACCGAGAAAATCGGCGCTTCCGGATCCTTGTTGATGGCCACGATCACACGGGAAGCCTTCATGCCGGCCAGATGCTGGATCGCACCGGAAATGCCCACGGCGATGTAAAGGTCCGGGGCCACCACTTTCCCTGTCTGTCCCACCTGGTAATCGTTCGGCACGTAGCCCGAATCCACTGCGGCGCGCGACGCCCCGAGCGCCGCCTGAAGCTTGTCCGCCAGGGGTTCCAGCAACGCCTTGAAACGTTCCGCGCTGCCCAGGCCGCGCCCGCCGGAAACCACCACGCGCGCCGATTCCAGTTCGGGCCGGGTGGACTGGTTGAGGGCCACCGACATGCGGCGGGACAGGCCGCTGTCCGGCAGGGCGGACACCGCTTCGAGCGGGGCCGGTGCGCCATCGCCTGCCACGGCTTCGAAGGCCGTGGGGCGGACCGTGACAAGTTTGACGGGGTCCGCGCTGCGGTAGGTGGCCCAGACGCTGCCGGCATAGATGGGCCGTGTGAACGTGTCGGGCGCGTCGACGCGCACGATGTCGGAAATCTGGGCCACGTCCAGCAGCGCGGCCGCGCGGGGTGCCCAGTTTTTGCCGAAGGCGCTCGCGGCGGTCAGCACATGGGTATAGTCCCGTGCCAGGCGGGACACCAGGAGCGCCAGGTTTTCCGCGCCCCCGTCGCCCAGGGCGGGGTCGTCGGCCCAGCGCACGCAGGCCACTCCCGGCAGCGCGCGGGCCGCCTGGGCAACCGCTTCGCAGCCGCTTCCAGCCACCAGCAGGTGGATGTCGCCGCCGATGTCCCGGGCTGCGGCCAGCACGTGCCGCAGGGATGCCTTGAACGTGTGGTTGTCGTGTTCTGCAACGACGAGCAGGCTCATGTTCGGTTCCTCAAATCACTTTGGCTTCGTTTTTCAGCTTGTCCACCAGGGCCGCCACGTCGGGCACGATCAGTCCTCCCTGGCGCTCGGGCGGCTCGCTCACCTGCACCAGGGCCAGACGGGGAGCCGTGTCCACGCCCAGGTCGGCCGGCGCCAGGGTGTCGAGCGGCTTCTTTTTCGCTTTCATGATGTTGGGCAGCGTGGCGTAGCGCGGTTCGTTGAGCCGCAGGTCGGCAGTGATCACGGCGGGCAGGCGGATCGACAGGGTTTCGAGGCCGCCGTCGATTTCGCGCGTGACGAGCGCCGCGCCGTCACCCTGCAGTTCGATGCGCGAGGCGAACGTGGCCTGCGCCCAGCCGAGCAGGGCCGCCAGCATCTGGCCGGTCTGGTTGGCGTCGTCGTCGATGGCCTGCTTGCCGCACAGCACCAGGCCGGGCTGTTCGCGCGCCACCAGCGCCTGCAGGAGCTTGGCCACGGCAAGCGGCTCCACGTCGGCCTCGCAGGTCACCAGGATCGCCCGGTCGGCCCCCAGGGCAAGCGCGGTTCTCAGGGTTTCCTGGTTTCCGGCCGGGCCGCAGGAGACTGCGACGATTTCCGTCGCCTGCCCCGCCTCCTTGAGGCGGATGGCCGCTTCCATGGCGATTTCGTCGAAGGGGTTCATGGACATCTTGAGGCCGGCCAGTTCGACGCCGCTGCCATCGGCCTTCGGACGCGCCTTGATGTTGTAGTCCAGCACGCGTTTGACGGGAACCAGTAGTTTCATGCGACAGTTTTCCTCTCGATACGCGCTTGGCGCAACGCAAAACACGCAATCATACCCGCTCGAACAGCCCGGCGATACCCTGCCCCATGCCCACGCACAGGGTGACCAGCCCGTATCGTCCGCCGCTCCGGCGCAAGCCGTGCACCACCGTGGCAGCACGGATCGCCCCGCTCGCGCCGAGCGGATGCCCCAGGGCAATGGCTCCGCCCAGGGGATTCATGCGCTCGGCGTCGAAGCCCAGGATCCGCTGCACGGCCAGGACCTGGGCCGCGAACGCTTCGTTGAGCTCGATCCAGTCGATGTCCTGCAACGCCACGCCGGTGCGCTGAAGCAGCGCGGGCACCGCCTTGACCGGCCCGATCCCCATCACTTCCGGCGCCACGCCGCGCACGGAGAAATCCACGATGCGCGCGAGCGGCTGCAGGCCGTGGCGGGAAAGTGCCGCCTCGCTGGCCAGAACCAGGCAGGCGGCGCCGTCGGACATCTGGCTGCTGTTTCCGGCGGTGACGCTGCCCTTGGCCCGGAATGCGGGCTTGAGCCGCGCCAGCGCCTCGAGGGAACTGTCCGCGCGCGGACCTTCGTCGCGGTCGATGCGTTCCTCTTCCACCGTCGCTTCGCCGGTTTCGCCCAGCGGCATGCGGTGGCGGACGGTCACCGGG
This sequence comes from Pseudomonadota bacterium, assembly GCA_021826025.1. Classification (GTDB taxonomy): domain Bacteria; phylum Pseudomonadota; class Gammaproteobacteria; order Burkholderiales; family Ferrovaceae; genus JAKBAT01. The sequence goes on along the minus strand of JAKBBG010000028.1, from coordinate 16,406 downwards.
GTGATTTCAGCGGCAAAGGCGCCCGACTGTCCGGCCGCCAGAGCGCGCTGGTGCGAGCGCAGCGCGTAGGCGTCCTGTTCTTCGCGGGTGATGTTCCACTGGTGCGCCACGTTTTCGGCGGTGATGCCCATGCCGAAGGCGAGCGCCGTGTTTTCCCGGCTGAGGAAAACGTCGGGGTGGGGAGCAGGGTGAAAGCCGCCCATGGGAATGCGGCTCATGGATTCGACGCCGCCCGCGAGCATCACGTCGGCCGCACCGACCCGGATGCGGTCGGCCGCGATCTGCAGGGCTGACAGTCCCGAGGCGCAGAAGCGGTTGACCGTCATGCCGCCCGCATGTTCCGGGATGCCGGCCAGCAGCGCCGCGCTGCGCGCCACGTTGAGGCCCTGCTCGCCTTCCGGCATGGCGCAACCCACGATGACGTCCTCCACGGCGGCCGGATCCAGCGCCGGCACCTGTCCCAGGGCGCCGCGCAGGGCCGCGATCAGCAGGTCGTCGGCCCGCACGCCGCGAAACACGCCGCGCGCCCGGCCCACCGGCGTACGCGTTGCCGCAACCACATACACGTCGTTCATGCTCTCCCCTCCCTCAGTTGCGCACGGGCTTGCCGGTTTCAAGCAGGACCTGGATGCGCTCCCGCGTCTTGGCATGGGTCATCAGTTCGCAGAAATGCTTGCGCTCCAGGGCAAGCAGCGACGTTTCCCCCAGCAGCGTGCCGGCGTCCACGTCACCGCCGCACAGGACGTCGGCGATGGCGCTGCCGATCACCACGTCGTACTCCGTCAGCTGCCCTGCCGCCTGGTAGTTCACCAGCAGGCTCAGGAGCGCGGCCTTGCCTTCGCGCCCCGCCACGGGAAAGCGCGGCGGCAGCGGGGGCCGATAGCCCGCGTCGGCCAGGGCACGCGCTTCGCTCAGGGCCACGAACAGCAGCTCGTCCGGGTGCGCCACGATCACGTCGCCCGCGTCCATCCATCCCGCCTCACGCGCTTCCGGCGCGCTGGCGAAAACCTGGGCGCGCATCACGCGCACGAAATCGTCCCGGAGCAACCCGGACACGTCCAGGGGCAGGCCCAGGCGCGCGGCCCGTTCTCCGGCCCGGCGCGCGAGCGCGGTGAGCCCGCCGGCGCCCGGAAGCAGGCCCACGTTCACTTCCACCAGGCCAGCCTGGGTTTCCAGATGGGCGACCCGGCGGCTGCAGTGCAGAAAGGTTTCGCATCCGCCCCCCAGCGCATAGCCGCGGGCGGCGGCCACGGTGGGAACCGAGGCATAGCGCAGCGCCTGCATGGCCTCCTGGAAACGGCGCTGCTCGGCACCGAAACCGTCCAGCCCTTCGCGGGCATAGATCGAGAGGAACCCGTTGAGGTCTCCTCCGGCCGAAAAGGGCGCGCCGGGGCCCCAGACCACCAGGCCGCGGAAGCCCGTTTCCGCCTCCCTCACGGCACGCTGCAACCCGTCCAGGGCGCCGGAGCTGAACGTCCTCATTTTGGTTCGCAGCGTGGCGATCAGGAACGCGTCGTCCAGGGTCCAGGCCCGGATGCATTCGTCTTCGAACACGGTTCGTCCGGCCGTAGTGGGGTCGGGCGCTGCGCCGCCCGTCACGGTTTCCGGGAACAGCTGGCGCCGGTATACCGGCAGGGTGCTGGCCGGACGGTAACCGCCTGCGGCGGCATCCCAGGAACCTTTGGGACCGTGCACGCCTGCACGCCCGTCGGTGACCCAGCCGGGCAGGGGAACGCGCGCCAGGGCCCGGTCCGCTTCGATGTCTTCCCGAAGCCACTGGGCCACGGTGGCCCAGCCGGCCCGCTGCCAGGTTTCGAACGGCCCTTCCTGCCATCCGAAGCCCCAGCGCAGGGCAAAATCCACGTCGCGCGCGCAATGGGCCACCGAGGCCAGGTGCACCGCACAGTAGTGGAACAGGTCGCGCTGGATCGCCCACAGGAAGCGTGCCTGGGGATGCTCGGAAGCGCGCAGGCCTGCCAGCCGCTCGGCCGGCGCAAGCTTGAGCAGGGCAGCCACTTCGGGCGCGGCCTTGGCGCCGGCCGGCACGTAGTCGAAGGTGGCCGGATCAAGCCGCAAAATGTCCCGCCCGTCCTTCTTGTAGAACCCGGCGCCGCTTTTGCTGCCGAGCGCGCCCAGCGCGATCAGGCGGTCCACGGTCTGGGGCGTTTCGAAGGAGGCCCGGAACGGGTCGTCGGGCAGTTGCTCCTGCAAGGTGCGCACCACGTGCACGAGCGTGTCGAGGCCGACCACGTCGGCCGTGCGGTAGGTGCCGGAACTCGCGCGTCCCAGCTTGCGTCCGGTCAGGTCGTCCACCACGTCTACCGTCAGGCCATGCCGTTCCGCCTCGATCAGGGTGAACAGCATGCCGGCCACCCCGATGCGGTTGGCGACGAAATTGGGGGTGTCCATGGCCCGCACCACCTGTTTTCCGAGCGCGGTGGTGACGAAGGTTTCCAGCTCGTCCAGCAGCTCCGGCGCGGTGTCGGCCGTGGGAATGAGCTCCACCAACCCCATGTAGCGCGGCGGATTGAAGAAATGCAGTCCGCAGAACCGCGTGCGCAGTGCCGGCGGCAGTTCGCCGGACAACGCCGTGAGCGACAGCCCGGAAGTGTTGGAGGCAAAAATGCCGCGCGGGTGCAGGTGGGGCGCGATGCGCCGATAGAGGTCGCGCTTCCAGTCCATCCGTTCCGCGATGGCCTCGATGACCAGCTCGCAGTCCTGCAGCAGCGCCATGTCCGAATCGTAGTCCGCCGCCCGGATCCAGCCCGCGAGGGAGGGTGTCGCGAGGGGCGCCGGGCGCAGCTTTTTCAGGCGCTCCACGGCGCCTGCCGCGGTCCGGCGGGGGTCGCCTCCGGCCGCCGGCAGGTCGAACAGGAGCACGGGAATGCCCAGGTTCACGAAATGGGCGGCGATCTGGGCCCCCATGACGCCGGCTCCCAGCACGGCAACCCGACGGATGTTCAAGCGATTCCCCATCATGTCCTCCCCTGGCAGCTCAGATGACGATTCTTGCGGCGACCGCTTCCCCCACCTCCCGCGTGGAGGCCTGCCCGCCCATGTCCGGCGTGCGCGGCCCTTCGGACAGGACCTGTTCCACCGCGCGCAGGATGCTGTCGTGCGCGTTCCGGTAGCGGGGCTCGTCCCCCAGGAAATCGAGCATGAGGGCGCCCGACCAGATCATGGCCATGGGATTTGCGATGTTGCGTCCATAAATGTCCGGCGCCGAACCGTGCACCGGTTCAAACAGGGAAGGAAAGCGGCGTTCGGGATTGAGGCTCGCCGACGGGGCGATGCCGATGGTGCCGGTGCAGGCCGGACCCAGGTCCGACAGGATGTCCCCGAACAGGTTGGACGCCACCACCACGTCGAAGCGTTCCGGGCTCAGGACGAAGCGCGCCGCCAGGATGTCGATGTGGTACTTGTCCCAGGTCACGTCGGGATAGTCCCGGGCAACGGCTTCCACGCGCTCGTCCCAATAGGGCATGCTGATGGAAATGCCGTTGGACTTGGTGGCGGAAGTGAGATGGCGGCGCGGCCGCCTGCGCGCGAGTTCGAACGCGTAGCGCAGGATGCGGTCGGTGCCGTGCCGGGAAAACACCGATTCCTGCACCACGGCTTCCCGCTCCGTGCCGGCAAACATGCGCCCGCCGATGGCGGAATATTCCCCTTCCGTGTTTTCCCGCACCACCAGGAAGTCGATGTCGCCGGGCTTCTTGCCGGCCAGGGGGGACGGCACGCCCGGCATCAGGCGCACCGGGCGCAGGTTCACGTACTGGTCGAATTCGCGCCGGAACTTGATGAGCGAACCCCACAGGGAAACATGGTCCGGCACCACCGCGGGCCAGCCCACGGCTCCGAAATAAATGGCGTCGAAGTCCTTGAGCTGCGCGAACCAGTCGACCGGCATCATGTCGCCGTGGCGCTGCCACCAGGAGGCGCTCGCCCACTCGAACCAGGTGAATTCGAGCGGGATGCCCGATTGCCGTGCCGCCTTCTCCACCACCCGCACCCCTTCGGGCATGACTTCCATGCCGATGCCGTCTCCGGGAATGACCGCGATCCGATGTGCCATGAATGCCTTTTTCACGCCCTGGGGCGCCTTCTGTTCCAGTCGAACGACAGATTTTATACCGTATTCATGGACAGGAGCGCAGGAGTAGAATGGGCGCATGCGTCTGGTCCTCGATTTTGCCGACAGCCCCGGCCACGTGGTCCGCAGGACCTTCTCCCAGCCCAAGGCAGTACTGATCGCCCGCCACCCGACGGAAGTGCGGCCGCTGTTCGATGCAGTGGATGCCGCCACCCGGGCGGGCGCCTATGCGGCCGGGTTCGTGAGCTACGACTGCGCCCCCGCTTTCGATCCGGCGGCGCAGGTGCGGCCGGGCTCCCCCTATCCGCTCGCCTGTTTCGGCATTTTCGACGCGCCCCGGCCCCATCTGGCGGAAGCCGATGCGGGGGCGGCTCCGCAAGCGGACCCCTGGCACCTGGACACCGAGGAATCCGCCTACGCGGCAACCATCGGGCGCATCCGGGACGCGATCGCCCGGGGCGACACCTACCAGATCAACTACACCGTGCGCGCCCATTCGCGCCTGCAGGGTTCGGGACTGCGCTACTACGAGCGCCTGCGTCTGGCCCAGAACGCCGACTACGCGGCCTGGATCGACTGCGGCGGCTTCCAGATCCTTTCCCTTTCCCCCGAACTTTTTTTCTCGAAAACCGGATCCCGGGTCGTGACCCGCCCCATGAAAGGGACCGTCCGGCGCGGCCGCCATCCGGAAGAGGACGCGGCGCTGGCGGCCTGGCTCTCCCAGTCGCGCAAGAACCGCGCGGAAAATCTCATGATCGTGGACCTGTTGCGCAACGACCTGTCCCGCATCGCCCGCCCGGGCAGCGTGGAAGTGCCGGCCCTGTTCACCATCGAGCGCTACCCCACCGTGCTGCAAATGACTTCCACCGTGGCCGCGACGCTGCGCCAGGGGACGTCCCTGCACGACCTGTTCGCCGCCCTGTTTCCCTGCGGCTCCATCACGGGTGCCCCCAAGCTCAAGTCCATGGAGCTGATCTGCGGCTTCGAAACCTCGCCGCGCGGGCCCTACTGCGGCGCCGTGGGATGGATCAGGCCCGGCGGCGACGCCCAGTTCAACGTGGCCATCCGGACCCTGGTGCTCGACACGGACGAAGGCCGCCTGACCTGCGGGCTGGGCGGCGGCATCACCTGGGATTCGCGCAGCGATGAGGAATATGCCGAAGTGCTCGCCAAGGCGGGCTTCCTGGAATTCGAGCCCGACAGCGCCGAACTGCTGGAAACGATGCTCCTGAAGGAGGGCGCGTTCTGGCTGGAAGCGCACCACCTGGAGCGCCTGTCGCGCTCGGCCCGGGCCCTGGGGTTCCCGCCGCCCGGCGACGCGCTGCGCGCCCTGCTCGCGCGCTTTGCGGCCCAGTACCCGGACGCCAGCCTGCGCGTGCGCCTGCGCTACAACCGGTCGGGCACCGCCCACCTCGAAGGCTTCCCCCTGACACCCGCTTCCGGTAGCCCGGTTTTCGTCGCCCTGGCCCGCACTCCGGTGCAGTCGGACGACCCCCGGCTGCGTCACAAGACCACGGACCGCAGGCGCTACGACATGCAGGCGCAGGCCGCCCTGTCGCCGGGAGATGCCGATGTGCTATTGTGGAACGAGCGCGGCGAGGCCACCGAATTCACCCGCGGCAACCTGGTGTACGAACTGGGCGGCGTGCGCTACACCCCGCCGGAGGGATCCGGCCTGCTGCCCGGAACCTTCCGGCAGGCCCTGCTGGACGCGGGCGACCTGGTGGAAAGGCCCGTGACCCTCGCGGAACTGTCCCGCGCCGACGCGCTCTGGTTCATCAACAGCGTCCGCGGCTGGATGCCGGTGCGCCTGCACCCGGGAGCCCTTGAACAAACGATCGGACAATCTGCCCCATGACGCTGAGTGATTCCCTGCGCCGGATGCGCCCTGCCCTGCTGATCGCCGCCCTGCTGGCCGTCTCCCCGGCGCGCGCCGCCGATGACGTGGTGCGTCTGGGCAACCTCAAGCTCGTCCACTTCGGCGCCATCAGCTACATCAAGGAAATCGCGCCCCAATGCGGCATCAAGGTGGAAGAGCGCCTGTTTGCCAAGGGGCCCGACGTCATGCAGGCCATCATCGCGGGCGAGCTCGACGTGGGTGCCACGGCTTCCGAAGCGGCCATATCGGGGCGCGCCAACGGCGTGCCCATCGTGGTGGTGGCGGGCTTCGCGCGCGGCGGCGCGCGCCTGCTCGGGCGCCCCGATCTCGACATGAAAACCGTCGAAAGCCTCAAGTCGCGCAAGGTGGGCGTCACCCGCGGCGGCATCCAGGAAGTGCTGCTGGCGGCCGAACTGGCCCAGCACCACATGACCTGGTCCGACCGTCCCGGCAAGGACGTGCAGGTGATTTATCTCGCCTACCCCGACCTCAACCAGGCCCTGATGCAAAAGAACGTGGACGCGATCATGCAAAGCGAACCCTACTCCTCCCAGGCCATCGCCGAAGGATGGGGGAAGGAAATCCTGAAGCCTTATGACACGCCCATCGGCGAGCCGGTGCGCACCCTCGTCATGACCGAAGCGTTCTATGCCCGGCGCCCCCTTGCCCAGAAATTCATGGACTGTTTCGTGCGTGCGACCAAAACCTTCATCGACCAGCCCAAGCTCGCGGAAGCCTACGTGACGGGAACGCTGTTCAAGCACCAGATCACGCCCGGGGAATTCCGCGCGGCCATGGCCAATTCCCCGTATTCCTACGACATCACGCCCGAGCACCTGCAGCGCACGGCCGACACCATGTTCCGCTATGGCATCGGAAAAATGTCCCGCCCGCCGGTGGCGCGGGATTTCGTCAAGACCGACTTGCTGGAGTCGGCCAAGCGTTCGCTCGGCATCCAGCCATGAGGTCCTGGCGACGCAGCCTGCAAGGGCTGCCGTTGATTTTCCTGGTGCTGGCCCTGTGGGAAGGCGTGTGCCTGCTGGGCTGGGTCAATCCCAAAGTCCTGCCCGCTCCCCACGCCGTGGCGACGCGCTGGTGGGAATACCTGGCCCCGCCCCAGCCCTACGATCCGGATGCCGGCAGCCGCCTGGACTGGCTGCTTTCCGGCGAACTGGTGCAGGATGCGGCGGGCAGCCTCTACCGGGTGCTCGCGGGTTTCGTCGTCGGCGCCGCGCTCGCCGTCCCCCTGGGCCTGCTGATGGGAGCGAGCGAGCGGGCCTACCGGCTGTGCAATCCGCTGCTGCAAATCCTGCGCCCGATTCCGCCCATCGCCTACATTCCCCTTTCCATCCTGTGGTTCGGCCTGGGCAACGCGCCGGCCATTTTCCTCATCGCCATCGGCGCTTTTTTCCCGGTCCTCATGAACACCGTCGCGGGAGTCCGGGCCGTGGACGGCATTTTCCTGCGGGCGGCCCGCAACCTGGGCGCCGGGCGCGCCACCATTTTCCGGCGCGTGATGCTGCCGGCCGCCATGCCCTACATCCTGACCGGCATGCGCGTGGGCATCGGCACGGCATTCATCGTGGTGATCGTGGCCGAAATGATCGCCGTCAACAACGGGCTCGGCTTCCGGATCCTGGAAGCGCGCGAATATTTCTGGTCGGACAAGATCATCGCCGGCATGCTTTCCATCGGACTGATCGGGTTGGCCATCGACCAGGCCATGAGCCGGATCAACACCCACCTGCTGCGCTGGCATCGCGGCCTGGATCAGTGACTGCCATGACCTTCGCCATCGCCATCGACCGCGTCAGCAAGACGTTTCCCGCGTCGAAGGCGGCCGTGGCGGCGCTGCAGGACATCACGCTGGAAATTCCTGCCGGCCAGTTCGTCTGCCTCCTGGGGCCTTCGGGCTGCGGCAAATCGACCCTGCTCAACACCGTGGCCGGCTTCACCGGCCCCGACTCCGGCACCGTTCTCGTCCACGGCAGCCCGGTCGCGGGTCCGGGCCCCGACCGCGGCATGGTGTTCCAGGAATACGCCCTGTTTCCCTGGATGACCGTGGCCCAGAACGTGGGTTTCGGCCTCGAAGTGAAAGGCATGGGGAAAAAGGCCGTGCGTGGGCGGGTCGATGCGCTGCTGCGACTGCTGGCCCTGTCCGAGTTTGCCGATCGCTATCCCAAGGAGCTTTCCGGCGGCATGCGCCAGCGCGTGGCGATCGCGCGCATTCTGGCCATCGATTCCCCGATCCTGCTCATGGACGAACCCTTCGGGGCGCTCGACGCCCTCACCCGGCGCTCCCTCCAGGACGAACTGCTGCGCCTGTGGGCCGAGCTCGGCAAAACGGTCCTGTTCGTCACCCACAGCATCGAAGAGTCGATTTTCCTGGCCGACCGCATCGTGGTCATGACCTACCGGCCCGGCACCGTCAAGCGCGATCTGGCCGTGGCACTGCCGCGTCCGCGCGACCCCGCCTCCCCCGAATTCAACCGGCTCAAGCGCGAACTGTCCGACCTCGTGACTTCGGAGCAGAGCCGGCACGAGGCGGACGAACGTCACGCCGTCACCGCGGATTGACCATGGCCGCCGCCCCCGCCCCGTCCGCCTGGCCGCCGCTCATGCTCGCCGTGGCGCCGAACGGGGCTTTCAAAACCCGCGCGGACCATCCGGCCGTGCCCCTCACGCCGCAGGACCTGGCTGAAACGGCAGGAACCTGCCTGGAGGCGGGTGCCAGCATGATCCACGTGCATGTGCGGGACGCCCAAGGGCGGCACCTGCTGGACGCCGACGCCTACCGCGCGGCCATGGACGCCATTCGCCGGAAAGTGGGCGGGGAACTCGTGGTCCAGATCACTTCGGAAGCCGGGAAACGGTACCGGGCGCCGGAACAGATGGCCGTGGTGCGGGCCGTCCATCCGGAAGCCGTGTCCGTCGCCCTGCGGGAGCTGATGCCCGACGCGGCTTCGGAGCAGGGTGCGGCACCGTTTTTTGAATGGCTGCGGCGCGAAGGGATCATGACCCAGGTGATCCTTTATGCGCCGGAAGAACTGAGCCGCTACCGCGAGCTCCGCCGCCGCGGCGTGCTGCCGCAGGCACCCCACCAGCTGCTGTTCGTGCTGGGGCGCTACAGCCAGGACCAGCAAAGCGCCCCCCGGGACCTGCTTCCCTTTCTCGAAATCCTGGGCGACGAACCGGCCCACTGGTCCGTCTGCGCATTCGGCCAGCGCGAAGCCGCCTGTCTGACCACGGCGATCGCCCTGGGGGGGCACGCCCGCACCGGGTTTGAAAACAACCTGAGGCTTCCCGACGGACAGCTCGCGAACGACAACGCCGAACTGGTGCGGTTCATCGCCGGGCAGGCGCGCAGCCTCGCCCGCCCGCTCGCCCGAGCGTCGGACCTGCGGGCCTGGCAGGGTCAGTGCATGTCGTGATGCATGGACCCCATGTCCATGGACGCATCGAGCCCGCGCACCGCCACCGGCACCGACACCTCGCCCGACTTCTCGAACCGGAGCGTCACGCTGATCCGGTCCCCTTCGTGCAGGGGCGCCTTCAATCCTTCCAGCATCAGGTGCAGGCCGTCGGGGTGCAGTTGCAGCGTGCCGCCCGCCGGAACGTCGAAAGCCTCCTGGCGGTGCATGCTGCTCATCCCCTGCGCCATCCGGGTGCTGTGCAGGGTGACCTGGCGCGCCGCGGGGGACGAGGCGGAAACCAGCCGGTCGCCGGATTTGCCGGCGTTTTCCACGGTCAGGTACACCACGCCCACGTCCTGCCCCGGAGCCGTGGCCCGGGCATAGGCCTGGTCGATCGCCAGCGCCTTGAGTTGGACGGGCTCGGCCCGGGCCGGGGAAAGAAAAGCCAGCACGGGCAACAGGAATAGCAGGGTTCTCAGGGTCATGGGGTTCACTTGGCCTCCAGCAGGGGGGTGATGGTTTGGTCGAGCACGCCGTCCGTGATGCCGCCGTCGCCGCCATCCCAGGCGTCATGCCGCAGCACGCCCCGGCGATCGATCACGAACGTGAGCGGAATGCGCCAGATGCGCCCGAAGCCGCGCACGGACGCGTCCTGGATCCAGGCACCGGGAAAACTGTAGGCCTTCATCATGGCGCGGGCTTTGTCCATGTCTTCCGGACTGTCCATGCTGACGGCCACCAGATCGAACCCCTGGCCGTGATGGGCCCGGTAGTACCGTTCCATGGCCGGCATTTCGGCCCGGCAGGGCACGCACCAGCTGGCCCAGAAATGCAGCATCACCACGCGGCCGTCCTCGCGCGCGGACGAAAACGTCTGGCCGTCCAGCAGGTGGATGTCGTAGGCAGGGGCAGGCTCGCCTTCGGCGATGGCGAAGACCGGACGGACCGCGGCCATCGCCAGGACCAGGACAAGCCACTGCAACCGTTTCGCAAAAAGCATGGGGGGTCTCCGCGTGCGCTCAGAAATTATAGGTCAACCCGGCGCTGAAAATCTGCCGCGGCACGAGCTGGGTACCCGTGACTTGCTGGTAGAGCGGCAGGTAGACCAGCGCGTTGGCCTGCAGCCGGCGCGTGAACGAATAGAGAAAACCCGGAGTCAGGTACACGAACTTCGAACCCGTGTTTTCGGGGTCGCTCGCGAGCCCCGAGTCCGAGCGGCGCAGGCTCGCGTTGACCTGGACCAGGGGCGTGAGCGCTGCCGAGTAGGGATTCGTGTCGTAATGCGCGCCGGCCACCAGCTGCAGGCTGTCGCCGGGACGGTAGTCCGCGCGGGACCCCATCGCGCTGCGCAGAATCCCCTGCAGGTACCACCCCCAGGTCCGCTGCTGCCCCACCTGGTAGCCGCCCAGCAGCAGATCGGTGGTGCCGGTGCCGGGCTGGGTGTCGCGGTCGAAGCCGGGGGCCGTGTAGGTGCCCGTGGGCAGCTTGAGTCCGAAGATCAGCCCCGTGGACATGTCGTCCGAAAAACCCGTGTACATGCCCATGAGCCTCACGTCGGCCAGGGTGCCCACGGTGCTGCGGGAGATTTGCGGAGCGCCGGCGCCGAAATTCGTGTTGGTGACGAAGGTGCGCTGCCAGTAAGGCACCATGGCCATCACGCCCCAGTCGTGATTGAAGTTGTACTGGGCATTCAGGTTGGTGAAATTGGTCCGTATTTCCTGGTCCGCGCTCTGGCTGAGCGGGATTCTGCTGGTTCCCTGGCGGGCCGCGTTCTGGTCAAGCCAGGTGTCCTGCAGGTTGATGCTGCCTGCCGATGCGCCTGGCAGTCCCATGCCCGGCATGCCGAGGTCGAACATGCCGCATCCGCAGGCGCAGGCCAGTGCGAGCTTGGTTGTGATGGCCGTGCCGGTAAGGGCCAGCAGGGCAGCCGCGGCACGCAGCCGGCGGATGTGTTGCAACGTCATGGAGTCTCCCCCTCAAGATCGATCGCGGGCCCGCTCGGGCGGGCCTCCTTCAGGCAAAGGTCAGGCGATCGCCGGGGGGGCCCGGGACTGGGGGCGGCGTTCAGGCTCCTGCTGGGGAAAATCCGGACGGTCGCGCGCCTGCGACGCGAGGCCGAGGACCGCCGGCGCCGGCAGGAAAGACAGGGGCGGCGGCAGGTCGACTGCGAGGCAGCCGCACAACGCGCAGTGGTGGGGGGCCGAAGCGGGCTGCGGGGCGGAATGATCTGCCGGCGTGATCCAGCGCAAGCCCGATGCGGAACAGACGGAAACGCGCGCACCATCCTGCGGGCGCTCGAAGGCGGCCAGGGAGCCCGCCACGAGAAACGCCTGGAACAGCAGGGTGGCAAGCAGCAAACGGGCGGCCCGCCTGATCAGGGAATGGCGCATCATGGGAAGGATTCTACTTCACCGGAATGCCCTGGCGATACCACGACGCGCCGCGACCTTGCATACAAATAAACAAAATTGATTATTATTGCTTTGACGATACAATGCGCATATGAGCGGCCTCCGGTGATTTTCCATGAACATCAATGAGTTAAGGTACATCGTTGCGGTCGCGCAGATGCGCAACTTCCGCCGCGCCGCTGAATCCTGTTTTGTCAGCCAGCCGGCCCTCTCCACCGCCGTGCAAAAGCTGGAGGAGGAACTGGGCCAGCGCATCTTCGAACGCTCCCGCACGGACGTGGGCGTCACGCCCATCGGGGAGCGGATCGTTGCCCAGGCGGCCCTGATCCTGGAGGAAGTGGAACGCTTGCGCCTGCTGGCGCGCGAAGGGGCGAATCCTCTGGCAGGTCCCCTCCGGCTCGGCGCCATCCACACCGTGGGTCCGTATCTGTTGCCCGACCTGATCGCCCAGCTGCATCGCAGCGCCCCCGAAATGCCGCTCCTGGTGGAGGAAAGCACCACGGACCGGCTGGTGGAACAGTTGCGCCAGGGCGCCCTCGACGTGGCGATCGTGGCCCTGCCCCTGGAAGCTCCGGGATTGCTGACGCGACCCCTGTACCGCGAGCCGTTCGAAGTGGTGGTCCCAAAAAATCACCGATGGGCCGGCCGGCACGCCATTTCCTCGTCCGAACTGGGCGGCGAGCAGGTGCTGCTGCTGCCCTCCGTGCACTGCTTCAGCACCCAGGTGGTGGAAACCTGCCCCGAACTGGGCGTGAAGAACGGGCTAGTCCAGCAGGGCAACAGCCTTGAAACCCTGCGCAACATGGTCGCTTCCGGCATGGGCATCACGGTGCTGCCGGCCACGGCCAACAGCCCCAAATACCGCAGTCCGCTGCTGGATACCATCCCCTTCGAGCGACCGGCCCCGACGCGCCAGGTGGGCATGGCCTGGCGCAAGAGCTTCGCCCGCCAGGCCGTCCTGGACGTGATCGCGGACGGCGTGCGCCACCTGACGTTGCACGGCCTGCAGCCCGCCCCGCTCAACGGTGGCGCTGGGTCCGCTTGAGCACGTAGACCGCAGGCAGGAAGGCGACGAACAGCAGCGCAAGCAGCCGGAAATTGTCCAGGAACGCAAGCAGGCTCGCCTGCTGCTGCACGAAGGCATAGAGCGTGGCCTGCGTTTTGGCCGCCGCATCGCCCAGGGTGCCGCCCTGGCTTGCGATCGCCCGGGAAAGCTCCGCCAGGGCGTCCGTGGTGCGCGAGGAAAACGCGCTCACGTGCGCCACCAGGTCCGCCTGATGCCGCTGGCTGCCCTGGGTGAGCCAGGTCTGCACCAGCGAAATGCCGAAGCTCCCTCCCAGGTTGCGAAACAGGTTGATGATGGCCGACGCGTTGCTGCTTTTGACCATGGGGATTTCCGCGAAGGCCGCCGTATTGATGGGAATGAACAGGAAGCCCAGGCCGATCCCCTGCACGATGCGCAGCGTGGCGATGGACCAGTAGTCGGCCTGCAGGTCCAGGCGGGACATCAGGAACAGCGCGGCGGCGTTGCAGAGGATGCCGAACGTGATCATGTGGCGCACGTCCACCCGGTTGACCATCATGCCGATGAGGGGCATGAAACACAGCACCGCGAGCCCGCCGGGGGACAGCACCAGGCCGGCATCGGTGGCCGAATAGCCCATCAGGTTTTGCACGAACAGGGGCAGCAGCACGGTGCTGCCGAACAGGATGAATCCCAGCATGAAAATGAGCACGTTGCTCACCAGGAAATTGCGCTGCAGGAGCAGCCGCACGTCCACCATGGGATGGCGCTGGCGCCATTCCCAAAAGGGCAGGAAGAGCAGCGCCGAAATCGAAACGGCCGTCAGCGCCACGATAAGGCCCGAATCGAACCAGTCTTCCTGCTGGCCTTTGTCCAGCACGACCTGCAGGCACCCGAACCCGAGGGAGAGGAGCGCAAACCCGATATAGTCGATCTTGAATCCGCCCGCCTTCAGTTCCTCCCGTTGTCGCGCGAAATGGGGCGGGTCGAAGACGAGGCGCGACGTCAGGTAGATGGAGAGGATGCCCACGGGGACATTGATGAGGAAGATCCAGCGCCAGGTGAACGTATCGGTGATCCACCCGCCGATGGTGGGACCGATGGCGGGAGCCATCACCGTGGTGATGCCGTATACGGCAAACGCCATGCCGCGCTTGGCCGGCGGAAACGTGTCGGCCAGGATGGCCTGGGAACTGGGCTGCAGTCCCCCTCCCCCGAACCCCTGCAGGGCGCGGAACAGGATCAGCATGGCAAGGTTGGGGGCGAGCCCGCACAGGAGCGAACTGGCGGTGAAGAGCGCCACGCACAGCATGTAGAAACGCCGTCGCCCCATCAGGCTGGAAAGCCAGCCGCTGATGGGCAGCACGATGGCGTTGGAAACCAGGTAGGAGGTGAGCACCCAGGTGGACTCGTCCTGGCCTGCCGACAGGTCGCCCGCGATGTGGCGCAGGGACACGTTGGCGATGGAAATGTCGAGCACTTCCATGAACGTGGTGAGCGCCACGGTGACGGCGATCATCCAGGGGTTGAGGATCGCGCCGTTGCCGTCCCTCAGAACCGGCGTGCTGTCGGCCAGGGTTGCCATCGGCGCCCTAGCGACCACCGTCCGTGAGCAGAACCTTGGGTTCCACCGACATCCCCGGCGCGAGCCGTTCCAGCACGTCGGGCTTTTCGTCGAAGACGATTTTCACGGGCAGGCGCTGCACCACTTTCACGTAGTTGCCGCTTGCGTTTTCCGGCGGCAGCAAGCTGAAGCGGGCCCCGGTCCCGGGCTGGAAACTGTCCACGTGGGCTTTGAAGGTCTTCCCCGGAAACGCGTCCACCGTCACTTCCACCGGCTGCCCCACGTGCATCCGGCGCAGCTGGGTTTCCTTGAAATTGGCGACGACCCAGGGGTTTCCGTAGACGATGGCCATGACGGCGCCGCCTGGCTGGACCAGCTGGCCCTGGTAGAGCGCGCGGCGCGCCACGCGCCCGTCCACCGGCGCCATCAGGCGGGTGTAGGAGAGGTCGAGGCGCGCCTGGTCCAGGGCCGCCTGCGCTTCCGCCACCGACGCCTGACCGCCCTGCTCCTGGGCCTGCTTGAGCGCCACCTGGCGCGGGCCCGAGCGTACTTCCGCAAGTTTCGCCTCCGCCTGCGACACCTGGGCGGCCGCTGCGGCCGAACCCCGGCGGGCCGCATCCAGCTGCGCGGCCGCGGAACGGTCTGCCGCGACGGCCTGGTCGAGCCGCTGCTTCGAGATTTCATCCTTCCCGAACAGCGCGCGGTAGCGTTCCAGGTCGCCATGGGCAAGCTGCGCCTGGGCTTCCGCGGCGACCGCCTGGTCGTCGGCCTGGACGCGCTGGGCGCGCGCGGTGTCGAGCGCCGCCTGCGCCTGTTCGATGAGGGCCCGGCTGGTGGTGGTGACCACGGACAGGTCCTGGCGGGCCGCACCGTGGCGGGCCAGGGCCACCGCCAGCGCGGCTTCCGCCTGCTGCACCCGCAGCTGGTAGTCGCGCGGGTCGATTTCGGCCAGCAGTTCGCCCGCCTTCACGCTCTGGTTGTCCTTGACCAGCACCCGCAGCACGTACCCGCCCACGTGCGGGCTGATCTGGACCACGTCGGCTTCGATGAACGCGTCGTCCGTGGTTTCGCAGTTGCGCGTGGCAAACCAGAGGACCAGGAACGCCACGGCCACCACCGCCACCCCGGCCAGGGCCGCCTTGCGAATCCAGGGCCGTTCGGGCGCAGCCGTCCGGGGTGGCGTCGCGTCGGGATTGGGCGGCAAATCACTCATGGGTCAGCTCCGGCAGTCAGGGACGCGCATAGTCCAGGCGCCCCACGGACAGTTCGAAATTGATCTGGGCCATCTGATAGGTGGCCAACGCATCGATGCGGGCGCTGCGGGCGCTCGCAAGGTTCGCCTGGGCGTCCACCAGTTCCAGGTTGTCGGCGACCCCTTCCTTGAACCTGTCGCGCGCCTGGTCGACCAGGCGGTTGGCGAGATCGAGGCTGGTTTCGGCCGTCTTGATCTGATCCAGGCTCGTTTCCAGCGCGATGTGGGCGAGCCGAACGTCCTCTTCCACCTGCTGCATGGTGTCGCGCAGTTCCAGCTGCGCCTGGCGCATCCGGCTTGCCGCCTGGTCCTGGCGCGCGGTGATGGCGCCGCCTTCCAGCAGCGGCATGGTCAGTTGCACGCCGAAACTGTAGGTGCGGTAGTCGTTGTGCGTCGGCGTCACGCCGCTCGGCCCCACGTCCCCCGCCACGCTCAAGGCGGGGTAGGATTCCGCCTGGGCGGCCTTGTGCTCCGTGTCCCGTTCCGTCACCACCGCTTCCAGCGCCTGCAGCTCGGGGCGCTGGTGCAGCGCCGCCATGATGGAAGGTTCCAGGGGCGGAGGCGGCGCCGGGTCTTCACGCAGGGAATCCGTGAGCGTCAGAGGCAGGCCCATGCCCACCCCCAATGCCCGGTGCAGGCGGGTATCCGCCTCGCTGGCCGCCTGGCGGGCCTGCCGCAGCAGCAGGGTATTGCGGGAGTGGACCGTTTCGGCGCGCACCACGTCGACTCCGGTGGCGAGTCCCGCCGCCTGCTGGTCGCGCGCCAGCATCAGC
>JAKBBG010000094.1 GCA_021826025.1 Pseudomonadota bacterium | reverse complement strand
ATCGTGCGTGAGGGCAATGAACTTTCCGTCCGCCACCACTTCGCCACCGAAGGCAATCACGAACGTGCGGTTCTGGAACGCGTTGATGTAAGGCGCCGCTGAACGAAACCAGTTGACGAAGGAGTCGGATCGGGTCATGGGGGGGATTATAGCGGGAGCCGCGGCCGCGCTTCGACAAAATCTCCCCAGCGGGCCTGAAGGGCCGAAACCAGGGCGAGGGCCGCCGTTTCGGTGCGCAGGATGCGGGGGCCGAGACGCAGCGGCAGGAAGCCCGAAACCCGGGCGGCCTCCGCTTCTTCGGCGGAGAATCCGCCTTCGGGCCCCACCAGCACGATGACGGGCCCTGCCGGCGGCTCCAGCGTGGCAAGGGAGGCGTCCCCCTCGGGGGACAGCATCAGGCGCATCCCGTCCGAAGGCAAATTCCCGAGCCAGGAGCGCAGCGGCTGCACCGGATCCACCGGCGGCACCCGGTTGCGGCCGGTCTGTTCGCATGCGGATTCGGTCACACGCCGCCAGTGTGCGATCCGGCGTTCCGCCCGTTCCCCTGACAGCCGCACGACGCTGCGCTCCGTTTCCAGGGGGCTGCAGCGGGCCACCCCCAGCTCAACCGCCTTTTGCAGGATCCAGTCCATCTTTTCCGTGGCGCAGAGGGCCTGCCCAAGCCAGAGCGCCAGCGAGGACTCCGCCTCGCGCGGGTCGAATGCTTCGTGGCCGACCGTCACCGCCCGCCCGGTCGTCCGGATCACGCGCACGCGGTGCTCGCCCCCCGTTCCATCGAACAGGACGATGGCGTCACCCACTTTCAGGCGCAGCACCTGGAGGGCGTGGTGGGCCACGGAAGGCGGCAGCTCGAACTCGCCCGCCTTCCCCGGCAGCATATCGGTATAAAAGCGCGGCACGGCCACTGGATCTGGAAGCATCGGTAACGGAAGAGCCCCATGCTATCATGCTAGCCATGCTCGATTCGCTCATCCGGGTTGTGAAATCCGTTGCCCACACGGAAATCATGCCGCGCTACCTCAAGGTGGCCCATGATCGGAAAAATGACGGCAGTCTGTTCACGCAGGCTGATCTTGCGGCCCAGGAATCGCTGGTGACGACCCTTTCCAAATTGTACGACTGCCCGATTCTGGGCGAGGAAATGGCGGAATCACGACAAAAGGCGCTGTGGGAAAACCACCATGACGGGGTCTGGTGCGTTGACCCCATTGACGGCACCTCCAACTTCGTCCACGGCATTCCCTATTTCGCGGTGTCCGTGGCCCTCATGCGCGGCGGACGACCGGTGCTGGGCGTGGTTTACGACCCGGTCGCCGACGAGGCGTTTTCCGCCGAACGGGGACGCGGCGCGTGGCTCAACGGAGTACAGCTTCCCATCATGACGTCCAGCCCCGACTTCGCCGAAGCCATCGCGGCCGTTGACCTCAAGCGACTGCCGGAAAAGCTCGCGCTCGCGCTGGGCTACCGCCCGCCCTACGCTTCCCAGCGCAATTTCGGCGCGAGCACGCTGGAATGGTGTTACGTGGCCTCGGGACGATTCAACCTCTATCTCCACGGCGGGCAAAAGCTGTGGGATTACGCGGCAGGATCCCTCATTCTCGAGGAGGCGGGAGGCCGGTGCAGCACGCTGGAGCAGGACGATTTCTGGGCGGCGCCCCCATGGAAACGCTCCGTGGTGGCCGGATTGTCGCCGGCGCTGTTCTACGAGTGGCGAGCCTGGCTGCGGGAACACCGTTAGCCGGTTTTGCGCTGGCGCACCCCCACCTGCGGCAACATCTGCGGGGCACGATCCAGAAGAAACTGCTTGAAAGCGCGCGCCACCGGAGACAGGCGCTTTTCGCGATGATGCACCAGGTTCCAGTCGCGCACGATGGGCAATCCGGGGACCGGCAAAATGACGAGCCGCTCGGTCTCGAGCTCCAGGGTCACGGTGTGCTCCGACAGGAACGCGATGCCCATCCCGGCAATGGCTGCCTGCTTGATGGTTTCGTTGCTGCTCATTTCCATGCGCGGTTTCACGCTGAGCCCATGGGATGCCAGAAAGCGCTCCAGCAGCTGGCGCGTGCCGGAACCTTTTTCGCGCAGGAGAAAAGGCTCTTCCGCCACTCGCTCCAGGGTCAGGTGCTTGAGCCCCACGAGCGCATGATCAGGTTTTGCCACGATGACATGGGCGTTTCTGGCAAAAGGTTCCATGACGACCCCCAGTTCTTCGGGCGGCTGTCCCATGATCACCAGGTCCACCTCGTTGTGCATCAGCTGATGCACGATCCCCTCCCGGTTGCTCACGGAAAGTTTCAGCTGGACGGCCGGATGCATTTCGCAGAAGCGGGTCAGGAGCGTCGGCGCAAAATACTTGGCCGTGCTGATGATGGCGATGTCGAGCCGCCCGCTCACCCCTTCGCGCAGGCTTTCGATGGCTTCCTGGGCGTCCTTCATCTGCCGCGCGATGATGCGGGCGTGCTGGTAGAGCTCCTCGCCGGCCTGGGTCAGGAATATGCGTTTGCCCATCTGTTCGAACAGCGGGATGCCGATGATGTCTTCCAGCTGTTTGATCTGCATGGAGACGGCAGGCTGGGTCAGGTGCAGTTCCTCGCTCGCCCTGGAAAAATTGAGCAGGCGTGACACCGACTCGAATATTTGCAGTTGCCGAAAGGTGAAGTGCATGCGGTGCCCCATAAGAAATATTTATAAGGCCATTTTATAATGGCTTCATTATTTCCTCACAATTTTTTATAATGCTCTTTTACAACAAAATTGCGGCGGCCCCTGCCGGGAAAAACCGAAGGTGACCGCGGCTGCGGGGCCGGAAATAATCCGGCCCGATTCATGGCTACCATTTTGCTCATTTCGCACTTACGAGGAGAACGTTCATGGCTGTTCGCATCGGAATCAACGGGTATGGCCGCATTGGTCGGAATGTGTTGCGCGCGCTGTATGAAACGGGAAACAGGCAGGGGTTGCAGATCGTGGCCATCAACGATCTGGGAAACCCGGAAACCAATGCGCACCTGACCCGGTACGACACCGCGCACGGGAAATTCAGGGCCGATGTGGCCGTGCGTGACGATGCCATGGTCATCAACGGTGACGTCATTCGCGTTTTTTCCCAGCGCAATCCGGCAGAGATTCCCTGGGGCAGCGTGGACGTGGACGTGGTGCTGGAATGTACGGGCCTGTTCACCACCAAGGAAAAGGCGTCGGCCCACCTCAAGGGCGGAGCCAAAAAAGTGGTGATTTCCGCGCCCGGCGGCAAGGATGTGGATGCGACCGTGGTGTATGGCGTCAACCATCAGGTGCTGCGCTCCGACATGACCGTGATTTCCAATGCATCCTGCACCACCAACTGCCTTGCGCCTCTGGTAAAGCCGCTGCACGAAGCCATCGGCGTGGTCAAGGGACTGATGACCACGGTCCACTCCTACACCAACGACCAGGTTCTGACCGACGTCTACCATTCCGACCTTCGCCGCGCACGCTCCGCCACCATGTCGATGATTCCCACCAAAACGGGTGCCGCAGCGGCCGTGGGCCTGGTGCTTCCGGAACTCAACGGCAAGCTGGACGGTTTCGCCGTACGCGTCCCGACCATCAACGTCTCCCTGGTGGACCTCACGTTCGAAGCGGCTCGCCCGACTTCGGTCGAGGAAGTGAACGCCGTCATGAAAGCGGCGGCGGACGGCCCGCTGCGCGGCATCCTGAACTACAACAGCGCCCCGCTCGTTTCGATCGATTTCAACCACGACCCGGCTTCCAGCACGTTCGACGCCAGCCTCACCAAAGTGTCCGGTGGCACGCTCGTCAAGGTCCTGGCCTGGTACGACAATGAATGGGGGTTCAGCAACCGCATGCTGGATGTCACCGCAGCCTGGATGGCGG
>JAKBBG010000027.1 GCA_021826025.1 Pseudomonadota bacterium | reverse complement strand
CCGAGCCCCCCCATTCCTCCCGTGACCAGCACCACCCTTTTTTGCATGACGTTTCCTCCCGTATCGGATATGGCGATCAGATGCGCGCCCGGACATAGCGGCCGGGGGCGGGTTCGATTGGCGGATGTTGGGGATCCCCCAGCACCACAGGCGCTGGAACGTGCTCCGGATTCAACCGGTCGAGCCAGTCCGCCCAGTGGATCCACCAGCTTCCCGGAACCGGGGTGGCCGTAGAAAGCCATTCGTCGGCTGCTGCGGGAAGCCGGCCGCCCACCCAGTAATTGCGTTTGTTCCTTGAAGCGGAATTGATGGAGCCGGCGATATGTCCGCTCGCACCCAGGACGAACTCGGTCTGCCCGGAAAGCAGGTGGGTCGCCTCGAATGCGGATTTCCAGGGGACGATGTGGTCTTCCCGCGCAGCGAACACGTAAGTCGGGACTGCGATACGACCCAGATCCACCGGCTTCCCGCCGACTGTCAGCGCATCGGGACGGCACAGTTCGTTTTGCAGATAAAGATGTCGCAGATACCATGCGAACATGGGGCCTGGCAGGTTGGTGCCGTCGCTGTTCCAGTACAGCAGGTCGAAGGCGGGGGGCGTTTCCCCTTTGAGATAGTTGTTCACCACGTAAGGCCAGATGAGGTCGTTGGCGCGCAGGCTCGAAAAAGCAAGTGCCAGCTCCCGGCCCGAAACCACCCCGCCCTTCGAAAAAAGCTGTTCCCGTTGCGCCACGAATGCCGGATCGATATAGACCCCGATTTCCCCCACATCCGAATAGTCGAGCAACGTGGCCATGAGCGTGAGCGAGGCCACGGGCAGCGGCTCTTCGGCTGCATAGGCGGCCAGCGCGCAAGCGAGCAAGGCACCGCCCACGCAAAACCCGAGGGCATCGATCTGGGGCACACCGGAGATGTCCCGGGTGGTTCGGATAGCCGTCGCGACCCCCTGTTCGATGTAATCGTCCCAGGTCGTCTGTTGCATGGTTTCGTCGATATTGCGCCAGGACACGAGAAAGACGGTGTGACCGCGGTCGACGGCATATTTCACCAGGGAATTGGACGGCTCCAGGTCCAGGATATAGTACTTGTTGATGCAGGGGGGGACCATGAGCAAAGGGCGCGCGGCAACCTGGGACGTGGAGGGCGCATATTGCAGCAGTTGGAACAGCCCATTCTCAAACACCACGGCTCCGGGCGTGACTGCGATGTTTCGCCCGATTTCGAATGCTCCCTCATCCGACATGGAAATGCGCCCTTTTTCCATGTCGGCAAAAAAATTTTTGAGGCCGGTGCGCAGGCTTTCCCCGCCCGATTCGAACGCCTTCCTGAGGACCTCGGGATTGGTGGACGGGAAATTAGAAGGTGCCACGGCATCGAGGTACTGCCGCAGGAAAAACTCCAGGCGCCTTTTGGTTTCCGCTTCCAGTTCCAGGGAACCCACAGCGTCCTTGAGCCAGTGTGCCGTCAAGAGATAGGACTGTCTCAGGTAGTCGAACAGGGGCGCTTCACCCCATTCGGGGGCGCTGAAACGCCGATCCTTGAACGCTTCGGCCGCCGCTTCCGGAGGTGGCGCGGCGGGCGCCTGCCCGGCTGCGCGACTGAGCATGTTCATCCAGAGCGCCGCCTGGTCTTCGTAATAGCGCATTTGGAGTTCCTGCCAGCGTGGCGCATCGCGCACGACCGCCTGCGCGAGCTCCTTCAGAAAGTGCTGGAAATCCTCCGGCCGGTACCCCGAAAGTCGCGCACCCGCCTCCTCTGCGCCTAGAACCGGTTCGCCCGAAGCAGGCAGGGGTTCTGCGGAGTCTTTACCAGTTTGCCCCGTTTCCATCGTCATTCCTTTTTCAGTCCATGATCAGCAGATGGGCCCCGCGAATCGAACCGACCCCCAAGGCGATCAGCGCAACCTGCCAGGCCGACGCCTTGAAATCGACGCGACGGTGCAGACCGGGAATCAGATCGGCCACGGCAACATAGATCATGCTGGAAGAGGCGAGTGCGAGCAAATAGGGCACCAGCTGCTGCAGGGATTGCAAGGCGAGGCAGGCCGTGACCCCGCCGACCAGCGTGGCCAGGCTGGAAAACAGGTTGAACCCGAGTGCGCGCAAGCGCGACAGGCCGGAATGCAGAAGCACCAGCGCGTCGCCCGCCTCCTGGGGAATCTCGTGGGCGATGATGGCCATGGCAGTGACCACGCCCAGATGGGGGTCCGTTACAAACGCGGCCGCGATGATGATGCCGTCAACAAAATTGTGGACCGAGTCGCCCACCACCACCATGGCCCCGGTCCGGCCTTGGTGCTCGCCGTGAGAATGCCCGGTCAACGCGTCCGACTCCAGGTCGTGGACGTGCACATGGCGCCAGAGTACCAGTTTCTCCAGAAGAAAAAATCCGAGGATCCCTGCCAGCACGGTGGCCGAAACCGCTTCAGGGCTTCTGGATAGCGCGAATGCGTGAGGCAGGATTTCGAGGAAGACGGCCCCCAGCAGCGCGCCGATGGCATAGCTCACCAGCAAGGGCACCCAGGAAGGGCGGGCGGTGAATACCACCAATGCCGCACATATCATCGACAACAGGCCGGCGGCGGCGCCGGCAACCATCGTGGCAATCAGGGGCGACGACATAGTTCAGGGTTCGGAAGCCAAAGCAGCATTATACGGGCGCGCCTTCACGGTTCAGGATCCATCCAGATGAAATTTCCCATTCGCCCCGTCCGGCCATGGTCCCTGCGGTGGGAAAAGAAGCGAACGGGGTCCTCCACGGTGCACAGGCCTCCGCCGAACACGGTGTGCACGCCCATGCGAGCGAGTCGCTGGCGGGCGAGCCGGTACAGGTCGGCCCACCATTTGCCTGGACTGCCGGGGCGGAAAGCCAGCCCTGCGGCCGGGTCCGCTGCCAGAAAAGCGGCCCGGACTTCCTCTCCGACCTCAAAGGCATCCGGACCGATGGCAGGCCCCAGCCACACCAGCAGGCCGGAAGGGTCCACTGCCATGTCCCGGACCGTGGCCTCGACCACGCCGGCGGCAAGCCCCCGCCAGCCGGCATGTGCCGCGGCGACCACCGGCTCGGTCCGGTGGCAAAACAGCAGCGGCAGGCAATCCGCCGTCAGCACCGCGCAGGCCACCCCCACCCGGCGTGTCCAGCAGGCGTCCGCCTCGATCAGAGCCGGGGCCGTGTCGCTGGCCACGGCGGTACCGTGCACCTGGCGCAACCAGCGCGGCGCCACCCCCATCGTCGCCACTACCCTGCGACGGTTTTCGGCCACATGAGCCGGATCGTCGCCGCAATGATCCCCCAGATTGAGGCTCGCCCATTCGCCGGTACTGACCCCGCCCGCCCTGACCGTGCAGAGGGTGCGAACCCTGGGCGGAGCAGGCCACTCGGCGGCAAACCCCAGGACATCACTCATGGCGCGCCCCACGCAACACCGCGATGAGCGATGCCATGTCGGCTGCCATGGGAATTTGCCAGGTCATGGGTTCGCCACTCACAGGATGCACAAGACCCAACCGGAATGCATGCAGGGCCTGGCGGCCAAACGCTTTCAGGGCTTCGCTCGAACGGGAATCGAGCCGCAAGGCACGCCCACCGTAAACGGGATCGCCTGCCAGGGGATGCCCCAGGTGCTGCAGATGCACCCGAATCTGGTGCGTGCGACCGGTTTCCAGCCGACATTCGATCCAGGTATGGCAGGGAAGCCGTTCCACCACGTGGATGTGCGTCACTGCAGGCCGCCCTCCGGAGACGACGGCCATGCGGGTGCGCTGGGTAGGATGGCGACCGATGGGAGCCTCCACCGTGCCGTCGTCGTGCAAATGTCCCTGGACCACGGCCCAGTAATGCCGGTGAACCGTTCGCGCCTGCAGCTGGCGCACCAGGTCGGCATGAGCCTGCAGCGTTCGCGCCACCACCAGCAGACCGCTTGTGTCCTTGTCGAGGCGATGAACGATGCCGCATCGGGGCACAGATCCCAAACGGGAATCGTAGTGCAGCAGGGCGTTCTGGAGGGTACCGCTGCGATTGCCGTTGCCCGGGTGCACGACCAGCCCGGCCGGCTTGCTGACGACAAGCAGGGCCTCGTCCTGGTACACCACGTCCAGGCTGATTGCTTCCGCAATGATGTCCTCCCCGGCTTCCTCATCCGGAACCTGCAGCAAAATCTGGTCGCCGTTCCATACTTTGGATTTGGCTGTGGCCGCCGCTCCATTGAGCAGGACATTGCCTTCGCGAACCCAGCGCTGCAGCCTGCTGCGGGAAAACTCTGAAAAAAGCCGGGCCAGCGCCTGGTCCAGTCGCATGCCCGCATATTCCTGCGGAATCCTGACTTCCATCGAATCCGATTCTTCAGGGCTGGTATAATCTGCCGACCACATGATGAATTCCCTATGACAAACATCAGTTTATCGCGATTTGGCCTGCTCCTTCTGGCCACGCTGCTGACTGCCTGCGAAACCTTGTCGCAAGATTACGACCCCACGAAAGACTGGTCGGCGGCCAAACTGCACTCGGAAGCGAAGGCGGAGCTCCAGGACGGCAATTACGAAAAGGCGGCCCAGCTCTACGAAGCGCTGGAATCCCGCTACCCCTATGGGGCCTATTCACAGCAAGCCCAGCTTGAGCAGATTTACGTCTACTACAAGCAACACGAGACCGCTTCAACCATCAGCGAAGCGGACCGTTTCATCAAGGCGCACCCCAACCATCCGGGCGTTGACTACGCCTACTACATGAAAGGGCTTGCCAATTTCAACGATGACCTGGGAATCTTCGGCATCTACGCGCCCAGCGATCTCGCGGAACGGGACATGAAGCCCACGCGCGAATCCTTCGACGCATTCAAGGAACTGGTGACTCGTTTTCCCAACAGCCGCTATGTGGAAGACGCCACCGTGCGCATGAAATACCTGATTGACGTCATGGCCTACGCAGATCTCGCGACTGCCCGGTACTATTACCGGCGCCAGGCCTATCTCGCGGCCGCCAACCGGGCACAGGATGTCCTCAAGCGCTTCCCGCGCACGTCCTCCACGGAAGAGGCGCTCTACATCATGGCCAAAAGCTACGATGCCATGGGGTTGCACGACCTCCAGAAAGACAGCCTGCGCGTGCTGCAGCAGGACTATCCCAACAGCAAGTTCCTCAAGGCGGCATCCACTTCAAGCAAAGGACGGCCCTGGTGGCACCTTTTCTGGTAATTCCCCTTGAACGGACCGTAACCCGGCGTCAGGGCCTGGATGCGGACGGCGGGGCGGGCGGAGACTGCACGTAGCGGTAATAGGCTTCACCCTGCCGGACCATCCCCAGGTCGACCCGTGCCCTCTCTTCCAGCGCGTCCGATCCTTTCCTGAGATCCTGGACTTCCGCCGACATTGCCTCGTTGCGCTTCTGCATGTCCTGATTGGTGGCTTTCTGGGCGGCAATTTGCTGGTCCAGCGCGCGGATCCGAAGCCAGCCCCCCTTCCCCAGCGTCAGGGCATACGCCAGCACCACGATCATCGTCAGCAACGCATAGCGCAGCCATCGCGCGGGGTCCCGCATAGGGCCTCCCCTTCAGAGTTGGTAAAAGGCTTCACGCCCTCCGTACTGTGCCACGTTGCCGAGCGCCTCCTCGATGCGCAACAGCTGATTGTATTTGGCCAGCCTGTCTGAGCGGGAGAGGGACCCGGTCTTGATCTGCCCTGCGTTGGTGGCCACAGCGATGTCCGCGATCACCGTGTCTTCCGTTTCGCCGGAACGATGGGAAATCACGTTGGTATAGCCTGCCCGCTTCGCCATTTCAATGGCGGCAAACGTTTCAGACAGCGAACCGATTTGGTTGATTTTGATCAGTATGGAATTGGCGATCCCTTTCTCGATTCCTTCCTTCAAGATCCGGGCGTTGGTGACGAAAATATCGTCTCCCACGAGCTGTACCCGGTCGCCCAGGCGATCGGTCAGGATCTTCCAGCCGTCCCAGTCCGCTTCGGACATGCCGTCTTCGATCGTGACAAGGGGATACTTTGAAACCCAGGCTGCGAGGTAGTCGGCAAAGCCGTCCGAATCAAGCACGCGGTTTTCTGCATGCAGATGGTAACGTCCATCCTTGTAAAATTCGGAACTTGCGCAGTCCAGTCCGATGGCGATCTGCTCGCCCGGCCGGTAACCCGCTTTCTCGATGGCTTCCATGATGAGCCCAAGGCCCGATTCATTGTTTGGCAAGCGGGGGGCAAACCCCCCTTCGTCACCCACCGTGGTGGACAGCCCTTTGCCGTCGATAAGCGCCTTGAGCGCATGAAACACTTCCGCCCCGTAGCGCAGCGCTTCGCGAAAATTCGGCGCCCCTACCGGGAGGATCATGAATTCCTGCATGTCCAGGCCATTATTTGCATGGGCCCCGCCGTTGATCACGTTCATCATGGGAACCGGCATCTGGACGGCGCCAGCCCCGCCAAGATAGCGATACAGCGGCAGGCCTGCTTCATCGGCAGCCGCCTTGGCCGTCGCAAGGGACACCGCCAGAATGGCGTTGGCTCCAAGGCGAGCCTTGTTGTCCGTGCCGTCCAGATCAATCATGGCGCGGTCGATCTGCGCCTGGTCCGACGCCTCCAAGCCGACGATGGCTTCGTAGATTTCCGTGTTGACGTGGGAAACGGCTTTGAGCACGCCCTTGCCAAGGTAACGGCCCTTGTCCCCGTCGCGCAGCTCGATGGCCTCGCGAGTTCCGGTCGACGCGCCGGACGGCACTGCAGCGCGGCCAGTCACGCCGGTTTCCGTGGTCACTTCAGCTTCCACAGTGGGGTTTCCCCGCGAATCCAGAATCTCTCTTGCTACGACCTCAACAATGGCACTCATCGCTGTTTCCTGTTGCTTTATGGGTGGTTACAAATCGTTTTCGCTGAAGCCGCGTTTCTTGACCAGGGTGTCGACCTCGATCAGGGTTTCCAGCAAGCCTTTCATTTTTCCCAGGGGCCAGGCGTTCGGGCCGTCCGACAGCGCTTTGGCGGGGTCCGGATGGGTTTCCATGAAAATGCCGGCGACCCCCGCAGCCACTGCTGCCCGCGCCAGGACCGGCACGAACTCCCGCTGGCCGCCACTTGCGCCGCCCAGCCCTCCGGGTAACTGCACCGAATGGGTTGCGTCAAATATGACGGGGCATCCGGTGTCCCGCATGATGGACAGGGAGCGCATGTCTGAGACCAGGTTGTTGTAGCCGAAAGAAACCCCACGCTCGCATACCATGATGGTATCGGCGCCACTGGCGGCACGCGCCTTGTCCACCACGTTTTTCATGTCACCGGGAGCCAGGAACTGTCCTTTCTTGATGTTGACGGGACGGCCTGCCGCAGCCACTGCCTGGATGAAATCGGTCTGCCTGCAAAGGAACGCCGGGGTCTGCAACACGTCCACGTGTGCGGCCACCATCGGCACGTCTTCACGTTCATGCACGTCCGTGAGGACCGGCACGTTCAGGGCCTTGCGGATGTCCGACAGGATCTCGAGGCCGCGTTCCATCCCCAGCCCGCGAAAGGAGCTGCCGGAGCTGCGGTTTGCCTTGTCGTAGGAGGCCTTGAAAACAAAGGGGATTTCCAGTTCCTGGCACAGCACCTTGAGCTGGCCGGCCACGTCGAAAGCCAGTTCCCTTGATTCGAGCACGCAAGGCCCGGCGATCAGGAAAATCGGGTGTTCGAGGCCCGCTTCGAAATGGGCCAGCTTCATGACACGCGGGCGAGACCGGGCGAAAGCACGCCGCGCTGGCGCAGTG
This sequence comes from Pseudomonadota bacterium, assembly GCA_021826025.1. GTDB lineage: Bacteria > Pseudomonadota > Gammaproteobacteria > Burkholderiales > Ferrovaceae > JAKBAT01. Next base: position 12,307 of record JAKBBG010000027.1, on the reverse strand, counting down.
CCGCCTCGATGAACGACTCGAAAAGGGGATGCCCGCCGCGGGGTGTGGAGGTGAATTCCGGATGGAACTGGCAGGCCACGAACCAGGGATGCCCCGGCAACTCGATGACTTCGCACAGGTCTTCCTGGGCGGAACGCCCCGACGTGCGCAAGCCGGCCGCACGGAGCTGGGGCAGGTATTCGTTGTTCACTTCGTAACGGTGCCGATGGCGCTCGACGATGCGTTCTTTGCCATAAATCTGGCGCGCCAGGGAATCGGGCTCGAGAATGCACTCCTGTCCGCCCAGGCGCATGGTCCCGCCCAGGTCGGACTGGGCGCTGCGACGTTCCACGTGCCCGTCTGCCGCCGTGAACTCGGTGATGAGCGCGATGACCGGATGGCGCGTACCGTGGTCGAATTCCGTGCTGTGGGCATCGGGCATGTCGGCGCAATGGCGCGCAAATTCCACGACCGCAAGTTGCATGCCCAGGCAAATTCCCAGGTAGGGAATCCGATTTTCCCGGGCATGCTGGATCGCCTTGATCTTGCCTTCGACCCCGCGCATGCCGAAACCGCCGGGCACAAGAACGGCATCCATGCCTTTCAGGCACTGCACGCCTTCGGTTTCAATCCTTTCGGAATCCACATAGTGGATGCGGATCCGTGACCGCTTGTGAATGCCGGCGTGGATCAGCGCTTCCGAAAGGGACTTGTAGGATTCGGTGAGATCCACATATTTGCCCACCAGCGCGATGTCCACTTCATGAAGCGGATGTTCCAGCGCCTGAACCAGGTTATCCCATGCGGCAAGGTCGGCCGAACGGGCGAGCAAGCCCAGCTTGTGGCAGACGATCTCGTCCAGCATCTGCCGGTGCAGCCCGCCCGGGATCTTGTAAATGCTGTCCACGTCCGGCGCAGAGATGACCGCTTCGACCGGCACGTTGGTGAACAGGGCGATCTTGCGGCGTTCGTCTTCAGGCAACGGTCTGTCGGCGCGGCAAATCAGCACATCGGGTTGAATGCCGATTTCCCTCAGCTCTTTCACGGAGTGCTGGGTGGGCTTGGTTTTGATTTCTCCGGCTGACGGCAGGTAGGGCAACAGCGTCAGATGAATGAAACAGGTGTGATCGCGCGGCAACTCGATCGCCATCTGGCGGATGGCTTCCAGAAAAGGCAGGGATTCGATATCACCCACCGTGCCGCCGATTTCCACAATGGCGACCTGGGCATTTTCCGCGCCCTGCCGGATGCAATGCTTGATCTCGTCCGTGATGTGGGGAATGACCTGCACAGTGCCGCCCAGGTAGTCGCCACGCCGCTCCTTCTTGATCACGCTTTCGTAAATCTGGCCGGTCGTAAAATTGTTGCGCCGTGTCATACGGGTGCTGACGAAACGCTCGTAATGCCCCAGATCGAGATCGGTTTCGGCGCCGTCTTCTGTCACGAACACTTCTCCGTGCTGAAACGGGCTCATGGTGCCCGGATCCACGTTGATGTACGGGTCAAGCTTGAGAAGGGTGACTTTGATGCCGCGGGATTCGAGGATGGCGCCAAGCGAAGCGGCGGCGATGCCCTTCCCGAGAGACGAGACCACGCCGCCGGTCACGAAAATGTACTTGGTCATGGGTAAAGACATCAGTTGGACAACGGATTATATCGCGCGGACCGGTTCTCCACAAACACCCGTTTTTTGTTACGCAAAGAAGTTCTATAATAATCAGTCATGAATGCCCCCAGCAGCGATTTTCTTGAAACACCTCTGCCGCGCCACCCCTTGCGCATGATGCTGCGAGGGCTGTTGCGCAGCAATGTGGTGCTGCGCTGCCTGACCGACCCCGAACTCATGGAGCTGGAAAACCACCTCACCATCGCCGAAGTCAAAAAAGGCGATGCGCTGCTGGTCCAGGGCGCGTCGGAAATGGACCAATATTTCATTCTGGAGGGTATCCTCAAACGGGTGGTCGCCAACCCGGAAGGAAAGGAAATGATCTTGCGCTTCGCGCGGGAATCGCAGATCGAAACCAGCTACGCCGCCTGGCGTCTGGAAAACCGTGCCCCATACAGCATTCGAGCCGTCACCCGCGTACGGGTGGCCAAATGCCCCATCCCGGTCTGGGCCGAATTCATGGAGCATTACCCCAAACTCAAGCACGATTTCGAATATGAGGTCATGCGCCTCATGAGCGAAATCATGGCTCACACCATCACCTTGCACCTGCTCGATGCGGCCGGCCGCATGGACCGTTTCATGCGCAAGAACCCGGAAATGGCGAGCCTCCTGCCCAAAAAGGAACTGGCGCTGCACCTGAACATCTCGCCCGAAACCCTGAGTCGCCTGCTGCACCATCATCCCCAGGGGCAACGCCACATCCAGACGCTGTAGAAATGCAACAGGCCGGGGATCACCCGGCCTGTTGCGAGCGTTCTGCTGCGGTCAGCGCGTTCAGCCTCCGAACGCCGTCCCCACAGTCACTCCATGCGCCTGCACGAATTCAGCGGCACTGATTTTCTTGCCGTCTTCATGCTTGATCTTGAACACTTCGATCTGCCCGCCCTGTGCGGTGATGCGGAAGCTGTCCGGCCCGATTTCGGAAACTTCACCGATCTTGCCCTTGACCGCGCCGAAGGTCCGGAACATGTGCTTGCGCGAGTCAAAAATCTGCACCTTCTTGCCCAAAAGCGTGGTCCACGCGCCAGGAGCAGGGTTACAACCGCGAATCAGGTCATAAATGAAGTCCACGTGGTTGTTCCAGTTGATGCGGGACTCGCCGGCACGAAACCAGCCTTCGTAGGTGGCAACGGATTCGTCCTGCACTATCTCCTTGTGGCGGCCGGCCACTACGAGATCCGCCGCTTCCAGCATGGCAGCCACCCCCATCGGGAAAAGGCGGTCGAAATACACCGACCCCAGGGTATCGTCCGGGCCGATCGGCGTTTCCTTCTGCAGGACCACGGGCCCTTCATCCAGACCGTCGTCCGGCCGGAAAATCGTGAGGCCGGTCTTGGTGTCGCCGCGAATGATGGGCCAGTTGATCGAGCTCGGGCCCCGATAGAGCGGCAGGAGAGACGGGTGGTACTGGATGGTGCCGTGCTTGGGAATGTTCACGAACTCCTGCGGGGCAAACTGGAGCACGTAGGCCATGATCCCGATTTCGGGAGCGAGCTCCCGCATGATTTCAATGGCTTTGGCGTCTTTGAGCGAAGGCAGCTGGAATACTTTCAACCCCTTCTCCTGGGCCGCCAGTCGAAGCGGATCGGGACGCGAGCCTTCTTTCTCGGGGGCACAAAACACGCCGGCCACTTCATCACCCCGGGCCAGAAAAGCTTCCATGACTGCTTTTCCGAAATCCTGTTGTCCGATGATGACGACTTTCATAAGCTGAAAACTCCTTCCTGGTTTATTCGGGCTTCCGGAATTCCGGTCACTTCGTAAATGCGCCGGCCGTGCGGCGGGCTTCGATGTCCTGCGAGCTCCAACCCAGCACTTCGTTCAGCACCTGGTCGGTATGCTCGCCCAGGAGCGGAGCCCGTTCGATTGGCACATGGTTGTCGGAGAGCTTGATGGGCATGCCCACGTTGTACCAGGTGCCGCGCACCGGATGATCCAGCTCCACGTACATTTCACGCAACCGGACATGATCGTCGTTCGCCAGGTCTTCCGTGCTCATGATGGGACCGCAAGGCACATCGATATCATTGAGCAGGGCCATGAACTCGCGCTTGGTGTATTGGCTCGCGAAATCGTTCAGCATGTTCCACATGGAGGCCTGGTTCTTGCGGCGCTCCCCGATGGTGGCATAGCGGGGATCCTTGGACAGCGCTTCGCCTCCGATGCGGCGAGCCAGGTTGTCCCAGACCGCTTCCTGCACTACCACATAAACGTAGTCGTTCGGGCCGCCCGGTTTGCATTTGACCGTGTTGCCGAGCTGGCCACCGCCGGAATCGTTGCCGCTGCGAGGCGTGCTGGAACGCCCTTGGGTTTCGATCGAATACTCTGGCAGCGGTCCATGCGAAAGGCGCTGGTGATCCCGGAACTTGACGCGGCAGAGGTTCATCACGGAATCCATCATGGCCACTTCCACGTACTGGCCTTTGCCGGTGCGAACGCGCGCCTGCAGGGCCGCCAGGATGCCGATGGCCAGATGGAGCCCTGTGCCGGAATCGCCGATCTGGGCGCCGGTCACCAGGGGCGGGCCGTCGTCAAAGCCGGTGGTGCTCATGGAACCGCCCATGGCCTGGGCCACATTTTCGTAGGCCTTGAATTCCGCGTAGGGTCCGGTAGAACCGAAGCCCTTGATGGAGGCCATGACGATACGGGGGTTGATGCTGTGCACCGTCTCCCAGTTGAAGCCGAAACGGTCCAGCACGCCCGGGCCAAAGTTTTCCATGACCACGTCGCACTTTTTCAGAAGTTCGACGAAAACTTCCTTGCCCGCCTGATTTTTCATGTTGACGCTGATCGACCGCTTGTTGCAGTTCAGCATCGTGAAATAGAGGCTGTCCGCATTGGGGACGTCGCGCAGCTGTCCGCGCGTGATGTCGCCTGTAGGCGGTTCGAACTTGATTACATCAGCCCCCAGCCATGCCAACAGTTGCGACGACGTCGGCCCAGCCTGCACATGTGTCATATCGAGAATTCGGATACCCGACAGCGCTTTCTCCATCATTTTCCCCTCATCCTTTACTGGTCGTCCTAGTTATTCAAGATCGTCTGGTTCGCAGGCTGGCTGATGGCATATTGCCGCACCTTGCCCGCTCCTGGAATCACCGTTGCTAATGGTTCCCATAACCTTCCGCAACGTCTGTTTTGCGGCGCATTCGCGCAGGAGGCAACCAGCATCCAAAAGCATAATTGACGGCCTCCCGCCTGTCCTTGACTCGTGTCAAGCAACTCCAATGGTCGACAGCAACGATTGTGCCACAAGCAGCGCTGCCATCACCCCCAGGGCGAGAAAGACCAGGCGCCGGTAAGCTGCGGGCGCGATGTTTCGCTGCAAGCGCATTCCGGCCCACAGCATGCCCACGGACAGCCCCGCAAACGGCAGGGACAGCAGCACCACATCCCGGTCGAAATATCCGGCAACGGCAAACGAGACGGCCTGGGTCGACTTTCCGGCCAGAAAGCACAGGTTGAGGACTTGTGTCATTGCAAGCGGTTCGAGTCCCAGGGCCATGAAATAAATGACCAGCGGGGGCAGCGCCACGTTGACCGCCCCGGAAAGGATTCCCGCGGCAAATCCCAACAGCATTCCTGCCCCCTTCGGATGACGCGAGATTACGGACCAGTCCAGCATGCGCAGGCGATCCTGCGCCAGGTACAGGGCAATCATGGCGGCAAGCATCAACTTGAGAATCGCCGCATTGACGGAAAGCAGCACCCTCGTACCGGCCAGGGTTCCCAGCAACACCCACAGGGCCATGGGCCAGTAGCGCCCGATGCTTGCCCCCCACCGCCCGCCGCGCAGGATGCTCACCAAGTTGACGGCCAGGTTGGGAAGGAGGGTGAGCAAGATGGCCGTCCGCATGTCCGCAACCAGCGCGATCACCGGGGTGGAAATGAGGGGAAAGCCGAAACCCAGGGCGCCATGTGCGAGCGCTGACACGACGAGAACCATGGCGGCAAACGCGATCCAGTAAGGGTCGTGAAAAATGGCCTGCTCCAAAATGAAACCACCCCGCCTTGCGGCAGGGTGGCCTATGTTTCAATGCCGCCTGGCAGCCAACGGCGGCTGCCGGCAGGCGGCCTGCTCAGGAAACTGCGGTTTGCGGCGTTCCGCCTGCGGTAGCCCCTTCCTGAAGGCCCTTGTTCGAGCTTTCAATAAAGTGATGACGCATCGGCTGCAGGATGAACTTGGCAGCCAAGGCGGCAGCAAAGGACAGCGTGGCCGAAATGATGAACACACGGTTCCAGTCTCCCTTCACCACAAACAGGGCGGTCAAGGGAACCAGCAGAGAAGCCGTGCCCTTGGCGGTATATAGTGCGCCGGCATTGCCGGTGGCGTATTTCACGCCAAAAGTGTCCGCACAGGTGGCAGGGAAGATGGAGTAAATTTCACCCCAGAACAGGAATACCATGGGGGCGAAAACCATGAACATCGTGGCATCGTGCCCGAAATTCATCAAGCCCAGCAGCGCCAGACCTTCTCCGGCGAACACCAGCATCATGGTGTTCTCGCGACCGATGCGGTCCGAAATGAAACCGCACAGGGGTCGGGTGAACCCGTTGCACAGGCTGTCCAGGGACAACACCACGGTCAGGAGGGGCAATGTATCGCCAAAGTAGTTCACGGTCCATTTCGCAAACCCGTAGTCGTTGGCGATCGGCTTGATCTGTGCCGTGGCAATCAGGCCGCCGGCGGCAACAGCCACAAACAAGGCATAAATGACCCAGAACACAGGGGTGCGAAGCATCTGGTTCATCTTGTAATCAACCTTGCAGCTCGAAACACGGGCTGAGGCCACCACGCCCTTGGGCGCCTTCGGCCGAATCATCAGCATGGCAATGATGAAAATGACCACGCCCTGACCGATACCAAAATTGAAGAAGGCGGCGGTGTACGAGACTTTGACCATGTTGGCAATGGGAATCACCGTCAGCGCGGCGCCCGCACCGAAACCGGCGGCCGTCAGGCCGGCAGCCAGGCCGCGCTTGTCCGGAAACCACTTGAGGGCGTTGCCAACGCAGGTGCCATACACGCAGCCGGCACCAACGCCGGAAATCACGGCTGCAACGTAAAAGGCTTCGAGCGAGGTGGCATAAGAGTCCAGAACCCATCCCAATGCGGCCAACACGGCGCCAAAGGCAATCACGGGGCGCGGACCGAACTTGTCCACCAGCCACCCTTCGACGGGAACGAGCCAGGTTTCAGTGATGATGAAAATGGAGAAGGACACCTGGATCGCAGCCCGGGTCCAGTGGAACGTATCCTGAATCTTGGGGACGAACAGTGTCCAGGCATACTGCAGGTTGGCCACCAGCGCCATGCAAATGATTCCGAATACAAGCTGGAACCATCGGTTGTGGTAAAACGCGGCGCTGCCTTCACCGCTGTCTGAATGCTGGGTACTCGTCATAATGCTCTTCTCCTCGTGATGAAGTTCTTGTAAACCAGTACGACCAGGACCGTCTCTCGCGAACGTCTGTCAGCCTTGCAGTCTCGCCTGCGTGCGACCACGCACTGCTGCCGTTTTTGTCAGTCGTTTTTAAGAGATCTGGGAGAGAACGCCGCCGCCAGAACGGCAGCATCGGAAGAGCGGATTAACCAGTCAGCCTGCCGTAACCGGTCATGCGGCCGAGGCCACAGTGCGGACAGTAACGGCAGATGGTTCCGGTTGACCTGTCAGGGCTCCTCTGTTTTATGCGCGTCTCGCCTGATCAGTACTACTGCTTGAATTAGCTTGGTTGAACAGTCGCAATAATGCCATGATCTAAATCAAGCGGGGGTACTGGTTATTTTTACAGGAAAGATTCGCTATCTGCGATGCCCTATGGTTTCCACAACAATGCCCTATAACCGACCCCGCCAATGATTAGTAATATTACAACTGTACATCGCGCCTGAACGCGGCGCGCATCACTATCCTAGGGGGAGCAGTCACACCATGAAAATCTGCATTATCGGCGGCGGCGGCGCCATCGGAGGCTATTTGGCAGTTCAGCTGGCCCGCGCCGGCAACGACGTCACGGTCGTGGCGCGCGGCGCCACGTTTGACGCCATCCGGCAAAACGGACTCAGGCTGATCACGGACGAGCACCCGGAAGGGCTGAAGGCCGACGTGCAGCTCATCGACAAAATCGTCGATGCGGGCGTGCAGGATCTGGTCATCCTGGCCATGAAAGCCCACCAGGTTAGCCCCATCGCGCACTTCCTCCCCAACATCATCGGCCCTGAAACGGTGGTGATTCCCATGCAGAACGGAATCCCGTTCTGGTATTTCCAGCGGCATGGCGGCGAGTTTGAAAACCGTGTGGTGGAAACCGTGGACCCCAACGGCACCATCATGAAAACCATCGATCCCCGCCAGATCATCGGCTGCGTGGTTTATCCGGCTGCCGTCACGGTCGCCCCCGGCGTCATCAAGCATGTGGAAGGAAATCGCTTCCCCATCGGGGAGCTGGACGGTACAACCACCCCGCGCGCCCAGCGCATTTCGGAAGCCTTCATTGCGGCCGGATTCAAATCCCCGATCCTCGAGAACATCCGCTCGGAAATCTGGCTCAAGCTGTGGGGCAACATGACGTTCAACCCCATCAGCGCGCTCACCCATGGCACCCTGATCGAAATCTGCCAGCATCCCCTCACCCGCCAGCTGGCGTACGACATGATGGTGGAAGCCCAGGACGTGGCCCACAAGCTGGGCATCACGTTCCGTCTGGGCATCGATAAGCGCATTGAAGGCGCCGAGAAGGTGGGACGCCACAAAACTTCCATGCTGCAGGACGTGGAAGCCGGTCGCGGCCTTGAAGTGGATGCGTTGCTGGGAGCCGTCATCGAGCTCGGCACCATCGTCGGCGTTCCCACCCCGCGCCTCAAGGCGGTGTATGCGTTGACGTCGCTGCTCGGCCAGTCCATCGACGATGCCAAGTCCGGTCTCGCGCTGATCCGCCCGGGCAATCAGCACTGACCCGCTTTCCATAGTTACGACCCTAAAAAATAGCGCATAGGTATCAATAATCGTTTATATTATGGTCATCCCAGATTTCAGGATGACCGCCTATGCGCCATGCCACCCTTCGCCAGCTCAAGGTTTTCGAAACCGTCGCGCGACGGCTTTCCTTTTCCCGGGCTGCGGAAGAACTCCACTTGTCCCAGCCCGCAGTGTCCACCCAGGTCAAGCAGCTGGAAGACCACGCGGGGCTTCCGCTGTTCGAGCAGCTCGGCAAGCGAATCTTCCTCACGCCGGCCGGCCGCGAAATGCTTCGCCACAGCAGGGCCATCATCACCCAATTCCGCGAAGCGGAAGAGTCCATGGCACAGCTCAAGGGCATATCAGGGGGCACCCTCAACGTTTCCGTCATCAGCGCCGGGGATTACTTCTTCCCGCACCTGCTCGCGGAGTTCTACCGGCGGCATGATGGCATCAAGCTCAACCTCGACGTCACCAACCGGCAGGAACTGCTTCAAAAGCTGAACGAAAACCTGACGGACCTGGCCGTCATGGTGCGTCCGCCACTGGAAATGGATGTGGTGACCGAATCCTTCGCCCCCCATCCCTATGTCATCGTAGCCCGGCCGGACCATCCGCTGGCCGGTCAGAAACGCATCCCCCGCAGCGAACTGCTCACGCAGCCTTTCATCACCCGCGAACTGGGTTCGGACACCTGGAACTCCATGCAGGACGTATTCGGCGAGGACCTGGAAAAGCTGCAGGTCGCCTTCGAAATCCGCAGCACGGAAACCATCAAGCAGGCCGTCATGGCCGGCATGGGCATCGCGTTCCTGTCAGCCCACAACATCAACCTTGAGCTCCAGGTGGGCAACCTGGTCATTCTGGACGTGGAAAATTTTCCGGCCATGCTCAACTGGTATGTGGTGCATCGGAAGGACAAGCATTTGCCGCCGGTGGCCCAGGCATTCAAAGGCTTCCTGCTGGAGCAGGGTGCGCCGCTGATCGAAAGCTTCACCCGCTTCAAGGTGGCCACCCCGTTGCTTGGACGCCGCAGCAAACGGTCCCTCAAAGCCGCCGCTTCCGAATGAGCCTCAGCGTTCGCGGGCGTTGAGCCGCTCGAGTGCGAGCAACAGCGCGCTGTGATCGAGGGAGGCTCCTCCCGTTTCGACGAACCGGCTGTACAGCGCGTGCACGCCGCGCGTGAGCGGCAATTCCAGGCCCTCGTCTTCGGCCGTCCGCAGGGCGGAGGCGAGGTCCTTGAGCTGGGTGGTGGCATGCGCTCCCGGCGCGAAATTCCGCGACAACATGCGCGCCCCATGAAGCTCCAGCACCCGGCTTTCGGCAAACCCGCCACGGATGGCGTCGCGCACGGCGGCCGGGTCTGCTCCGCCCGCCTCGACCAGCAACAGCGCTTCCGCCACGGCACCGATGGTGATCCCCACGATCATCTGGTTGGCGAGCTTTGCCAGGGCGCCGGCACCGACAGGCCCCACCCGGGTCGCCCGGCCCAGCGCTGCAAAGACCGGCAACGCACGCTCAAATGCCTCGGGGGCCCCTCCCGCCATGATGGCGAGTGTTCCCGCCGCGGCACCCACCACTCCGCCCGAAACCGGTGCATCAAGCGCAGAGATGCCTCTCTGCCCAAGCAATGCGGCGTGTTGGCGGGCCATGTCAGGCGGAATGGAGCTCATGTCGATGAAAAGCGCGTGAGCCGGCATGACCTGCGCCACACCCCCCGTCAGCACTTCGTTCACCGCCGGGCCGTTGGCCAGCATGGTCAGCACCACATCGGCGCCGGCTACAGCCTGGGCGGCGGTCTGCGCGACGCGCGCTCCCCGCTGCTGCAGTGGCAGGGTCTTGTGCGGACTGCGGTTCCAAACACACAGGTCAAAACCCGCATCCAGCAGGCGCAGTCCCATGGGTTCTCCCATCAGACCCGTACCCAGCAATGTAATTCGTCCGCTCATGCCCTGGATTATAATGGCTGATTCGTGAACCGCACGGAACGCAGGACGCCATGGCGCACACCCATCAGATGCTGCACGCCTTCATTGACCACCAGTCGGAACAGCTGAGCGAACAGTTGATCTCGTGGCGGCGTGATCTGCATCGTCACCCCGAACTTTCCAATCGGGAATTCCGGACCTCCTCGCTGGTGGCGCACCACCTGGCTTCCTTGGGCCTCGAAGTGAAGACCGGCGTGGCCCATACCGGCGTGGTAGGGATACTCGAAGGCGCCCATCCCGGCCCGGTGATCGCCTTGCGCGCCGACATGGACGCGCTGCCGGTCACGGAAGCCCTGGACCTGCCCTTCGCTTCCAGCGCAACAGCGACGTATGAAGGGCGGGAGGTGGGCGTCATGCACGCCTGCGGACACGACTGCCATACGGCCATCCTCATGACGGTGGCGCAGATCCTGGCCGGTTGCCGCCACCTGTTGCACGGCACCGTCAAGTTCATTTTCCAGCCGGCCGAGGAAGGACCGCCTCGCGGAGAAGAAGGCGGAGCCGAACTGATGATCCGGGAAGGCGTGCTGGAAAGCCCGAGTCCGGAAGCGATCTTCGGCTTGCACGTGTTTGCAGGCATGGACAGCGGCACCATCGGCTACCGCTGCGGTCCGGCCATGGCGAGTTCCGACACGTTGCGCGTGACCATTGTGGGCCGTCAGACCCATGGCGGCATGCCTTGGCAGGGGGTCGACCCGATCGTCGTCGCATCGCAGGTGGTGCTGGGCCTGCAGACCATCCCGAGCCGCCAGCTCAACGTCACCCATGAGCCAGCCATCATCACCCTGGGGAGCATCCAGGGCGGGGTACGGGACAACATCATTCCGGAACAGGTGGAACTTCTGGGCACCATCCGCACTTTCGACGAAACCATGCGCGCAGACATTGCCCGGCGTGTGGTCCGCACGGCTGAAAAAATCGCGGAAAGCGCCGGCGCACGCGCCATTGTGCGCATCGAGCGGGGCTATTCGGTCACGGTCAACCATACCGCCCTGACCATGGCAATGGTACCAACGCTGGAACGGGTCGCGGGACCTGAGCGGGTATTCGTTTCGCCCAAATTGACCGGCGCGGAAGACTTTTCGAAGTTCCAGGAACGGATTCCCGGCATGTTTTTCTTTCTCGGCATCACCCCGCCGGGGACTCCGAGGGAAGAAACGGCTCCCAACCATTCGGCGCAATTCCAGGTGGACGAAAGCGCGCTTCCCCTCGGCGTGCGCGCCATGGCCCATCTGGCCGTGGACTACTTTTCCGCCAGAAACAACCAGGTCCCGATAACGGAGTCTGGGTTGAGGGAAATGGACTCGATGCCCTCCCCCATCAACCAGCGCGCCAGGTCGGGATGATCCGACGGCCCCTGTCCGCAAATGCCCACGTATTTCCCCGCCCGCCTGCAGGCGCTGATGGCGAGGTGCAGCATCGCCTTGACCGCGGGATCGCGCTCATCGAAAGCCTGGGCCACCAGCCCTGAATCCCGGTCCACGGCCAGGGTCATTTGGGTCAGGTCGTTGGAGCCGATCGAAAATCCGTCGAACCGCTGGAGAAACGCGTCTGCCAGAATGGCGTTGGACGGAATTTCGCACATCATGACGATGCGCAGGCCGTTTTCTCCGCGCCGCAATCCCAGCTCGCCCAGCAGGGCGAGCGTACGATCGGCTTCGTCCAGCGTACGCACGAAAGGCACCATGATTTCCACGTTGGTGAACCCCATG
>JAKBBG010000093.1 GCA_021826025.1 Pseudomonadota bacterium | reverse complement strand
GGCCACATGGTGTCCGACGCCCTTTCGCTGGGGCTTGGCACGTTCGCCATCTGGATCGGCAAGCGCCCGCCCACCCAGCGGCACAGCTACGGGCTGCAGCGGGCCGAAGTGATCGCGGCGCTGCTCAACGGCCTGCTGCTGCTTGCGGTCATTTCCGCCATCGTGTTCGAAGCGCTGATGCGCATCCGCGAACCCACTCCCGTGAGCGGGCTGCCGGTGATGGTCGTGGCCTTCTTCGGCATGCTGCTCAACGCCGTCAACGGCTGGATGCTGTCGCGCATGGAGCAGGGGCTCAATACCCGGGCCGCCATGATCCACGTGGTGGGCGATTTCCTGGGGTCGGTGGCGGCCCTGACGGCCGGCGTCATCGTGTGGTGGACCGGCTGGATGCCCATCGACCCCATCCTGTCCCTGGTGGTGGCGGCGCTCATGCTCTATTCCACGGTGCGCATCCTGACCGAAGCGATCCACGTGCTGATGGAAGGCGTGCCCGACACCGTGTCGCTGCACGAGGTGGGGGAAAAGCTTGCCGCCGTGAATGGCGTGTGTTCGGTGCACGACCTGCACATCTGGACGCTCACCTCGGGCCTGCTCGCGCTTTCGGCCCATCTGGAAATCGAAAGCATGGCGTGCTGGCCGGACGTGCTGCAATCCATCCAGCACATGCTGAGCGCGGAGCACGGCATCGAGCACGTGACCCTGCAGCCGGAAGTGGCTTCCCCCGCCTGAGCTGCGCGCCATGCCCAAGGCCGCCTCCTTCGATCCCCGCTGCCGGCGCTGCGGCCGCCTGGCCGCCTTCCTGGACGACGTGGGTCAGGCCCATCCGGACTATTTCGCGGCCCCCGTGCCGTCCTTCGGAGACCCCGCCGCGCGCCTGCTGGTGGTGGGACTCGCGCCCGGCATGCACGGGGCGAACCGCACCGGACGCCCCTTCACCGGCGACCATGCGGGCCTCCTGCTGTACGCCACCCTGTTCGGGGCGGGCTTCAGCAACCAGCCGGAAGGCGCCGACCCGGCGGACGGGCTCGTCCTGCGCGACTGCCGCATCACCAACGCGGTGCGCTGCCTGCCTCCCGCCAACAAGCCGGCGCCGGAGGAAATCCGGACCTGCAACCCTTACCTGCGGCGCGAACTGACGGCCGCGCCCGCGCCGCGCGTGGTGCTGGCGCTTGGGCAAATCGCCCACCAGGCGGTGCTCATGGCCCTCGGCCTGCGCCTGCGCGACCACCCCTTCGGCCATGGGGCCGTCCACCGGCTGGCCACGGGCCAGCACCTGCTGTCTAGCTACCACTGCAGCCGCTACAACACCCAGACGCGCCGGCTCACGGCCGACATGTTCGAAGCCGTGTTCCGCCAGGCGCGCGCGCTGCTCGCGGAGGAGGGCGCCCCGTGAGCGCCTTCGACCTGGGGGTCTTCCTCAAAACGCTGCCAAACCAGCCCGGCGTGTACCGCATGAAAAACGCGGGCGGAGACGTGATCTACGTGGGCAAGGCGCGCGACCTCAAGCGCCGGGTGTCCTCCTATTTCCAGAAGAACCACGACAACCCCCGCACGCGTCTCATGGTGTCGCAGATCGCGAGCGTGGAAGTGACCCTCGCCGCCTCGGAGGCGGAAGCGCTCCTGCTGGAAGGCAACCTCATCAAAAGCCTCAACCCGCGCTTCAACGTGCTGTTCAAGGACGACAAAAGCTACCCCTACATCCTGCTGTCCGGCCACGCCTATCCGCAGATCCGCCTGTACCGGGGCGCGCTCGACCCGCGCCACGACTATTTCGGCCCCTATCCCAACGCCTGGGCGGCGCGCGAAGTCATCGGCCACCTGCAGCGCCTGTTCCACCTGCGCACCTGCGAAGACGCGGTGTTCCGCAACCGTTCCCGCCCCTGTCTGCTGTACCAGATCGGACGCTGCTCGGGGCCCTGCGTCGGGGCCATATCGGAAACGGCTTACCGCGGCGACATCGAAAACGCGCGGCGCTTCCTGGGCGGACAGGAAAGCGAAGTGCTGGACGCCCTGCGCCAGGCCATGGCGGAAGCGTCCGAAGCGCTCGATTTCGAGACGGCGGCCCATTATCGCGACCGCATCGCCCTGATGCAGCAGGTGCTCGCGCACCAGTCCGTCTCCTCCGTGCAGGAGCGCGACGTGGACGTGGTGGCGGTGGTTTCGGAGGGCGGGGAAACGGCCGTCAACCTGGTCATGATCCGCGGCGGGCGGCACCTGGGTGACAAGACGTTCTTTCCGAAAAACGCGGAAGACGCGGACGCCGAAACCGTGGCCGACGCATTCCTGACCCAGCATTACGCGCTGCAATCCCCGCCGTCCCGGATCATCGTCAACGCCCCGCTGGACGCCCCCGCCCTGTCGCAGGTTTTCGGCGCCCATGCGGGACGGGCCGTGCACGTGGTGACGCGCCCACAGGGGGAGGGCCGCTCCTGGCTGCAGGGAGCCGAACACAACGCGCGCTTCGCGCTCGAACAGCGACGCGCCCAGCACACCGCCCAGGGTGCGCGCGTGGAGGCCCTGCAGGAGGCGCTGGCGCTGCCCCAGCCGCCCCGGCGCATGGAATGTTTCGACATCAGCCACACCCAGGGCGAAGCCACGGTGGGTTCCTGCGTGGTGTTCGAAGACGGCGAACCTTTCAAGGCGGACTACCGGCGCTACAACGTCACCGGCATCACGCCGGGCGACGACATTGCCGCGCTGCGTTCGGTGCTCGAGCGGCGCTACCGCAAACTCGTGGCGGGGGAAGGCAAGCTGCCCGACCTCCTCCTCATCGACGGCGGGCGCGCCCAGCTCAACGGGGCGCTCGCGATGCTGGGGGACCTGGGCGTGCGCGACATCCCGGTCCTGGGCATCGCCAAGGGGGAAGGGCGCAAGCCCGGCCTGGAAGTGCTCGTGTATCCGGAAGCGGGCAAAACCCTGAGGCTGCCGCCCGACCATCCCGGTTTCCACCTGCTGCAGGCCATCCGGGACGAAGCGCACCGTTTCGCCATCACGGGCCACCGCAACCGGCGCGCCCGGGCGCGCACCCGCTCGAGCCTGGAAGACGTGAGCGGCATCGGGGCCAAGCGGCGCCAGAAGCTGCTGGCGCAGTTCGGCGGCCTGCGCGGGGTGGAAAACGCGAGCGTGGAAGACATCGCGGCGGTGCCCGGCATCGGCCTCGCGCTCGCCCGCAAAATTTATCAGCAGCTGCACTGAACGGGTAGAATCCTGCCATGGAGCTCAACATCCCCAACATCCTCACCCTGATTCGCCTCGGACTGATTCCGCTGTTCGTGGGGGTGATGTATTTTCCGGACCACTGGCTGTCGGTCCCCAACGCGGGGCTCACCGCCGCCGGAATATTCGTGGCGGCCGCCATCACCGACGCCTTCGACGGCTACCTGGCGCGCAAGTGGAACCAGACCACGGCCTTCGGTGCTTTCCTCGATCCGGTGGTGGACAAGCTCATGGTGATGGCGGCGCTCATCGTGCTGGTGGACCTCCAGCGCGTGCCCTCGGCCATCGCCCTCGTCATCATCGGGCGGGAAATCACCATTTCGGCCCTGCGCGAATGGATGGCCAAGCTCGGCAAAAGCGCCAACGTGGCGGTGTCCACGCTGGGAAAAATAAAGACCATCGCCCAGATGATCGCGATTCCCTTCCTGCTCTACGACAAGTGGCTGTTCGGAGTCATTCCCTGCCACTGGATCGGCACCGTCGCGCTCTGGATCGCCGCCCTGCTCACGCTGGTGTCGATGGCCTACTACCTGCAGGTGGCAGTGAAAGCGGGCGCCGTCAGTTGACGGTCGGGACGTTGGCAGATTAGAATTGCAGACTTCGTGCGGGAGTAGCTCAGTTGGTAGAGCGCAACCTTGCCAAGGTTGAGGTCGCGAGTTCGAGACTCGTCTCCCGCTCCAATTTCCAAGGGGAAAATGGCCAGTACATTTTCCCCTTTCAGTTTGGGTTTTCG
>JAKBBG010000002.1 GCA_021826025.1 Pseudomonadota bacterium | reverse complement strand
GGTCGCCCGGCTGCGTTTTGAAAGCCGACTGAAAGCCGGGCTGGTTCACCAGGGCGCCGTTGGCGCGCACGGAAGGCGGCGCGTGGGGGTCCACCTTGAGCAGCCGGATGACTTCCGCTTCGCGCACCTGGCTGCGCCAGATCTGCGCCCACCCGCAGTAGAAACGCTGATCGCCGGTGAGGCCGTCGAGGACGGGAGCGGCATTGTCTCCCAGGGCCAGGTGATACGCCTTGTAGGCGATGGCGAGGCCGGAATTGTCCGCAATGTTTTCCCCGAGCGTTAGGGCGCCGTTCACGGAATAGCCGGGCAGCGGACTGTAGGCGTCGTACTGGCGCACCAGCGCTTCGGTGCGCGTCTTGAACCGGGCCCGGTCGGCGTCCGTCCACCAGTTGCGCAAATTCCCCTCGCCGTCCGACTGGCTGCCCTGATCGTCGAAGGCATGGCTGATTTCGTGCCCGATCACGGCGCCGATGGCGCCGTAATTGGCGGCATCGTCGGCTTCGGGGTCAAAGAACGGCGGCTGGAGAATGGCCGCGGGAAACACGATTTCGTTCATGCGCGCGCTGTAATAGGCGTTGACCGTCTGCGGGGTCATGCCCCACTCCGTGCGATCGACCGGCTTGCCCAGCCGGCTGATCTGGCGCCGCGTTTCAAATTCGGCGGCGCGCGCGAGATTTCCCACCAGATCGCCGGGCCGGACGGCGAGCGCGCTGTAATCGCGCCAGTGATCGGGATAGCCGATTTTCGTCCCGATCATGCCGAGCTTGCGAAGGGCTTCCTTGCGCGTTTCCGGCCCCATCCAGGGAAGCGTTTCGATGCTTTGGCGGTAGGCGTCCAGCAGATGGTCCACCAGGTCCTGCATGCGCCGCTTGCTCGATTCCGGAAAGGCGGATTCCACGTAAAGCTGGCCCAGCGCCTCGCCCATGGAGTACTCCACCACGGCGATCCCGCGTTTCCAGCGCGGCCGGTTTTCCGGAATGCCGCGCACGGTGGTGCCATGAAAACGGAACTGGGCGTTCACGAAATCGGGTCCCAGATAGGGGGCGTAGGCGTCCAGCAGGCGCGCCTTGAGATAGAGTTTCCAGTCGCCCAGGGGCATTGTGCGGGTCAGGGTGCCCATGGCCTGCACGTAGCTCGGCTGGCGCAGGATGAGCGCATCGGCGTGTCCGGCGATTTCCAGCGTTTCCAGCCACGCGTTCCATTCAAATTCGGGAGCCACCCGGGTCTGTACTTCCTTCAGCGCGAATTTGTTGTAGGTTTTCAGGGTGTCCCGGTTTTCCACCTTGGTCCACTGCGCCCGCGCCAGCGCGGTTTCCAGCGCCAGGACCCGCTCGGCCGACTCGTGCGGCAATGGTTCTCCGGCCAGGGTGAAGAGCGTGGCGAGGTACTGGCGGTAGGCCTCCCGCACGCTCCTGATCCTGCCGTCGGAGTCGTTGAGGTAATAGTCCCGGTCGGGCATGCCAAGCCCCCCCTGGCTCAGGTAAACGGCATACTGTGCCGCGTTCCGGGCGTCGGGCGAGACTCCGGGCTCCACGGGCACGGGCACGTCCATGGCGGCAAAACGGGCCATCAGGCGGGCCAGCGCTTCGGAGCCGTCCACACGGTCGATGCGGGCAAGCCAGGGTTTCAACGGGGTCAGGCCTTGCGCGGCGACCGCATCCTCGTTCATGAAATCGCGGTAAAGCGTGGCGATCTTGGCCGCGTTGGAGCCGTCAGGCAGGTCGTCCTGCCCCGCCAGGGCTTCGATCAGGGTGCGCAGGCGCTGCTCCGTCTGGTCCTTGAGCTGGTCGAAGGCGCCGTAGCGCGCTTTGTCCGGCGGGATCCGGGGCGTTGCCAGCCACAGGCCGGACACGTGCCGGTAGAGGTCGTCCTGGGGCCGAACCGCGGGGTCGATCCAGCGCGCATCGATGCCGGACTGTTCCGGTTCCGGCGCCAGATCGGCGCATCCGGCGCACAGCAGCGCGCACGCAAGCAAGCCATATCGCAACAGGGTCATGGTGTCCGTCCAGGGGCTGTTCATGTGCGGAACAGCAGTTCGCGCACGGATTTCAGTTCGTCGCGCTTCTGCGCCGCCACTTCGAATTCAAGGTTCCTTGCCGCTTCCAGCATTTCCTTTTCCAGGCGCTTGAGCAAGGTCGTCAGCTGTTTTTCGGAAAGGGACTGCAGGTGCTCCGTTTCGGAAATCCTGGAAAGTTGCTCGTGGGCGACCTCGGGGTCGTAAATGCCTTCGATGATGTCCTTGACCCGTTTGCTCACGCTGCGCGGCGTGATGCCATGGGTTTTATTGTAGGCGATTTGCAGTTCGCGCCGGCGCTCGGTTTCCTGGATCGCGGCGCGCATGGAATCGGTGACCGTATCCGCATACAGGATGGCCGTTCCATGAATGTGCCGGGCCGCGCGGCCAATGGTCTGGATCAGGGAGCGCGCGGAGCGCAGGAACCCTTCCTTGTCGGCGTCGAGGATCGCCACCAGCGACACCTCCGGAATGTCCAGGCCTTCGCGCAACAGGTTGATGCCCACCAGCACGTCAAAGACGCCGCCGCGCAAGTCCCGGATGATTTCGACCCGCTCCACGGTGTCGATGTCCGAATGCAGGTAGCGCACCTTGACGCCGTGCTCGTCCAGGTATTCGGTCAGGTCTTCGGCCATCCGCTTGGTCAGGGTCGTCACCAGAACCCGTTCGCCGGCCGCCGTGCGCTCCCGGATTTCGGACAGCAGGTCGTCCACCTGGGTTCGCGCCGGGCGCACCTCCAGCCGGGGGTCCACGAGGCCGGTGGGGCGCACCAGCTGTTCCACCACCTGGCCCGCATGGCGTGCCTCGTAGTCGGCCGGTGTCGCCGACACGAAAATGGTCTGGGGCATCATCCGCTCGAACTCGTCGAACCGCAGCGGACGGTTGTCGAGCGCGGAGGGAAGCCGGAAGCCGTAATCCACCAGGTTTTCCTTGCGGGCGCGGTCGCCGCGATACATGCCGCCGATCTGGGGGATGGTGACGTGGGATTCGTCGATGAACATGACGGCCTGCTTGGGCAGGTACTCGATCAGGGTCGGCGGCGGTTCCCCCGGCGCCCGGCGCGACAGGTGCCGGGAATAGTTTTCGATGCCTTTGCAAAACCCGATCTCGTTGAGCATTTCCAGGTCATAGCGGGTGCGCTGTTCCAGGCGCTGCAGTTCGACCAGCTTATGGGCTTGCGCAAAATACGTCAGGCGTTCGGCGAGTTCGGCCTTGATGGAATCGATCGCCTGCAACACCGTGTCGCGGGGCGTGACGTAGTGGCTCGACGGGAACACCGTGAACCGCCCCAGGCGCTGCAGCGCACGCCCCGTCAGGGGGTCGAACAGCATGAGGTGTTCCACTTCGTCGTCGAACAGCGTCACGCGCAACGCGGCTTCGCTGTTTTCCGCAGGAAAAATGTCGATCACGTCGCCCCGCACCCGGAACACGCCGCGCCGGAATTCCATTTCGTTGCGCGTGTACTGCATGGCCGTGAGCCGGCTGATCACGGCCCGCTGGTCGATCTTGTCGCGTTCCCGCAGGTGCAGGATCATGTGATGGTATTCGCCCAGGTCGCCGATCCCGTAAATGGCGGACACCGTGGCGACGATCACGCAGTCCGGACGCTCCAGCAGGGACTTGGTGGCGGACAGGCGCATCTGTTCGATGTGCTCGTTGATGCTCGAATCCTTTTCGATGTAAAGGTCGCGCGCAGGCACGTATGCTTCCGGCTGGTAGTAGTCATAGTAGGACACGAAATATTCCACGGCGTTTTCCGGCAGGAATTCGCGCAGCTCCGCGTACAGCTGGGCAGCCAGGGTCTTGTTGGGCGCCATGACGATGGCGGGGCGGCCGACGCGGGCGATGACGTTGGCCATGGTGTAGGTCTTTCCGGAACCCGTCACGCCCAGAAGCGTCTGGTACTGCAGCCCGTCGCCCAGCCCTTCCGCCAGCTTTGCGATCGCCTCCGGCTGGTCGCCGGAAGGCTCGAACAGCTGCTGGAGACGGTACGGGCTGTTGGGGAAAGTGACGATCACTGCTAAAATGCCATGTTGAAACGATTGTCGGACCAGGATTTTAACATTCAGAGCCTATCATGACCGGATCAGCCCTCTTTAGCGCCATCGAAATGGCCCCCCGCGACCCCATCCTCGGAATCACGGAAGCTTACAACGCCGACCCCAACCCCCACAAAGTCAATCTGGGCGTGGGAGTCTATACCGACGACAGCGGCAAGGTGCCCCTGCTCGAATGCGTCAAGCGTGCCGAGGCCCAGATGACGGCAGCTTCCAGTCCGCGCAGCTATCTGCCCATCGACGGCCTGCCGTCCTACGACAAGCAGGTCCAGGCGCTGGTTTTCGGCGCGGACTCCCCGGCCGTCACGGAAGGGCGGGCCGTCACGGTGCAGTCCCTGGGCGGCACCGGAGGCCTCAAGATCGGTGCGGATTTCCTCAAGCGCTTCAACGGCGGCGCCGAAGTCTGGATTTCCGACCCGAGCTGGGAAAACCACCGCGCCCTGTTCGAGTCGGCAGGCTTCACGGTCAAGAGCTACCCGTACTACGACGCGGCGAGCCATGGCGTCAACTTTGCCGGGATGCTCGCGGCCCTCGAAAGCGCACCGGCCGGCACGGTCATCGTGCTTCATGCCTGCTGCCATAATCCGAGCGGGGTGGATCTGGACGATGCCCAGTGGGGACAGGTCATCGAAGTCGTCGGCCGCCGCCAGCTGGTCCCGTTCCTGGACCTCGCCTACCAGGGCTTCTCCCGTTCCATCGACGAGGACGGCGCCGTGGTGCGCCGCTTCGCCGAAACCGGGCGGCCGCTGCTGGTGTCGAATTCCTTTTCCAAGTCCTTCTCCCTCTACGGCGAGCGCATCGGTGCCTTCAGCCTCGTGGCCGCCAGCAAGGAGGAAGCCCAGCGGGTCCTGTCGCAGCTCAAGCGCATCGTGCGCACCAACTATTCGAACCCGCCAACCCACGGCGCCCAGATCGTCGCCACCGTGCTGGCGACGCCCGAACTGCGCGCCCTCTGGGAACAGGAGCTGGGCGGCATGCGTGACCGCATCAAGGCCATGCGCCAGAACTTCGTGGCCAAGCTCAAGGCCAGGCTGCCTCACCGCGATTTCGGGTTCGTGTCCCGGCAAAACGGCATGTTTTCCTTTTCCGGCCTGACCCAGGCCCAAGTGGCTCGGCTCAAGTCGGAATTTTCCGTCTATGCGGTGGACTCCGGCCGCATCTGCGTTGCCGCGCTCAATACCCGCAACATCGACACGGTGGTGGACGCGATCGCCCACGTGCTGGGGTGAAAAAACGGGGGGGAAATGCTTGACCCTCCCCTCCCAACTATTTAGAATCGACGGTTTACCGATTCCCCGATAGCTCAGTCGGTAGAGCGACGGACTGTTAATCCGCAGGTCCCTGGTTCGAGCCCAGGTCGGGGAGCCACCCATTCGAAGGCCCGCTGTTTCCAGCGGGCCTTTTCAATTCTGGGACAAGCCGGACGCCTTTTTCCCAATTGGGATAGGATGGTAGCAGGAGCTTCCCATGGCGCTGCCGGAACTCAGGGGAGGATGACATGGGCAACGGCCATTTTGAACAGTTTGCCGTGCAGATTCCGGCAGGAAAGGTGACGCTCGAAGGCAACCTGGCTTTGCCGGAAGGCTGCGCCGGCGTCGTGCTGTTCGCCCACGGCAGCGGCAGCAGCCGCTACAGTCCGAGGAACCAGTTCGTGGCCTCGGAGCTGTTCGACGCGGGCATCGGCAGCCTGCTCATCGACCTGCTTACGCCCGACGAGGACATGCAGTACGACACCCGTTTCGACATCGCGCTGCTGACCCAGCGTCTTGCAGCCGCGACGGCCTGGCTGCGCAAGGAGCCCTCGACCCGTTCCCTCAAAATAGGCTACTTCGGGGCCAGCACCGGAGCGGCCGCGGCGCTCCAGGCTGCAGCCGCCAAAGGCAGTCGCATCGCCGCCGTGGTCTCGCGCGGCGGCCGCCCGGACCTGGCGGGGGAAAAGGCGCTGGCCCAGGTTTCGGCCCCGACGCTGCTCATCGTGGGAGGAAACGACGACCTGGTCATCCAGCTCAACCGGGAAGCCCATGACCGCCTGCGGTGCACCAAGGAGCTCGTGGTCGTGCCGGGCGCCACCCACCTGTTCGAAGAGCCCGGCACCCTGGAAGACGTGGCGAAATACGCCACGCTGTGGTTCAGGCGTTATTTCGGCGAACGCCTGCACTGACCCCGGAACGCCGGAAGCGCGCCTCAGTCCGCCAGCACCGCCAGGTCGCGAAAATAGTCGAGGGCTTCCGGATTGGCCAGCGCGTCGAGGTTTTTGACCGGCTGGCTGTGCACCATGTTGCGAACGGCCAGCTCCACGATTTTTCCGGACTTGGTGCGCGGGATGTCCGGCACTTGCACGATTTTTGCCGGCACATGGCGCGGCGTGGTGTTGGCGCGGATCTGGGCTCGGATACGATCTTCCAGCGCCCGGTCGAGGGCAAGGCCTGGCTGAAGCTTGACGAAAAGCACCACCCGCACGTCGTCATGGCGCCCCGGCGGCCAGTCCTGCCCGATGACGATGGATTCCAGCACTTCCGGCAGCTGCTCCACCTGCCGGTAGATTTCCGCCGTGCCGATGCGGACTCCCCCGGGGTTGAGCGTGGCATCCGAGCGGCCGTAGATGATCACGCCGCCGCGCGGAGTCAGTTCGCAATAATCGCCGTGGCACCAGACGCCGGGAAAGCGCTCGAAATAAGCCGCATGGTATTTTTTTCCGTCAGGATCGTTCCAGAATCCCACAGGCATCACGGGAAACGGTCGCACGCACACCAGTTCCCCTTTGGCCCCCTGCAGCGGCCGGCCTTCTTCATCGAAGACCGCCACGGCCATGCCCAGCCCGCGGCACTGGATTTCCCCGCGATACACCGGGAGTACCGGGTTTCCCAGGACGAAACAGGAAACGATGTCGGTGCCGCCGGAAATGGAAGCCAGGAGCAGGTCGGCCTTGACTTCCCGGTAGACCCAGTCAAACCCTTCCGGCGACAGGGGGCTGCCCGTGGAGAAAAGGACGCGCAGGGGCGACAGGTCATGGGAGTCGCGCGGCGAAAGGCCGATTTTGGCGGCGGCGTCGATGAACTTTGCCGAAGTGCCGAAATGGGTCATGCGTTCCGCCTGCGCGTAGTCGAACAGCACCTTGCCGTGGCCCGCGAAAGGCGACCCGTCGTAGAGCAGCAGCGTGGCGCCGGACGCGAGCCCGGAAGCCATCCAGTTCCACATCATCCAGCCGCAGGTGGTGAAGTAGAACAGCCGGTCCCCGTGGCGCACGTCGCCGTGCAGCCGGTGCTCCTTCAGGTGCTGCAGCAGCACTCCGCCGTGGCCGTGCACGATGCATTTGGGAACTCCGGTGGTGCCGGAGGAATACATGATGAAGAGGGGATGGTCGAAAGGCACCCGACGAAACGCAGGCCGCGTTCCGGCAGCCGGGCGCGGCAAATCGTCCCAGCTCAGGGCACCGGGAATCGTCGCTACCGCCGGGACCGGCCCGAGATAGGGCACGACGACGGTCCTTTGCAGGGAAGGCAGCCGCATCGCGACTTCGGCGTTCTTCTTCATGCAGTCGACCGCTTTCCCGTTATACCAATAGCCGTCGACGCAGACGAGAACCTTGGGGGCGATCTGCCCGAACCGGTCAAGCACCCCCTGCACGCCGAAGTCCGGCGAGGCGGAAGACCAGATGGCCCCCAGCCCGGCGGCGGCCAGCATGGCTGCGATCGTTTCCGGCAGATTGGGCAGGTAGCCCGCCACCCGGTCTCCGGGCCCGACGCCCGCCTCCGTCAGCAACTGCTGGAAGCGGCAGACTTCGTATTGCAGTTGCGCCCGGCTCCACCGTCGCCGCACCTTGTCTTCGCCCCAGAAAACCAGGGCCTCGCCGTCCGGCTGGCGCAGCAGGTTTTCCGCATAGTTGAGGCGGGCATCGGGAAACCAGAGGGCACCGGGCATCTTGTCGGGGGACACGAGGATGCGCTCCCCCCGTTCGCCGATGAGGTCGAAGGCAGCCCACAGGGCTGCCCAAAACGCCTCCGGCCGGTCCACCGACCACTGCCAGAGCTCGGCATAGCTCGCATGCCCCTTCTCGCGCATGAAGCGGGCCATGAGGGTTTGCCGGGCCGCGCCCGGATTCGGGATCCAGATCGGGTCCGGGCCATTCTGATCTGTCATGGGGGCATTGTATCAATTCGGACCGTCCGGTTGACACCTCGCAGAGGCCGCACCGTCTTGTCTTGGAAGGCGTGCCCCCTTAGACTGGACGTTTGCGCCATGCCCAGGATTCATCCATGTCATTGACGCCTTCCACCATGCTGCACCTCGGGACCCGTGCACCCGATTTCTCCCTTCCCGACCCCCAGGGCCGCCTGGTTTCCCTCCGGGATTTCCGGCAAGCCCCGGCCCTGCTCGTGGCGTTTCTCTGCAACCACTGCCCCTACGTCATTCACATCCGGGCGGCATTGGCCGCCTTTGCCCGCGAGTACCAGCCGCAGGGGCTTGCCATGGTGGGCATCAACGCCAACGATGCCGCCCGCTACCCGGCTGACCGTCCCGAAAGCATGGCGGATGAAATACGGCTGGCGGGCTATACGTTCCCTTACCTGTACGACGAAACCCAGGCCGTGGCAAAAGCCTACCGGGCCGCCTGCACGCCGGACTTCTTCCTGTTCGACCGCGCCCGCACCCTGGTTTACCGCGGCCAGTTCGACGACAGCCGTCCGGGGAAGCCCGTTCCCGTGACAGGCCGGGATTTGCGGGCCGCCGTGGACGCCCTGCTTGTCCAGGCCCCCGTTCCGGCGCAGCAAGTTCCCAGCATGGGCTGCAACATCAAGTGGAAGCCTGGCAACGAACCGGATTATTTCTGAAAATCCCGGGGGTTATGCCCGTTTTATCCGAATTGTGAAGCGGCCCATTTAAGGATAAAGTACGCGCTGAAATCGGCTTTCTTTGCCGACGGGAGGGGGTTCCATGACGTTACAGCGGCCGGAGCAGCAGGCAACGCAGCCATCGCCTCCGGTGGTGGCCATCATCGACGACGAGTTCACGAGCCGGGTCATACTGGACAAGATTGTCCACAGCATCCAGGGCAACATCGTCACGCACACGTTCCCCTCCCCGCTTCAGGCCCTTGAATGGGCCCAGTGGAACCAGCCCGACCTCATCCTCGTGGATTACCGGATGAAGGAAATGACGGGGCTCGACGTCATCACGGCCATCCGGAAAATCCCGACCCAGGGCACCATTCCCATCATCGTCATCACCTCGCACGACGAGCTGGGCATCCGGTACGGTGCACTGGATGCGGGCGCCACCGATTTCATGATCAAACCGATCGACCCCTACGAATGCCGTGTCCGCTGCCGCAATCTGCTCATGCTGCGCCAGCACGAGAAGGATCTGCAGGCCCATACGCAACATCTGGAACATGCGGTCTACAAGGCCACGCAGCAGATCCGCGAGCGCGAGCAGGAAACGCTTTACTGCCTCGCCAAGGCCGGCGAGTTCCGGGACGCCGAGACAGGCAACCATATCCTGCGCATGGCCCGCTATTCGCGCCTGATCGCCGAAGGCATCGGCCTGCCACAGGCGCGTTGCGAACTGATCGAGATGGCTGCACCCATGCACGATATCGGAAAGATCGGCATCCCCGATCACATCCTGCTCAAGCCCGGGCGGCTGACCCTCGACGAATACGGGATCATGAAAAGCCACCCCGTCATCGGCTACAAGATCCTCCAGGAAAGTCCATCAAGCATTCTTCAGCAAGGGGCCCAGATCGCCCTGGGGCACCATGAGAAATATGACGGCAGCGGATACCCCAACGGGCTCAAAGGGAACGACATCCCCCTGGAAGCGCGCATCGTGGCGGTCGCAGACGTCTTCGATGCGCTGACTTCGGTCCGCCCCTACAAAACCGCCTGGAGCAACGACGACGCCCTTGCCTACCTCAAGGACAACCGGAATGCCCATTTCGATCCGGGTTGCGTGGAGGCATTCCTGGCCCAGTTCAACAAGATCAGCCTGGTGCAGCAGCAGCTCCGGGACATACCCAGCCATTCGCCGCCAGTCCGGGTGATTCAATGAAAGACGAGTTCCGGTTTTTCGTCCAGAAATTCAGGGAAAGACAGGGAGAGTACGAGCAGGTCACCCTGAGAGTGATCTATTCCCTGGCGCTGTTCGTGTACGCCCAGTACGAAATGATCCTGGGGCAGGCAAGCCGGGTCCCCCGGAACGTCTACCTGTTCTTCGGCCTGTATCTGCTGGTTTCCCTGGGCCTGCTGGCCGTCCTGCTTTACAAGAAAACCGGCTCCAGAAAACGCCAATGGATTTCCATGCTGGCGGATATCTGCGCCATCACGTACGTCATGGTGTACCTGAACGAGTTCGGCATTCTGCTGTTCTGGATCTATCTGTGGGTCATCGTGGGCAACGGCATCCGCTATGGCATCCCGTCGCTGATCACTTCGTACATGGTGAGCCTGGTCGGGTTCTCCCTGGTCGTCACCCTGAACCCGTTCTGGCGGGCTCAGCCCAGCCTTGCCATCGGACTGCTGTTGACGCTGACGCTGATTCCCCTCTATCTCCTCAAACTGCTCAAGCAACTCAACCAGGCGATCAACTCCGCCAAGGAAGCCAACCTGGCCAAGAGCCGCTTTCTCGCGCACATGAGTCATGAAATGCGGACCCCGCTGAACGGCGTCATCGGCACGAGCGACCTGCTGACGACGACGCCCCTGAACGGCGAACAGTTCGACCTCGTCAACACCTTGAAGATCTCCGCCCAGACATTGCTGCAGCTGATCGAGAACGTGCTCGACTTTTCAAAGATCGAAAGCGGGAAGCTCACCAGCGAAAAGCTCGATTTCGATCTGCACCAGCTGGTTCGCGGCACCCTGGAAATGTTCAAGTCCCAGGCAAAGCTCAAAGGGCTGCGGCTCGACGTGCGCTTCAGTTCGGACACATCCTATCTGCTGCGGGGCGACGTGCTGCACTTGCGCCAGATCATCATCAATCTGGTGGGCAACGCGATCAAGTTCACGGACCGCGGCAGCGTGGAGCTCCGGGTCAGCACCATCAGCCAGGACAACGAATCCGCCAGGATACTTTTTGAAGTCATCGACACCGGGATCGGCATTTCTCCGGAAGCCCAAAAAACCATTTTTGAAAGCTTCACCCAGGCCAGCACCGACATATCGCGGCAGTACGGCGGCAGCGGCCTTGGAACCACCATTTCCAAACAGCTGGCGACCCTCATGGGAGGCGCCATGGGGCTTCACAGCGAACTGGGTGTCGGAAGCGTATTCTGGTTCGAACTGCCGTTCGAAAAGCAGGCGGCCGCAAAAACCGGCTCCCCGTCGCGGGCTTTGGGAAAGCTCTACGTGATCACCGTCGGCATGAAGGCCGCCGAAAGGGAGGCTCTCGGCGGCTTTTTGAACGGATGGGGCATCCAGTTCCACCACGAGATTTCCATTCCCCACTTTTTTTCGCGGCTCGAGCAAATCCCCGCGGACAAACAGCACAACACCATCCTTCTGTGCGCTCCCAAAAACCTGGGCATGGAAGCGGAAGAATTCATCAACCGGGTGCACGCCATTTGCCCGTCACGCGAGGTGTCGGCGATTTGGGTGGCCACCGACAGGCAGTATTACGATGAAAAGGCCCTGCTGAAAATGGGCTATTCCTGCCTTCTGCATACCCCCGTGGACAAGACGTTGCTGTTCAACGCGCTGCACGGCATCATGACGCCGCAGCCGCAGCAGGGCGTCATTTCGTTCAAGGAGCATTACCAGCGCAGCGCCCTCGAAAAGACAGGCATCTCCATCCTGCTCGCCGAAGACAACGGAACCAGCCGAAAGATCATTTCCAAAATCCTCGAATACGGCGGCCACCGCGTCGACCTGGCCGAAAACGGGGAGGAAGCCCTGGACCGGCTGGAATCACAGCGCTACGACCTCATCATTCTCGACATGAACATGCCGCTGCTGGGGGGGCTTGACGTGCTGAAAATACACCGCGCAACATCGCGCCAGTCTCCGCAGACCCCCGTCATCGTGCTGACAGCCAACGCGACCACGGAAGCGATGCGCGAATGCGAGGAAGCCGGGGCGGATGCCTACATGAGCAAGCCGGTGGATGCGGTCACGCTGCTGGAATCGATCAGCAGACTGACTTCCACGGAATCGAAGGGGGTGGACATCGGTTTCGAAGGAACCGCCATCAGCCGTGAAGCGGCTGTTGCACCGCTCGTGAAGGAATCGACGCTACGGCACCTGGAAATGCTGGGCGAAGGCCAGGAAGACTTCATGCCCATCGTCATTCACGGATTCATATCCGAGACGGAAAAGCTGCTGGAAGCGATGAAATCGGCCTTGTCCCGAAACGATTTTCAAGCGTTCAGGGAATTGGCACACACCATCAAGGGCAGCGCCGGGAACATCGGCGCCGAATCCCTGCACCTGGTCTGTCGGGACATCATGCAGCTGGACCTGAAGGAATTGCCCGAAAAATCCCCCGCCCTTCTGGCCGAAGCAAAAAGCCTCTTCAAAAAAACGCAGGAAGCGCTGACAAAATACCTGGGCAATCCCGGAGAAAGCTCCGCCTTCCCGTCGACTACGCAATAAGGTATTCCTGCTGGCACTGCAGGAACGCCTTTTCCTGCGAACGCACGAAGCGGTCCATCACCTTGAGATCCCTTTCGGTCAGGCGCAGGGCTGAGTCCACCCAGATCCGGATCACGTCCATGAGCTCTTCGTAGGTGATCTGGTTGCAGCGCTGGCGCACCTGCTGCACGGCCCTGAAACCGTTGGCACGACGTTCCGATTTGCGAACGTACTCGTAGACGGCATCGACGCCCTTTCCAGGTTCGGCCAGGACATCGACGACGCCCATTTCGTGGAGTTCTTCGGCCGTGTACATCTTACCGCTGAGCAGCATTTTCTCAGCCAGGGCCGATCCGACCTTCCTGGCGAGCACGTTGTATGCGCCCATGCCCGGAAACAGGTTGAAGAGGATTTCCGGAAAGCCCATCTGGCAGCCCTTTTCCGCGACGATCACGTCGCATACCAGGACCCCTTCAAAGCCGCCGCCCAGGGCATCGCCCTGCACGAGGCCGATGGTCGTGATCGGCAGGTAAAAGCGGTTGAGTCGCGGGAATTGGACATTGATGCATTCCGTCCCGTAGTGCATCAGGGCGGCCCTGTTCTTGCTGCGGATCAGATCCCGGAAAAGGGAAAGCTGGCCGCCCAGATTGAAGATCCCGGGTTTCAGGGAAGACAGGACCGCATAGCGGATGTCATGCATTTGGCCGTCGATCCAGACCTTTCCGCCGCTGTTCTCGATGGCGTCCTGGTGCTGCTGGAGTTCGTGCAGCAGCTTTTCCGTGACGCACGGGATGTCGTCCTGGTCGAGCTGCGTCCAGAGCACGCCGTGCTCCGCATTGAACGACGTCTTGAGCTGAGAATATTTTGTGTCCAACAGCGTTTTTGTATCCGAAATGAGTTCCATTTTTTTCTCCCTGGTCCAGATTCAGACTGTTTGGTTACCAAAATGCGATAAATTGATTGAAGTTGGAAACTGTTTTGGTTAAGCCGCCAGTTTCATGGCATTGGCCACTTTCACTTTGGGTTTGAACTTGCGACGTGCCTGCCACAGATCGTAGGAAGCCTGTTCCGCGATCCACAGGTCGGCGCGGGTCCCGCGCACTCTTTCCAGCCACTTTTCCAGACGCAGTGCCATCTCAGGTGAAATGGCGGCTCTGCCGTTAAGCACGCGCGACAAGGCGGCGCGCGTCACACCAAGCTGGGACGCCGCCTGGGTTACCGTCAGCCCCAGGGCCGGCAAAATCCTGTCCCGGAGCATTTCTCCGGGATGTTGGGGGATACTCGTTTTGGACATAGACGCACCTCCGGCCAATGGTTTTTCACATCGCTTGCTTGTGATCGAATGTATAGCGTGCCTTTTCGCTGGTCAACGAATCTAAAGGCCGAATATGAAGGGAAAACCTCGCCAATTCACCGTATAGCGTGAATGCTCGCGTCACGAAAACGCAATAGTGGGCGGTTTGTTCCGGGTGGATCAGGGAGTGGCGGATGCGTTGATCCGGTCGAGGGCGTCGAGAAAATGATGGGGTATTCGCAGTTCCTGGGAGAGGGCTTCGGCCGCATTTTTTTCTGCGAGGCTCAGCGTCTTCGCCAGGTCATCCCTGTTTTTTGACGCGCGATTGTCTGCACCGGGATCCGCCGCCGCCGACAGGTTGAACAGCGCGTAGGCGGCAACGAGCGATTTTGGAACGCCCTCCCCGTGATAGTACAGCACGGCGAGGTTGTTGAGCGCCAACGCATCGCGCTGTTCCGCCGCCATGCGGTAAAGGACGATGGCCCGCTGGAGGTCCTGGGAAACTCCCTGGCCCGCGGCGAACAGCGCGCCCAGGTTGGCCTGGGCGGGTGCATAGTACTGCTGTGCGGCCTGGGTGAACAAGACGGCGGCTTCCCCATCGTTTTGCGGTATGCCCAATCCTTTTGCGTACATGAGGCCAAGGCGGAACTGACCGACCGGGTTTCCCGCCTCGGCGGATTTCCGGTACCAGAAGACGGCCTGCATATAGTCCTGCGGCACGCCTTCCCCGAATTCGTACAGAACGCCGAGATTCTTTTGGGCCATGCTCTGGCCCTGCTTGGCCGCGGCACGATACCAGCGCAGCGCTTCATCGTAGTTCCGCATCTTGCCTTCGCCGTTCTGATAGAGAACGCCCACGTTGTTTTGCGCGTCGGCAAACCCCTGCCTGGCCGCCTGAAGGTACCAGTACTGCGCGAGCGGCGGATTGGCTGGGCGGCCCAGGCCTTGTTCGTAAATCTCCCCCATCCTGTATTCCGAGGAGACGTCACCCTGCGACGCGGCCTTTTCATACCAGGCGGCTGCCAGGGTCAAGTCCTTGGGGACGCCGTCGCGGCCCTTGGCGTAAAGGGTTCCGATTTTGGACTGGGCCGATGCGTTTCCCTGGTCGGCCGCCTTGCGATACCAGGCCAGGGATTGTTCTGCACTGGCATCAACCCCCTGCCCCAGTTCATACATTTCCCCCAGCCTGAATTGGGCTGTGGAGTTTCCCGCCAGCGCAGCCTTTTGCATCCAGACGAAGGCCTTGGCGTGGTTCTGGGTCACCCCGCGCCCCTCCTCCAGCATGAGTGCCAGCGTCAGCTGCGCCATGCTGTCGCCTGCGGCAGCACGGCGCTCGATTTGATGGTAATCCTCCGGGTTGCCCTGTTCCGCCTTTGCCTTGAGCTGTTCTATCGACCCGTCATCGGCAATCGCCACGGTGGCCTGAATTCCCACAAGGCTGGCCAGCAGCCATCCAAGCACCTCTTTCATCGCTTAGGCTCCGAAGAATACCAATGCAGGACAGGGGCATGCAGCTGTCCGCGACTTCTCCGGTGTTTTCGCCAAAGCATGCCAAGCAACAGCAGCAGTCCCCAGGGGCCGATCTGCAACGATGTCCATTTTGCGCAGAGACTGCACGAAACCGGCAGCAGCCACAACATCACCAGGGTCTCCCGTTCCCCTGCAGCCCACCCCCTGCGGCGGGCAAGTGCTGTCATCCACGCGGCCGGCAGGGCGAGCCAGGTCAGATCGTATTCCAGCAGGTAGGGGCTGACGAGCAATGTTCCGGAAACCAGCATGGACGCCTTGAGCGCCGGGTCGGCATCGCTGCGCCAGACGTTCCAGACTGCCGCTGCGGCCACCAGGGCCACCGTTGCGTGCACCCCGTAGGCCAGGGAGACGGGTGCGCCCAGAAGCCGGAAAAATGCGAAGAATGTCGGCATGTGAATCCAGTATGCGGGACCGTTCGTTTCTGAAAATCGGCTGGCCACCGCCAGGCTGTGGATCCAGGCCGACAGCGTGTCCGTTCCCAGGTACGCGACGCCGGCACCCAGAATGGCGGCTGCGGAAACGGCAGCTGCGGCAAGCGCACGCCATGCGCGGGCCGCGACGAGCGCTACAGGAAACATGACGGCCAGATGCGGCTTGATGGTCGTCAGGCCGATGACAAGCCCGGCCAGGATCTGGTTTTTCTCCAGCAGGGTCAGGCCCGCGCCGGCCAGTCCCGCCGTCAGGAAGCCGTTCTGTCCGCGCAGCAGGTTGATCCAGATGCCTGAAAACGACGCGAGGGCCCAGCCCGCTTCGCGATTCCAGAAAATGAGCCGGACCACCGACACATAAAACGCCAGGGTCGGAAGCATGAACGCAAAATAAGCCGGAACATAAGGGAGGTATCCCAGCGGAAGAATGAACAGATAGAACGAGGGCGGGTAGAACCATCCGAAGCTCTCCTGAACGTTGGGGAAAATCGCAAGGACCTGGTCGCGCAGGTCGGCAACGCGGTACGCTTCCACAGCATGTCCGGACAGTCCCATTTGCGCCGCAGTCCAGAACACGGTGAGATCGGAAATGATGGTATAGCCACTGGGATCCACCAGGTCCGAAAACCAGACCAGCCCGAAAGCGATGGCCAGAAATATCGCCAGGGCGACACCGCTGTAAAACCGGAGGCGCGCCCGATTGAGCCAGTGCCGTCTCACCGCCCCCCCTTCCCTTCCAGGGCGCGCGTGACCAGCATAGCCAGCAGCGCCGCGACCACCCAGGGACCGACCTGCACCCGGACCAGCACGGCGACCAGCACGGCCAGGATGGGCAGGGCCCATGCGGCAAGGAATATTTCCCGCTCGCCCCGCCGCCATCCCTGCCGCTGTGCCACGGGCGCGGCCCAGGCCAGGGCAGGACCCAGCCAGGCCAGGTCATACTCGAAAAGGTACGGGGTTGCCAGCAGCGAAGCCGTCATCAGGGTGGCCGCCTTGAGCGCAAAAGGTGCCTCAGACTGCCATACCCGCCAGACGGCCGCAATCGCCGCCAGAGTCGAGGCGGCCTGGGCCGCATAAGCCGCCGAAACCGGGGCCTGCAGCAGTCGCAGGAAGGAAAAGGCCGTTGGCATCATGGGGGCCGTTCCACCGGCTTCCATGAGTGCGCGGGCCGTGCCCAGGCCGTGCTGCCATGCGGCCCACGTGTCGCTGCCCAGGACCGCCGTGCCCAGGCCGACCAGCGCACCCGCGGAAATTGCAGCGCCTAGGAAGGCCTGCCAGGACCTGGCCGCGAGCATGGCGACCGGGAAAAGCAGGGCCAGATGGGGTTTGATCACCAGCAGCCCGGCGACCAGTCCGGCGACCAGCGGACGCCGTTCATACGCCTGCAGGGCGGCTGCGGCAAGGGTCGCCGTGAGCAACCCGTTCTGCCCGGTCAGGACGTTGATCCACAGACCCGGAAAAGCGGCCAGGGCCCAACCGGCCGGGGCTTCGGGCGCCAGGGTGCGCACTACCCAAAAATAGCCTGCGCCGGTCGCCGTCATGAAGGAGAGGTAGGCTGCCGCGTACGACAGATACCCCATGGGCAGGACCGCGACCAGGAACGTCGGCGGGTAGAACCAGCCGTACCCTCCCTGGATCTGGGGAGCCCATTGGGCCATGGCGGCCTGGATCCGGATCGGATCGTAGGCCAGAGCGGCGTGGCCCGCGCGGGCAAAGCCGCCCGCTATCCAGAAGACGGCAAGGTCGGAGGCGATGAAAAGCTTTCCGGGGTCCGCGCTTTTCCACCGATACAGGACAAAGGCTCCCGCAACGAGCAGGTATAGAACCAGGGTGGTTTTTGCGTATGCCCGCACCCGCGAACGGTTCAGCCAATGGGGCCGGCCCACGCGGAGGAGTGATGGCATTTCAGCGCCAGCGCAAGGCCGCGTTCAATCCCGCGCGGCGCAGGATCATGACCAGAAGCAACGGAATCGTCAGCTGCACCAGGGCAAGGCAGTGGACCCAGATCGCCAGGAACGAAACCAGGGGCATGAGCCAGGCCAGCGCCAGGACTGCTTTCTCTCCCGGCTTCCACCCTGCTTCCATGGAAAACTTGGCCATCCAGGCGATGGCCAGCGACAGCGCAGCCAGGTCGTAGCAATAAAGATAGGGGCTCACCAAAAAGGTCGCCGTCACCAACGCCGCATTTTTAAGCAAGGGGGAAGCAGTCGAGCGCCATAGTTTCCATACGGACAGGACAGCATAGACTGCCGCCAGAGCCTGGACGATATAAGCGGGGACAACCGGCACCCCAATGCAGCGAAGCATCGAAAACACCGACACCATGATGGTGGGAAGTTCGTGATTTTCCAGATGCATGGATCTGGCGGCGCGAAGGCTGTGCCACCAGGCAGGAATGGTGTCAAAACCCAGTGCTGCCGCGCTCACGCCCAGCAGGATGGCCGCCGTCAGCGCGGCCGCAAGGAGCGTGCGCCAGGATTTCCGGGCGAGCAACGCCACGGGAAACAACAGCGCCAAATGAGGTTTGAGGGACAGAAGCCCGATGAACACGCCGGCGGCAACCGGCCGCTGTTCAAGCGTGAGCAGCGCAAGGCCGGCAAGCCCTGCAGTCAAAAACCCGTTTTGGCCGAACAACAAGTTGATCCACAACCCCGGAGATGACGCCAAAAAAAACAGCGCATCTTTTCCGCGCAAGAGCTTCTGCATGACCGCCACGTACATCCCCAGCGTCGTCGTCATGAAGATCACCGCAGCCTGGTAATAGGTGAAGAAGCCCAGGGGCAGGATCAGCAGAAGGAAACTGGGAGGATAAAACCACCCGAAGTTGTGTTTTTTTGCGTCGATTTCCTGGACGGCACTCATCAGGACCTTCGGGTCATAGGCCTGGGCCGCATGTCCTTCCAGCGCGAGCCGGGATGCCTCCCAGAACACGATCTGGTCCGTCGAGATCAGGTATCCCTGCGGGTGCAGCAAGTTGGAATACCAGACGAGACCCAGACCGAAGGTCAGAAAGAAAGTCAGCATCAGGAAGGCGGCAGCCCTGAGCCGTGGCAGCGTAAGAAGCGCGTCGTCACGCATACCCATGCCCGCGTCCGGCCAGGCTCGCCCTGCGCATGAGCATGGCCAGCAGCAGCAAGAGTCCCCAGGGTCCGATCTGGAACGGGGCGATGCGCGCCATGGCCAGCATGGCGGCCGGAAGCAGCCAGAGTGCGGGCAAGGCTTCCCGCTCATAGCGGAGCCAGCCCCAGTCGATCGCATCGCGGATGAGCCAGGCACCTGCCAGCGCGAGCCAGGTCAGGTCATAGATTTGTACGTAGGGACTGACCAGCAGGGACCCAGCGACCAGCGACGCATTGCGCAGGGACCGCCTCCCGCAGTGGCGCCAGACGGTCCACACGCAGGCGGCAGCGCCGCACGCCACCAGCAACTGAAGGGCGTAGGACAGGGGTATCGGCATTCCGGCCAGATGGGCTGCCGAGAACACGGTGGGCATCCGCAGCCAGTATTCCGTTCCGCCAATCTCCAGGAATTTTTTGGCGAGTCCCAGGCTGTCCGCCCACGAGGCCAAGGTCCCGAACCCCAACACCCAGGCCGACAGGAGCAAGGACGCGAGGGCGCTGGCCGCCATGCCCAGAAGCGCCTTCCAGGATCCCGATGCCAAAAAAGCGACGGGGAACAGGAGCGCGAGCTGGGGTTTGATGGCCAGCAGGCCTGCCAGCAGACCTGCGGTGAGCGGCTTTTTTTCCAGGACCAGCAAAGCCCCGCCGGCCAGGGCCGCCGTCAGAAATCCGTTCTGTCCGGTGAGGAAGCTGTCCCATACGCCGGAAAACCCCATCAGCACCCACAGCGTTTCAGGGCGCGGGCAGGTTTGGCGCACCACGAAGGCATAGGCGGTGAAGCTGACGGCCATGAACACCAGGTACGAAGGAATAAAGGGTAGCAAGGCGAGCGGTGAAACCAGGAGCAGGTAGCTCGGGGGATAAAACCAGCCATAGGAACCTTCCCTTATTTCCGGATGCAGTCCCTGCAACACCGCATGAAGCCTGGAAAGATCATAGGCATCGCCCGGGTGACCCAGCAGCGACAGCTTGGATGCGCTCCAGAAAACGGCAAAATCGAACCAGAGGGGGCCGCCGTCGCTTTTGACCAGGTTGGAATGGGCAACCACCCCGATGGTGAGGATCAGGAAGACAAGGGCAAAGACCAGACTGTAGGTCAACACCCGCCTTCGATCGAGCCAGTGATTTTCCGGATCGGGTCCCATGCGTCCTTTCAGGGCGAGGACTGGGTCTCGGTCGGGGAGGACTCGCCTTTCATCGAATGCTTGATGTTCGCGATGGCCGGGCTCAGGATGAGGATGAACAGCAGCGGAAAAATGCACATGGTGAGCGGCAGGAGGATCTTGGTCGGGATCTTGGCGGCCTGCTCTTCGGCACGCAGGCGGCGCCCCAGGCGCAGGGTTTCCGAATGGACCCGCAGCGAGTCCGAAATGCTGGTTCCGAAGCGGTCGGCCTGGATCAGCGTGGCCACCAGGGAATCCACGTCCTGGATCCCGACCCGCGTGGCCAGATTGGTGAGCGCCATGTTGCGGGTGGAACCGGCACGCTGCTCGAGCATGACCAGGCGAAATTCGTCGGAAAGCGCCTTGCTGCGGATGCGCATTTCCTCCCCCACGCGGGCAATCGCCACGTCGAGGGCCAGTCCGGCCTCCACGCAGATGCGCATCAGGTCCAGGGCGTCGGGAAAGTTTTCATACAGTTCCCGCCGCCGCCGGGATGCCAGGAACGACAGCACCACGTTCGGCAGCATGTACCCCAGGGCGGCACCGACCAGCACCCCGAAAGCCGTCTGCCGGGTTGCCAGCTCCCAGTGAAGGAACCCTGAAATCAGCAGGAACAGCATGGGGAAAAGGAACGTGAGCAGCGTCTTGAGGCCCAGATAAACCAGGCCGGCCGATTCGCTGCGATACCCCGCAGCCATGAGTTCGCGGCGAATGGGCGAAACGTCCCAGGGTTCCTTGGGGGCTGAAAACCTGGCCAGAGGCTTGAGGCGATCGCGCAAGGCCTTGCCGGCCTGGGTCATCGGCTCCGCCTGCTCACCGTAGGCCTTGCGCTCCTCCTCGACCATTTTATGCAGGCGCTGGACGGCGGAAGGCTTGAACATGCTGCCGATCACAAACAGGGCCAGGGCGACGATCACGGCCGCGCAAACGACCAGCAGGACAACCAAC
Organism: Pseudomonadota bacterium; assembly: GCA_021826025.1. Classification (GTDB taxonomy): domain Bacteria; phylum Pseudomonadota; class Gammaproteobacteria; order Burkholderiales; family Ferrovaceae; genus JAKBAT01. The sequence goes on along the minus strand of JAKBBG010000002.1, from coordinate 54,380 downwards.
GTGACGGATTGCATCTCGCGCTCCCTAAACCCGGATATTGATGATCCGTCGTATCCAGATCACCCCGACGGCCAGCAGCACCAGCATCACCTTGAGGATGGGCACGCTTTCAGGATCCTTCCAGAAGAAGCTGATGTAGGCCGGATTGATCAGCATCATGATGCCGGCAAAGAAAAAGGGCAGGGATCCCAGGATCCACCCCGACAGGCGCCCTTCTGCCGCAAGGACTTTCACGGTTCGGCGAAGCTTGAGCCGCTCGCGGATCAGCTTGGCCAGGTCGAGCATCAGGTTGCTCAGGTTGCCGCCCGTCTCGTTCTGGATCAGCACGGCCAGCGCGAAGTAACGCATGTCCATGCTGTCCACCCGGTTGGCCAGGTTCAGAATGCCTTCCCGCACCGTGGCGCCGAAATTGATTTCGTCCGACGTCATCCTGAATTCGGTCGCAATCGGTTCGGGCCCTTCGGTGCCCACCGTCCGCAGCGCGCTGGAAAAGGCGTGCCCTGCCCGCATGGATTGCCCCAGGAGATCCAGCGCATCCGGGAGCTGGGTTTCGATTTTTCCCATGCGCGAGCTTCTGATCATGCGAAGCGCCAGCAGCGGAAGCATGCCGGCAACAACGAGGAACAGGGGGGCAAAATACAGGGCGGTTCCCGAAGCGACGAGCAGGATCAGGCCCAGCAATGCGCAGGCGGCCATCGCGGCCAGCATTTGGGCGACGGAATAGGGTTTTCCCGACTGGCGCAGCAGGCGGTCTATGCCGTCCAGCTGGTGATAGCGCTTGAGGAAAGCATCCAGCCTGGGGTTCGTGCTGTAGGCGCCGCGCTTGAGCCGTTCCGGCTCCCGGTCGGGCAGTTCGCTGGACAGGCTTTGCAGGCGCCGCTTGAAGCGTTTGTTTTCCGAATTCTCCCGGTCCCCCAACACCAGCACCAACGATTCGATGAGCCCGAAAAGGCCCAGGAAGCCCGCGACGAGAATCAGGTAGCCCCAGAAGTCCATGGCGCTCAGGAACGGTCCGGGTCGAACAGGTAATCCGGCAGGGGGACGCCCCTGGCCGCCAGTTTTTCCGCAAACTTGGGCCGGATCCCGGTGGCCCTGAACCTGCCCTGGACCGTACCGTCCGACGCCACCCCGGTTTGATGGAACTTGAATATTTCCTGCGTGGTGATCATGTCCCCTTCCATGCCGGTAATTTCAAGGATGCTCATGACTTTCCGCTTGCCGTCGCTCAGGCGCGACACCTGAACGATGGCGGCGATCGCGGACACGATTTGCTGGCGCAACGGCCGGACGGGCAGGTTGAGGCCGGAAATGCCCACCATGTTTTCCAGCCGGGTCAGGGCGTCGCGCGCCGTATTGGCGTGAATCGTGGCCATCGACCCTTCATGGCCCGTGTTCATGGCCTGAAGCATGTCCAGCACTTCCGCGCCCCGGACCTCCCCCACGATGACGCGGTCCGGACGCATGCGCAGGCTGTTCTTGATGAGTGCGCGCTGGTTGATTTCGCCTTCGCCTTCGATGTTGGGGGGGCGCGTTTCAAGACGGACCACATGAGGCTGCTGCAGCCGCAGTTCGGCTGCGTCTTCGATGGTGACGATGCGCTCGTCGTCGGGAATGAAGCCGGACATGATGTTGAGCATGGTCGTCTTGCCGCTGCCCGTGCCGCCGGAAATGATCATGTTCGTTTTTGCCGAGACCATGGCCGACAGCATGAAGGCCATGTCCCGCGTCAGCGAGCCGTACTCGATGATGTTGTCCACGCTCAGGGGGACAGCAGAAAACTTCCGGATGGAAAGCGCCGGGCCGTCGAGGGCCAGCGGGGAAATGATGGCGTTGACGCGGGAACCGTCCGGCAGGCGCGCATCCACCATGGGGCTGGATTCATCCACCCGGCGCCCCACGCGCGAGACGATTTTTTCGATGATGCGCAGCAAATGGCCATCGTCGGTAAAGTGCACGTCGGTGAGCTCGAGCTTGCCGCGCCGCTCCACGTACACCGTGTGCGGGCCGTTCACCAGGATGTCGGAAATGGTGCTGTCGGCCAGCAGCGGTTCGAGCGGCCCCAGCCCCATCACTTCGTTCTGGATCGCGGAAATGAGGATTTTTCCCTGCGCTTCGCTCAACCCCAGCTTTTTTTCCTGGATGGTTTCTTCGACGAAAAGCGCGAGCCGCTGGCGCAGTTCTTCGTCGGATATCCGCTCCAGCATGGTCAGGTCGAACTTCTTCAGCAGTTCCAGGTGGATTTCGGACTTGAGGCGTATCGTCTCGGCGTCGACCCGCTGGGCGTCGGTTATCGGCTTTGCCTGCACGTTCGGTGCCGGGCCGGATGTGTTCAGAAGTTCTCTCAGGGACATGGCATCACTCCGGGGCGGCGGCCATCATCCGAACAGGGTTTTCAGCCGCTGGCCGATGGAGCGGCCTGAGGCGCCGGATGCGGGCGCATGAATCCCGATGATCCGGTTGCTCCATTCGATCAGGGCCCGGGTCAGAACCCCGCCCGGCGCGATTTCGTAGAGGGGCTTGCCCGCATTGATGGAGGCATTGGCGTTCTGGAAGTCGTTGGGCAGGTGGATGTAGAACTTGGATTGCAGCGCCGCCTCGATTTTCGAAGTCGGCAGGTCGTCGGATTTTCCTTGCCGGTTGGCCACCAGGCGGATCTTGGAGTCCGGGTAATGCAGGGCGCGAAACGTCCGCTGCAGGCGCTGGGTGCCGCGCACGTAGGGCAAGACGGTCTGCATGATCGGGAAAATGTAGTCGGAACGGTCCATGGCCCTGAGGGACAGGGGGTCGAGGGTCCTTTCCAGGTCCACGAACACGTAGTCGAAATGCATGCTCGCAACCGACAGGATATTGTCCACCTGGTCGGGCGTGATGCCGACCGATTGCTCCGGCGTCTGCGGGGCACGCAGCAGCCAGAAGCGCTTCCCCACCTTGATGCAGGCGGATTCCAGCAGCGAACCGTCCAGGTCGGTGCGGCGCACGATGTCGCCCAGGGTACGGCCGCTGTCGTCGTCCGTGATGTAGAAGGAGGCGTCGGCGAACTGCAGGTCGAGGTCGATCAGGAGTACGCGCCGGTTATGCACTTCGCCCAGCACGTAGGCCAGGTTGCTGGAAATGAACGACGTGCCGCTTCCGCCCTTGCAGGGAATGAACGTCAGGATCTTTCCGGCGACGCGCGTTCCCAGCGAGGCGGCCAGGCGTATCCGGGCCCTTTCGATGACCGCCGGCAGCTGTTCGGCAATTTCGGCGTGCTTGAGCACGTCCCGCACGCCCACGCGCATGGCCTGCACCAGCACGCGTTCGTAATCGGCGTTGCAGATCAGGGCGGTTGTGGAATACGGGTGCTTGAGGTTGAAGGACTCCAGCGCAGCCCAATCCAGGCGCTCCAGGGTTTGGCAATCCAGGATCAGCACGTCGGCGTCGGCCACCGCTTCCGCTTCCAGGTCCGCCCGTTCGCAGGACTGGTCCAGCAGGGTCACCTGGTCGTTGCGGCAATGCGCTTCGAGAACTTCCGCGAGTTCCTTCCTGGAGCCGCTTGAAATGACGGATATCTTCATCGATCGGCCGTCATGCTCAGTACGGGCTGGTTCCCAGGGCTGCCGGAACGGTCATGGGAGCCGAACCCGCCGAGCCGACGCCGATTGAAAAGGCGTTGGTCGGCGGGGGTGGCGAGATGAACGTGCCGATGTAGCGGTCGACGGTGGCCCGGGCCGAAGTCCCGTCAAGCGCCACCGGTCCGGCGGGAGGAATGCCCTTCGGATTGACGGTCTGGACCGTCCGGTTTTCCCGGACTGCGTCCCCGAACTGGGGTTCTTCCTGGTAGCTGCGCGGCGCGCATCCCGCAAGCGTCGTCAAAGCCGCCACCAGGGCGATACAACGGATGGTATTCATTGGCGAGGCTCCCCTTCCATCTTACCACCCAGCTGGAATTCCGGGCGGGTCGGTGTCACGAAGTTGTCTGTCGGCAGCGGCAAAGTTTTGTTCGAAGGCTGGACCAGGTGCGGCGTAATCACGAAAACCAGTTCGGTGCGGTTGTTCTGGAATTCGCTGCTGCGAAAAAGGGCTCCCAGGATCGGCAGTTCGCCCAGGACCGGGAATGCCTTGATGGCTTCCGTCACGTTGTTCTGGATCAGGCCGCCGATGGCGAAACTCTGCCCGTCGTTGAGCTGCACGGTCGTGGAAGCGCGCCGGGTCGTGATGGTCGGAATGACCGTAAGGGAAGCGCCGGTGCCGAATGTGGTTCCGGTGGAGGAAAGCTCGGACACTTCCGGCGTCACGCGCAGGTTGATTTTCCCGCCATCCAGAACGGTCGGAAGGAATTTGAGGCCCACGCCGTATTCCTCTTCCTGCAGCGTGATGGTGGCCGCGCCGAATCCGGTGCTCTGGGGCACGGGGATATAGAGTTTGCCGCCCGCCAGGAACGAGGCCTCCTGGCCGCTGATGGCGACGATATTGGGTTCGGCCAGAATCTTGGCGCGTCCGTCGTTGATTTCGGCGTCCAGGGAAAAGTTGGTGACGCCGCCGGTGAAGCTCATGACCCCTGTGGATCCGGAAAGAAACTGCAGGTTGGTGCCGCCGCCGTTCGGGAACAGGGCCGGATTGTTGCCAAGGCGTCCCGAGCCGCCGACTTTGGGGCCTGCCCCCATCTTGTCGTCGATGGATTTCTGCACTTCCGCCACCCTCACTTCGAGCAGCACCTGCGCCAGGTCACGGGTGGTCATCAGGTTGATGACTTTTTTCCCCCCGAACTGTTCCGCCAGCATGGCGGCCTGACGGACCGCCACGGCATCGGCGACCTGCCCGCTCAGCACGAACGACTCGCCGGCCGACCCCACTCGGATCGAGGTTTCACCGGGCATGAGTTCCTTGAGCTTTTCGCGCAGGCCCACCGTGTCGATGGAGACCACCACGTCCAGCAGGGTCAGGTGGTTGTCGCGGGTCCACAGGTAGACGTTGGTGCTGCCGGTCTTTTTGCCCACCAGGAACAGTTCCCTGTTCTTTACAAGGCTGACGTCGACGATTTCGGGATTGCCCACGGAAATCCTGGCGAGGGGCGCTTCCGAAGCCACCTGCGTCGATTTGCCCAGGGTCATCTGCAGCGTGGCCGTTTTGTCCGGCGCGACGGATTCTGCCATGCTCCAGGCAGGCTGCGAAAAAACCGCTGCCAGGGTCAGTAAGGCGCATAATTTTTTCATGATGGGCTCAGGGAATGTTGGCTGTTGTGTGCGAGGCGCCGCGAATGATTTCGACGCTGTTTTGCGAATGACGCGGCGGCGCCGCGGGCCTGCGCGGCTGTGATGGCGGCGCTTCCGGTGCGCCCAGCAGATCGGCTTTTCTCACGCCGGCCGTGATAGCCGCTTTTTCGTCCACCTGATTTCTCAGGATCAGGCTCAGGCTCCCGACACTGCGCGCCAGGTCGAGGGCTTCCGCCTGCTGGGGCGTGACTTCCAGGGTCACGGTGTTCACGACCTTGGCTTTCACGTCGTCCTTCACGGCAGCGTCCTGGGCCACGGCAAGCACCAGGATGCGCTGCAGGACGATTTTTGAAACCATTTTCCCTTGATCGTCCTGGATGTTGACCATCACGTCCACGTGGTTTCCCGGCAACGCGAAGCCGGCAACGCCGGCCACGTCGTTGACGCGAACGGCGACGGCGCGCATGCCCGGGTCAATCAGTGCGGACAGGCCGGCCTTGCTGCCCACCGGCGCGAGCTTCTGCTCCAGAATGGGCTCCCCTGCCCCCAGGGTGACGACCGCAATCCGGTTGACCAGGGGCTGCGCATCGGAAAAGCTTCCTGCCAGCGAATTTTCTGCGGGCCAGTCGACCGAGCGCATCAGTTCCGGCGTCAGGCGGGAACCGGCAACCACGTTGGCCGCAGCCACCACGACTTTGAACGTCTGGCGGGTGCTGCGCTTTTCCACCTGCCGGTTCATCCATTTCATGGCGCCCCAAATGGCCAATGCGCTGATGAGGACGGAGAGGAGCAGCAGAACGAGCGCACGTTGCTTAGCCATGTTCACACACCCTGGAAAGAAAAGTTCAGTAGGTTCGCGCCGTCACAGCGGATCAGCACGTAGCCCAGCACGCCGGAGAATATGGCGACCGCGTAGGGGAGCCTGTTGCCGAGCCTGAAGGCCAGAAACCACAGGGCCAGGGCACCGCCCGACAGCATCGCGAGCAGGCCGCTGACGAGGGCCCCCTGGGTGCCCAGGAACGCTCCTGCGAGCCCCATCAACTTGACATCGCCGGCCCCCATCCTGCCCATCAGGTAGAAAGGCATGAACAACGCGAGCCCCACCAATGCGCCGCCCAGCAACTGCCGAAACGGGGGCGAATGCGTCGCGAGCGACAGCACGATCGAAAGGACGCCGCCCGCAATCAGCAGCCGGTTGGGAATCCTGCGCGCCTTCAGGTCAAAGTGAACGGCGAGCGCAGCCAGCGCAAGCAGGACTCCCTGCGACCACCCGGCGTTTCCGACGCAATCCAAGCCGAGCGCCGAAACCGCGGATTCAGACGACGCCCGCGATGCTCGAGAATTCTTTGCTGACGTTGCCGCCGAGCAGCGTGACGGCGCCGATGATGGCCGCTGCGATCAATGCTGCGATCAAGGCGTACTCGATGGCGGTCACACCTTCTTCAGATTTGAAAAAACGCTTGATTTTTTGGACGGCAGTCATGATGAGAACCTCCCTCAATTGTCGGAAATTTGAGTACGCCCCGTTACGACTTAATCTTACAAGCGTTCCAGTAGAGTACCCTGTGGCTACTTATAGCATATAAATCATGCAACAACACAGATTTTTTAAATTGCCTGGATTAGAATTTCTTTGTCGCGCACAGAAACGAATGTTACGATTTCCCATATGAAAGTCAAGAGACGTATACAAATATTTCACCGGGAAAACGGCAGCGTGGCCGTCGAGTTCGCGCTCGTGCTGCCGCTGCTGCTGCTCATCCTGTTCGGAACCATTGAGTTCGGCGTCATGATGTACGACCAGGCCATCATCACCAACGCGGCACGCGAGGGGGCGCGTTGGGGGTCTGTGCAATCCGTGAGCCTCAGCCATCCGATTTCCTGTTCCGACCCCGGCATTTCCACCATCCAGGGAGGCAGCCCCGCCTCCTGCTCCGGCACAGGCTCGGGCAATGCCTGCCTGGTGGCGAGCAACTACGGCGCCTCGGCGCTCATCACGTTCGGGAACGCCACGTCCACCAATCCGAGCGTGAGCGTCACCTGCGGCAGCGGCGGCACCATCAGCGTCACGGTCAACTATTCCTACCAGGGTCTGGGGCTCGGCGTCCTGAGCGCGCTCCAGGGTACCGAACAACTCACTTCAACGGCGGTGATGTACTATGAATGATTCCTTGGAAAAGCAACGGGGTGCGGTGGCTCTCGTGGTGGCCGCATCGCTCGTGGCGCTGCTCAGCGTCGTCGCCCTGGGCGTCGACGTGGGGCACGTGATGATCGTCAGGAACCAGATCCAGAACGCCGCCGATGCCGCGGCGCTGCACGGGGCATCGTATCTCTACAGCCAGGGCAGCACGCCCAACTTTTCAGCCGGCGGACCTGCCGTCACCAACGCAACGTCGGCCGTGGGCCTCAACATGAACGTCACGTCCAACGACAGCGTGAACGTGGCCGCCAACTACTGGCAAGCCCTCAACCCCTCCGCGCCCAGCAACGAAGCGGCCGTGCGCGTCTCCCTCAGCAAGCAGGTGAAGCTCTATTTCGCCCCCATTTTCGGGATGCAGCATGCCAATGTTTCGGCTTCCGCCACGGCCATCGTGCAAAGCCCCACCACCATGGGCCAGGGGGCCATCAACGTCCCGATGGCCATCGGGTCCTGCATGTTCAACCAGTACTGGGACTCGGCCAACAACAAACCGAAGACCGACCCGAATACGAACCAGCCCTACGTGTTTCAGATCGGGTCGTCCTATGCCTACAACTCGGGGGGCGGGAACGGGGAAGACGGACACGGTGGGGGGAACTGCACGAGCGGTCAGTGGACCCCCCTTTCGAGCCAGCAGGACAACAGCGACAGCACCATCCAGCAATGCTTCGAACATGGCAACAGCAGCACGCTGCAGGCCAACAAGGACCAGATCTGGCTGCAAACGGGAGACAAGAACAACCTGTACGACTACGTCAACAATTGCAGCGAATCCGGAAACCGCAGTTGCGAGTACTCCACCGTCCCGGTGGTCAACACCGTGAACCCGGGCTCCGAACAGAACATCACCGCCATGGCCTGCCTGCACATCATTTCGGCCACCGGGGGCAGCGGCAAATACGTCACGGCCCAGATGTCCACCGGATGCTCCCCGAACAACGCGAGCGGTTCAGGCGCATCCTATGGCGTCGTGGCGCCGCCGAAACTGGCCCAGTAGGGTGCATGCCGGGCCAGACCCGGTTTCACACCAGCGAAAACTTGAGGGTCCCGAGTTTCTCGATGCTGGATTCGACATGGTCGCCCGCCTTGAGCCAGACGCGCTGGTCCGCAGGTTTGCCCAGGATGACGCCTTCGGGAGTGCCGGTGAAAATGAGATCCCCCGGCTCCAGGGGGAAATGCTTGCTGACGTAGGCGATGATCTGCTGCACGTTGAAAATGAAATCGGACGTGTTCGACGATTGGCGCAGTTCCCCGTTCACGCGCGTTTCCAGCTTCAGGTCGTTGGGATTGCCGACCACGTCCGCCGACACGAAGTAAGGCCCGATCGGGGCGAAATTGTCGAGGGTTTTTCCGATCATCCACTGGCCGTTGGGCAGTTCGAGCTGCAGGTCGCGCGCTGAAAAATCCTGGCCGGTGCAGTACCCTGCCACGTAGTCCAGGGCCTTGTCTTCGGGAACGTTGCGCGCTTCCTTCCCCATGACCACGAGAAGCTCCGTTTCGTAATCCAGCTTGTAGGAAATATCCCTGGGCGGCACCTTGATGGTGCAGTTCTGCGCCGCGATCGCGTTGTTGTACTTGTTGAACAGGGGCGGAACCCGGGGCGGCTGCATGCCGATTTCCTTGGCGTGCCTGCGGTAATTGAGGCCGACGCAGACGATTTTCCCGGGATTCTTGAACAGGCGTCCATAGGTGATTTTCGATTCGTCCAGGACGTACGCCCGGCCTTTCTTGCGTGCGGCAGCGATCAGGGCGTCTAGTTCGCCGGCCCGCCCGTTCTGCAGCAGGTCGTCCAGCGTGAGCGGGGCAGTACGGCGCAGGCCCCGGGCGGCGGCCCTGACGTCGAGCACCCCTTCAGGCAGCTTGACCCCCAGGGTCTCCGCCCCGTCCTTCTGCAGCAGGGACACCAGGGTCAACCCTCGGACCATTTCGTGCTGCCCTCCTTTCGCTTCGCCTTCCATCGGTTGCGCCAAAGTCTGGCCTGACGCGAGGCCCATCATGCCCGCGGCTGCGGCTGCGGTGGATTTCTGAAAAAAATCGCGACGGCTGTTGTCCATGCGCTCCTCCTCCTGGTTGTCATCGGGCCTGAAACCGCTCAGGCCGCTTTCAAGCGTTTGCGACTGACTGCCAGCGAGCCCCCGATCATTCCCGTAAGGCTCGCCAGCAGGCCGGCCAGCTGGGGGGGAATGAGGGCGTCGGGCATGAACAGTTCGCACAGGATCCAGACGGCTGCCCCGAACGTGACGGACAGCAGCCCTCCCAAAGGCGTGGCCCGCTTCCAGTACACCCCGAAAGCAAGCGGGACAAAAGCCGCCACCAGCGTGATTTTATAGGCTCCCTCCACCATCTTGAAAATGGAAAGTTCGGAGCGGATGGCGATGAACGTCACGAGGCAGGTAAACACGAGCACCACGATGCGCATGACCTTGAGCAGCTGTTCGTCGGTCATGTGGCGGTAAAACCCGCGCACCACGTTTTCCGCGAAGGTCACCGATGGCGCCAGCAGCGTCGCGGACGCGCAGCTTTTGATGGCGGAAAGCAGGGCTCCGAAAAACATCACCTGGGCGAAAACCGGGGAATGGTCGAGGATCAGCTTGGGCAGAATCAGCTGCGAGTCCGTATCGAGATAGCGTGCCACCAGCGCCGGGTCGATCAGGGTCGCGGAGTAGGCGAGGAACATCGGAATGAAGGCGAACAGGAAGTACAGGCTGCCCCCCAGGACGGACGCGTTTCTGGCCGTGCGTTCGTTGTTGGAGGAAGTCACGCGCTGAAATACGTCCTGCTGCGGAATGGATCCGAGCATCATGGTGATCCAGGCCGCGAAAAACCCGATGACGTCGGCCCAATGGGGCTCTGGCCAGAAGTTGAATTTGCCGGCGGCGGCTGCGTGCTGCACCACCGCTCCCACCCCTCCCGCAGACCCGCTCAGGTCCCAGGCGATGTACACCATGCCCAGCATGATGATGATCATCTGGATGAAGTCGGTGATGGCCACGGACAGCATTCCGCCGAAAAGGGTATAGATCATCACCGTGGCCGCCCCCACCAGCATGCCGGTTTCCCTGGAGATCATGTCGTCGGACACGACGTTGAAAACCAGTCCGAGCGCCTTGATCTGGGCCGCGACCCAGCCCAGGTACGAAATCACGATGCAGACGGTGACCAGTATTTCCACCGTACGTCCGTACTGCTTCCGGTAGAAATCCCCGATCGTGAGCAGTTTTTTCCGGTACAGGGGCACCGCGAAAAACAGCCCGACCAATATGAGGCACAGGGAAGAGCCGAAGGGGTCGGCCACCACGCCGTGCAGCCCTTCCTTGAGAAACGTGGCCGGGATTCCCAGCACCGTTTCGGACCCGAACCAGGTGGCAAAGACCGTCGCCGTCACCACATACAGCGGCATGCTGTGTCCGGCCGCCGCGTAGTCCGCCGTGTTGTGGACGCGCAGGGCGACCCACAGGCCGATGGCCACGGAAATGATCCAGTAGGCAATGACAAACCACAGCAGCATGGGAACTCCCGCCTCGCGATGCTCCGATTCTAACGGGTGGCCATGGGCCTGGCTACTGCTGCAGGAGACTTGTCTCCAGGTCCGGCAAAGCGCTCCCCTCCCCTCTCCGGAACGGCGAGAGCCCCAGGCAGGGGGCCGGAATTTCCCGCAGCAGGGTGGCCAGGTTCTGCTCGAACACCGGCATCTCGGGATCGATCTGGTTCGGAACCCATCCGGCCAGCGCAAGGCCGCGCGAAAGCACCGACTCCGCAGTCAGCAACGCGTGGTTGATGCATCCCAGCCGCATGCCGACCACAAGGATGACGGGCAGGCGCAGCGCGCGGCACAGGTCGGCCGTGTCGCCGTCCGGCCCCAGCGGGACGCGGAATCCACCCGCACCTTCCACCACCACGATGTCGGCGCGCGACCGAAGCTGTTGCAACGCCCCTTCGATGACGTCGAAGCGGATCTCTTCCCCCGCTTCCCCGGCCGCGATATGGGGCGCGATCGGCGGCTCGAACGCATAGGGGTTGATCCACGACCAGGGAACCGGGGGCCCGCCCGCGCCACCGCCCTTCCCGTACCCTTCGACGGGCAGGGAGGAGTGGCTGGCGAGCAGCGCGGCATCGTCGTTGACCCAGAGGCCGCCTTCCAGCCTGCAGCCCGTCGCCACCGGCTTCATGCCCACCGTGGTCAATCCGCGGGCAGAAAACTGCCGCAGCAGCGCGGCGGCGACGGTGGTTTTTCCGACACCGGTGTCGGTACCCGTCACGAACCAGCTGCGGTTCATGGGCCCGTCGCTTCGTCGAGCGCCTGCATGGCGACTTCGACCATGAACTGGAATTCCCCGTCCGAGATGACATAGGGCGGCATGAAATAGACGGTGGATCCGATCGGCCGCAGGAGCACCCCCCGGGCAAGCGCCGCCTTGTGGAAGCGGCGGGAGAAATCGCCTCCCGAAGCGGCCACTTCGAATGCCCAGATCATGCCGCGGTGCCTGAAATTCCGGACCCGCCCGTCGGCTTTCAGCGGAGCGGCCAGCGCCTCGAGGCGCGGCTGCCGCGACCGGTTGGCCGCAATCACGTCGTCCCGTTCGAACAGGTCAAGGACGGCAAGTGCTGCCCTGCAGGCCAGCGCATTCCCGGTGTAGGAGTGGGAATGCAGGAACCCCCGCGCGATGTCGTCGTCGTAGAAGGCTCCATAGATGTCGTCGCGGGTCATCACCACCGACAAGGGCAGGAACCCTCCCGTGATGCCTTTGGAAAGGCAGAGGAAATCCGGCGTGATGCCGGCCTGCTCATGGGCGAAAAAACTGCCGGTCCTGCCGAATCCGACCGCAATTTCGTCGGCGATGAGGTGCACGTCGTACCGGCTGCAAATGCGATGGGCCTCGCGCAGGAACGCCGGGTCATAGAACACCATCCCGGCCGCTGCCTGGACCAGCGGTTCGAGGATGAGCGCCGCGACGGAATCGTGCGTCGACAGGTGGCGTTCCAGCGCCGCCAGCGAATCGGCGGCAGCCTGCGGTCCCAGCCGTTCGTCCGGGCTGGGCAGCACCCGGGCGCGCCGGATCAGCGGCGCGTAGGCATCCCGGAACAGCGGAACGTCGGTCACCCCCAGGGCCCCCAGGGTTTCACCGTGGTAACTGCCGGCCAGGGCGAGAAACTCGGATTTGTGCGGCCGCCCTCGGTTGCGCCAGTAATGGGCGCTCATTTTCAGGGCCATTTCCGTGGCGGAAGCGCCGTCGGATCCGTAGAAGCAGTGTCCCAGGACGCCTCCAGTCGCCCGGGACAGGCGTTCGGACAGGCGCACCACCGCTTCGTGGGTAAACCCGGCCAGCATGACATGCTCCAGGCGTTGCAGCTGGTCATGCAGGGCGGCAACGATGTCCGGATGGCCGTGGCCGAACAGGTTGACCCACCAGGAACTGACGCCGTCGAGGTAGCGCCGGCCTTCGAAATCGTACAGCCAGACCCCCTGGGCGCGTTCGACCGGAAGCAGCGGCAAGGTTTCGTGCCATTTCATCTGGGTGCAGGGATGCCAGACCGCACCCAGGCTGCGCTCGAGCCATTCCCGGTTGCTCACGACAGGGACCTCAAGGCGGACAGGAGGCGCTCCACGTGATGGGACTCATGGCTGGCGGAAAGGGAGATGCGCAGGCGCGCTGCCCCGGGCGGAACGGTGGGGGGGCGGATGGCGGGCACCCACAGGCCCTGCTCCTGCAGGCGCTGGGCAACGCGCAAAGCCGTAAAATTGTCGCCCAGCATCAGGGGGTGGATTGCCGTTTCGGAAGGCAACAGGGGCCAGGGCAGACCGCGTGCCCCCTCCTGCAGCTGGGCGCCCAGCTGTTTCAGGCGATCCCGGCGGAACTGGTCGCGGCGGATGCGCTCGAGGGCGGCCAGACAGGCTGCCGCCAGGACCGGCGGGGTCCCCGTGGTGAAAATGTACGTGCGGGCCCGCTGCAACAGCCATTCGGCCACGTCCTGGGACGCCGCCACGAAGGCGCCAAAAACTCCCGCAGCCTTTCCAAGCGTCGCCATGTACACCACACGGGACGAATGCAGCCCCCAATGGGACAACGAGCCGCGCCCTTCGTCGCCCAGTACGCCGAAACCGTGCGCATCGTCCACCAGGAGGCGTGCATCGTGGCGTTCTGCCAGCGCAAGCAGCGCTGGCAACGGTGCCAGGTCGCCGTCCATGCTGAACACGCCGTCGGTGATGATCCATTTTTCCCCGGCCCGGGAGCGTGAAAGCGCCGCTTCCAACTGCGCCATGTCCCCGTGCCGGTAAACCGTGAGCTCGGCAGGCCGCGCCAGCCGGATCCCGTCGATCAGGCTGGCGTGGTTGAGGGCATCGGAGAACACGGCCGCCCCCTCGCCCAGCAGGGCCGGAATGGTGCCAAGATTGGCCATGTACCCGGTGGAAAAGTGCAGCACCCGGTCCTGCCCGAGCCAGCGAGCCAGGGCCTCCTCGAGTGCCGCCACCGGCGCACTGTGGCCGCTGATGAGGGCGGAAGCGCCGGCCCCCAGGCCGTAGCGGTCCAGCGCCGCATGTGCGGCCGCGACGAGGTCGGGATGGTTGGCAAGCCCCAGGTAATCGTTGGACGCGAAGGCAAGAACCTGTCGGCCCCCTTCTTCCAGGCAGGGTCCCTGGGGACCTTCGACGATTCGGCGCGTACGCGCCAGTCCGGCGTCCTGCAAGGCCTGCAGTTGTTGCCGAAAGGAGTTCTTCATAAGATTATAACCATGTGGACTTTTACCGCCGGCCAGCGCAGATTATAATTTCCGGTTTCAAAACACACCAAGCTTTATATCATTATGGCTGCTATTGGTACGGAAAAGGTTCTTTCAGTCCACCACTGGAACGAATCCCTCTTCAGCTTCACCACGACCCGGGACCCCGGTCTTCGTTTCGAGAATGGTCATTTCGTGATGATCGGACTGCACGTGGACGGCAAGCCCCTCACGCGCGCCTACAGCATCGCCAGCGCCAACTATGAAGAACACCTGGAATTCCTGAGCATCAAGGTGCCAAACGGCCCGCTCACGTCCCGCCTGCAGCATATCCGTGTGGGCGACGAGATCCTGGTGAGCCGCAAGCCCGTGGGCACGCTCGTGATTCACGACCTGCTGCCCGGAAAACACGTGTATCTGTTCGCCACCGGCACCGGCCTCGCCCCCTTCATGAGCATCATCAAGGACCCGGAAACCTACGAGCGATTCGAAAAGGTGATCCTGGTGCATGGCGTGCGCCAGATTTCCGAACTGGCCTACCGCGAGTTCATCCAGCACGAACTGCCGAACAACGAATATTTTGGCGACGAAGTGCGCCAGAAGCTGATTTACTACCCCACGGTCACGCGGGAAGAATTCGAAACCACGGGCCGCATCACCACCCTCATCGAGACCGGCCAGCTGTTCTCCGACATCGGCCTGCCGCCGCTGGACCCGGCCGTGGACCGAGCCATGATCTGCGGCAGCCCCGGCATGCTCAAGGATATTTCCGGCATGCTGGACGCGCGCGGCTTCGAGATCTCGGGCGGCATCGGCGAGCCCGGCGACTACGTCATCGAACGCGCCTTCGTCGAAAAATAAGCCGCCGCAGCCCGTCCCCTGCCCTCCTAGTCGGCCTTCGCCCTGGCGTGATCCTGGGCGAGGAACAGATAGACTGCCGGCACCACGAACAAGGTGAACAGCGTGCCGATGGAAAGGCCGCTGAAAATCACGAGCCCCATGGCCCGGCGTCCCGCAGCGCCCGCTCCGGAAGCCAGCACGAGGGGCAGCACTCCCAGCACCATGGCCGCAGTGGTCATCAGGATAGGCCGCAGGCGGACCGAGGCGGCCTGGATGATGGCATCGAAGCGGGAGCGGCCGGCGAGCTGCAGCTGGTTGGCAAACTGCACGATCAGGATCCCGTGCTTGCTGATGAGCCCCATCAGCGTGACCAGCCCCACCTGGGTGTAGATGTTCAGCGTGGCGAGCCCCAGGTTGATGAAAATCAGCGCTCCGAACAGGGCCATGGGCACGGACACCAGGATCACCACCGGATCCCTGAAGCTTTCGAACAGCGCGGCCAGGACCAGAAACACCAGCAGCACCGCAAACAGCAGGGTCACCACGAAGCCGCCGGACTCCTGCACGTACTGGCGCGAGGCGCCGGAATAATCCACGTTGTAGCCCACCGGCGCCACGTCCTGAGTGGTCTTCTTGAGGAAGTCGAGCACGTCGGCCTGGGACACCTGCGGGGTGGCCACGGCGCCGATGGTGGTCGCGTTCAGCTGCTGAAAGTGGCTGATGGTTTCCGGCACCACGTGCCGGTCCAGGCGGGCCACCGTGCCGGCGGTCAGCAGGGTTCCTCCCGGCGTTTTGATGTGATAGTCCAGCACCTGGTCGGGATTGAGGCGATCCACCTGGCGCACCTGGGGGATCACTTTGTATGAGCGCCCGCCGAGCGCGAAGTAGTTCACGTAATCGCCGCCCAGCGCGCCGCCCAGGGTGCTTCCCACGTCCTGCTCGGTCAGGCCGAGGTTGCTCGCCAGATCGCGGTCCACTTTGATGGTGGTCTGCGGCTTGTCGATTTTGAGATCGGCGTCCACATAGAAGAACATGCCGCTGCGGCGCGCCTTGTCCAGCACTTTCTGCGCCACGTCGTTGAGGTTCTGGAAAGGTTCGGTGGTGCTGATCACGAACTGCACCGGCAGCCCCTGGGTCCCGGGCAGCGGCGGAAACTGGAATGCGGCCACGCGCGCTCCGGCGAGGCTCGCCCATTTCATTTGCAGGTCCTTCTGCAGTTCGTCGGCGGATCGCTTGCGCTGGTCCCAGGGTTTGAACACGGTGCCGCCCAACCCCTGGTTGATCACCGGGACTCCGGTGATCTGGAACATCTGGGCGTATTCCGGTTCGGATTTGGCGATCTGCTGCAACGCCTGGGCGTAACGCAGCATTTCGTCGGCCGTGGCGTTGGGGGGGCCGGTCATGGAATACAGCACGATGCCCTGGTCTTCCGGGGGGGCGAGCTCCTTGGCGGAAGTCGCGAACAGGTAGACCGCGGCCAGCAGCAGCAGACCGCCCATGACCACCAGCACGCCGGCGGTCTGGAGGGCGCTCGTCAGGGTTCTTTGATAGCGCAGGTGCAAGGCGTCGAAAGTCCGGTCCAGCAATGCCACGAACCGGTTCTCGTGCTCGTTGCTTTTGAAAAAGCGCGAACACATCATGGGCGACAGGGTGAGCGCAACCACACCCGATACCGTCACGGCGCCTGCCAGCGTGAAGGCGAATTCCGTGAACAGGGCGCCGGTCAGCCCGCCCTGAAACCCGATGGGAATATAGACGGCGATCAGCACCACCGTCATGGCCAGGATCGGGCCGCCCAGTTCCCTGGCAGCCATGAGGGCCGCCTCCCAGGGGGATTTGCCCTCCTCCTTCATGTGGCGGTCCACGTTTTCCACCACGATGATGGCGTCATCCACCACAAGGCCGATGGCCAGCACCAGGGCAAGCAGCGTGAGCAGGTTGATGGAATAGCCCAGCATGAGCATGATCAGGAACGTGCCGATCAGCGACAGCGGCATGGCGATCACCGGAATCACCACGGCGCGCAGGCTGCCCAGGAACAGGAAGATCACGGCGGTCACGATCGCCAGCGCTTCAAAGAGGGTTTTCGCCACCTCCTTGATGGAGGACGTGATGTATTCCGTCGAGTCGTACACGATCTGACCCGTGAGCCCCGTGGGAAGCTTGGCCTGAAGCGCCGGAAAAGCGTCCCTCACGCGCTGGGCCACTTCGAGCACGTTGGCTCCCGGCGCCACTTTGATGCCGATGAACACGGAACGCTGGCCGTTGAAAGCCACGTTGAAATCGTAGTTTTCGGCCCCGAGCGTCACGTTGGCCACGTCTTCCAGGCGCACCAGGGTATTGCCCTTCTGGCGTACCACCAGTTTCTTGAACTCGTCCACGCTGTGCAGGTCGGTCCCCGCGGTCAAATCCACGCTGACCGCCTGGCCCTTGCTGGAGCCGACCGCCGCCAGGTAGTTGTTGGCCGCCAGTGCGGCGCTCACGTCCGCCGCCGTGACGCCGTGGGCCGCCATGCGGGCCTCGTCCAGCCAGGCGCGCAGGGCAAAATTGCGGGCGCCCAGGATTTCTGCCGTTTGCACCCCCTCGAGGGAGTCGAGCTTGGGTTTGACTTCGCGCAGGAGGAAGTCGGTCACGTTGTTGGTGGGCAGGACCTTGCTGTAAAAGCCCATGTACATGGAATCGATCGTCTGGCCGATCTGCACGGACAGGACCGGCTGCTGCGCCTGGGGCGGCAGCTGGTTCCGCACGGAATTGACCTGCGTGTTGATTTCCGTCAGCGCCTTGTTCGGGTCATAGTTGAGGCGCAGCGTGGCCGTGATGATGGACGTGCCGAGCAGGCTGTTGGAAGACAGGTAGTCGATGCCCTGGGCCTGGGCGATGGCCGCCTCCAGGGGCTGCGTGATGAAGCCCGCGACGGTCTGGGCGTCCGCTCCGAAATAATTCGTGGTGATCGTGACCACCGCGTTCTGCGTGCGGGGATATTGGTTGACGGGCAGGCTGAAAACCGCGCGCAGCCCGAGCACCAGGATCAGCAGGCTGACGACGACTGACAGGACGGGCCGACGGATGAATATGTCCGTGAAATTCATGGGCGACTCAGCTCACTTTTCCTGGGGTGACGGTGACGGTTCGTTGGGGGGCAGGAGCGTGTTGTTGACGATCACGGGCGTGCCGGTCTTGAGCTTGATCTGGCCGCTGGTCACCACGGTGGCCCCCTCTTGCAGGCCGGACAGGATCGCGACCTGGTCCCCGCGCGTGGGCCCTGTGGTGACGAACACCTGCTCGGCCACCCACTCCGCCTTGGGTCCGGCTTGCGCCGGGCCGCCGGCCTGCTTGGGCGCGGGTTTCAGGATGAACACGGTGGCCCCGTAGGGGTTGTAGGTGATCGCCGTCTGCGGCAAGGTCAGGAGCTGCTGACGCTCGCCGTAAGTCCAGTGCACTTTTCCAAACATTCCCGGCAGGAGGATTTCCTTGGGGTTTTCGAGCTTCGCTTCCACGGCCACGTTGCGCGTGCTGGCATCCACCAGGGGACTCACGGCAGTGATGGCGCCGGGAAACGCCTTTCCGGGCCATGCGTCGGTCTGCAGCGACACTTTCCCACCCACCACCAGCTGACCGGCCTGCTGCTGGGGTACGTTGAAATCCACCAGGATGGGCGCAATCTGCTGGAGGGTCACCACTTTGTCCCCGGCGTTGAGGTACTGCCCCGGATTGACGGTGGTGATGCCCAGGCGGCCATCGAATGGCGCCTGCAGGGATTTCTTCGCAAGCAGGGCTTTCTGCTGGGCCACCTGCGCCTCCTTGCTTTGCAGGTCTGCGGTATCGGCATCCAGCTGGGCCTTGCTGATGGCCTTGGCGTCATACTGGGCGCGATCGCGCTCCATGGTGATGCGGGCCAGCGCGGCGCTCGCTTCCAGCACGGCGAGCTGGGCCTTTTCCGCGTCGTCCACCATCTCCAGGAGCACCTGTCCCGCCTTGACCCTGTCACCGGAATGGAACCCCACCTGCCGGACGGTCCCGGCAATTTCCGGACTGATGTCCACCCCGCGCACGGCCCGCAGGGATCCGACCACTTCGTATTCGGGAACCCATTCCGAGCGGGTGACGCCCACGGTGCTCACGGTTTGGGGCGGTTCCCCGGCGGAAGCCATGAACTTCCTGATCATGAGGCCCTTGAAAACGTGGAACGCCACCAGCCCGCCGACCAGCAATGCGACCAGCACCAGCATGAGGGTCAGGCGTTTTCTGAATGAAGGATGTTTTTTTTGATCGTTCATGGCTCTCGGTTTTCCTGCTGGGAAATTTTTAGGGTGTGGCCGTGCCGGGCTTGTTCCACCAACCGCCGCCCATGGCCAGGAACAGGGCCGCCGAATCGGCAAGTCGCGCCGACTGGGCCTGCACGAGGGCGATCTGGGCCTGGCTGTCGTGTTCCTGGGCGGTCAGCAGCCCCAGAAAGCTGATCCCGCCGTTTGCGTATTGCGCCTGCGCCAGCGCGAGGCTGCGGCGCGAGGCGTCCGCATTGTCCGCCTGTGCAGCCAGGGTGCCGGCATCCGTTTCGAGGGTTCGCAGCACGTCCGCCACGTTCTGGAACGCCGCAAGCACCGTCTGGCGATACTGGGCCGCCGCCTGCTCCAGCGCCGCCTGCGCGGCGCGTTCCCCCGCTTCCAGGGCGCCGCCCCGAAACAGCGGCTGCGCCAGGTTGGTGCCCAGGTTCCAGACGGTGGATCCCGGGTTCATCAGCGTTCCCGGCACGAGGGCCATGGCACCGTAGCTTGCCGAAAGCGTGACGTTGGGGTAGACCCCGGCAATGGTCATGCCCAGATTGGCGGTGGCCTGGTGCAGCATGGCTTCGCTCACCAGGATGTCGGGCCGCTGATGGACCAGGGCCGACGGCAGGGACACCGGCAATTTCTGGGGCAGCTGCAGATCGTCCAGTTCGAATTGGGGCAGTTGCGCGTCTGCCGGGAATTCCCCGGCATAGACCGCAAGCTGGTGCCGGGCCTGTGCCAGTTGTCGTTCCAGGGCCGGGATGGACGCCTGCGTCTGGGACAGCGTGGCCCGCTGCTGCTGGACTTCCATGTCGGAAACGCCTCCCAGGCGCTCGCGCGCCTGCAGAATCTCCAGCGTCCTTTTCTCCACTTCCGCCACGGACCGGGAGGCCTTGATCTGGGCGCGCAGGCCGGCTTCCCGGATGGCGGTGGTCGCGATGTTGGCCGCAAGCGTCGCCTGGGCGGCCCGCAACAGATGGCTTTCCGCCTCAGCCTGGGCTTCCAGGCCTTCCAGCTGGCGCCGGTTGGCCCCAAAAAAATCCAGCGTGTAGGAAACCCCCACGTTCGCATTGGTCAGGCTGAACGTGGTGGGACTTCCGGGAAAGCCGAAGGCTTCGGGGGACAGGCGCTGACGGGTTTCGCCCAACTGGGCGTTCACGGCCGGGAACATCAGGTTGCCGCGCTGGGCGTTGGCGTATTCGCGGGCGTTTTCGAGCGCGGCCCGGGCTGCGTCGATGGTCGGACTATGCTGCAGCGCCTTTTCGATCAGATCGTCCAGCTTTTTGGAATGGAACAGCCGCCACCAGTCGGAAGGGACCTCCGCCCCGGACACGAATGCCTGGGCATCGCCGTCCCGGGTTCGCACCGCCGGCGTGCTGCCGGGTTGGCTCCCTTCGGTATAGTGCGCCACCGCCGGAGCGGCGGGACGCACGAAATCGGGCCCGACCGGGGAGCATCCCGCCAGCAAGGCGAGCGGCAACCAGCCCGCCTGCATCAAACGCCGTCTAGTCTGGCTTTTGCCAGCGCGCAACCGCTTCGTCATCTGATTGTCTTGCATCGACCCAACGCGCCCCCTCTGGCGTAGTTTCCTTTTTCCAAAACGGTGCCTGCGTCTTCAGGGCATCCATTAGGAATTCGCAGGCCTGGAATGCGTCCCCGCGATGTGCGCTGGAGACGCAAACCAGCACGATCGGATCTCCCGGCTCGAGCGTCCCCACGCGATGAATGATGGCGATGTCCAGCAAGTCCCAGCGCCGGCGCGCTTCGGCTTCCAGGCGCTCCAGGGCCTTTTCGGTCATGCCGGGATAATGTTCAAGCGTCATGCGGGTGATGGCGGACTCGTCATTGAAATCCCGCACATACCCCGTGAAGCTGGCCAGGGCGCCCACGCGGGTGTCGTTCCCGCGAAGGGCTTCCATTTCGTGTCCGGCCTCGAACGGACCCTGCTGTATCCGCACGCTCATGGCGTCATCCGCCCGTCACCGGCGGGAACAGGGCCACTTCGTCTCCCGGACGGACCGGAGAACCGGAGGATGCGAGTTCCTGGTTCACGGCAGCCCGTATGGGGCGCGTTTCGGACAGCGCGTCAGCCCAGACTCCGCCGCGCTCCCGCAACCGCGCAATCAGTTCCCCCAGGGTCACCGGCGCTTCGAGCGGCAGCGTTTCCCCGTCCATCTGAAGCGACTCCCTGAGGCGGGCGAAATATCGCAGCCGGACCGATGTCTCCCGATGGTGGGAAGATATCACAAGATCGAATCGGCGCACGATGAAGCGCGCCACCGATTCGGGATCATTGATGTCAAGGCAGGGCAGCATGCCTTCCTGCGGTTCATCGGTCACGAGGCCGATGATCCACGGGTCTTCTCCGCTCAGGCGCTCGGCGCCGTGACTGCGCCGCCACACCTCGAGCTTCGGAATCGGGTCCTTTTTGAAGCCTTCCACCAAGACCAGGTCGCAGGGGGAGAGCCGTTCGATGAGGGCGTCCAGGGCGGGCTCCGGCGCTCCCCGGTGCTCGTGCATCAGCGCCCAGCGCTGGTCCGAGGCCACCATCACTTCATGCGCGCCGGCCTTGCGGTGACGCCAGGAATCCTTGCCCGGCACGTCCACGTCAAACTCGTGGTGCGCGTGCTTGATGAGGGAGACGCGCACGCCCCAGGCCACCAGATGACCGATGACCTGCTCCAGCAGCGTGGTCTTTCCCGACCCGGAATAACCTGCAAACCCCAGTACGGCACTCATGTCGGCTCCTGATCGCGGGGCGTTTCCCCGTTGTCTTCCTCCAGCAGGCGCTCGACCACGCGGCCCGAGCCGGCTGCCGGGTCCCCGCCTTCGATGGCCTCCAGCTCCACCCGATGGATCTGTCCGAAGCGGCGCGTGATTTTCTGGCTGGAAACGTGCACGAGATCCACGTCCTGGGATGCCTGCTTGATGTGGGTGGCCAGTTTTTTCATGCGCTCCTCGAAACGGGAGAAGTCGCCGGCCAGGACGTTGAGCGCTTCCTGGATAATGTGCACCTGCTTGCGCGTTTCCACGTTTTTGAGGACCGCATGGGCCGTGTTCAGGATGGCCATGAGGGTTGTCGGGGACACGATCCAGACCCGCCGCTTCATGGCGTATTCAATCACTTCGGGATGGTTGCCGTGGATTTCCGCAAAGATCGCTTCGGCCGGAATGAACATCAAGGCCCCGTCCCCGGTCTCTCCCGGGATGATGTACTTGTCCGCGATGGCGTCCACATGGCCTTTGACATCGTTGCGGAACTGGCGCAACGCGCTGTCCCGATCCGCCGGCTGCTGGTCGGCGCGCACCAGGCGTTCGTAGTTTTCCAGGGGGAATTTGGAATCCACCCCGATCTGGCCGGTGGGTTCGGGCAGGCGCAGCAGGCAGTCCACCCGCACTCCCGTGGACAGGACGGACTGGAATTCGTAGGCGTTGGGCGGGAGGATGTTGCGCACGATGTCCTCCAGCTGGATTTCGCCGATGGCCCCCCTGGCGCGCTTGTCCCCCAGCAGGCTCTGAAGGCTGACCACGTTGGTGGCGAGGCCGTCGATCTTTTTCTGGGCCTCGTCGATGGTCGACAGGCGCTGCATGACTGATACGAAGGTGTCGTTGGTCTTCTTGAAGCCTTCGTCCAGGCGTTCCGCCACCTTGCCGGAAATCAGCTCCAGGCGCTCGTCCACCTTGCGCCCGAGCGCGTCGGAACGCTCGGTCAGGCGTTCCAGCAGGTCCAGGCGCAGCTTCTCGAGCTGGTCGCGCATCTGCACCAGTTCCCCCTTCACGGCTTCGCGCAAGCGCTCGGCGGTCTCGGACTGGTTGTGGGCCAGGCGATCGCCCTGGCGCACCAGTCCTGCCTGCAATTCGCTGTCCAGTTCGCGCAGGCGGCTTTCCAGCAGGGCGGCAAGCTGCGGGGAGCCTTCGCCGAAGCGCTGGTCCAGCCCGTCCAGGCGGCGGTGCAGGGCATACAGGCCCCAGGCAAGGACCAGCACGATGATTCCGGCGAGAAGGAGGATTGGCAGCACGGGCTCTCAGCTCTGGGTTTCGCCTTCCCGGGCCGCACGCTTGCGCTCGTGCTCCAGCAGGTGCCGCTTGCGGATCCGGATGGTCTTGGGCGTGATCTCCACCAGTTCGTCGTCGTTGATGAACTCGATGGCCGACTCCAGGGTCAGGACCACGGGAGGCGTCAGCACCACCGCCTCATCCTTGCCGGCCGCGCGGATGTTGGTGAGCTGCTTGGTTTTGACCGGATTGACCACAAGGTCGTTGTCACGGCTGTGAATGCCGATGACCATCCCTTCGTAAACGCGGTCTCCGGGAACCACGAACATCCGCCCCCGTTCCTGGAGTTTCCAGAGCGCATAGGCGACCGCTTCCCCCAGCTCGGCGGAAATCAGGACCCCGTTCCTGCGCGCCGGGATTTCCGGCTTGACCGCGTCGTAGTCGTCGAAGACGTGGCTCATGAGGCCTGTTCCGCGGGTCAGGGTGAGAAATTCGGACTGGAACCCGATCAGGCCGCGCGCCGGGATGCGGTAATCCAGGCGGACCCGGCCGCGCCCGTCCGACTGCATGTCCTGCAAGTCGCCGCGCCGTTCTCCCAGCGCCTGCATCACGGGGCCCTGGTGGTCTTCGTCCACGTCCACCGTCAGCATTTCGAAAGGTTCGCACTTGCGCCCGTCGATTTCCTTGAAAAGGACCCGGGGGCGCGAAACGGCCAGCTCGTACCCTTCCCGGCGCATGTTTTCGAGCAGGATGGTCAAATGCAGTTCGCCGCGCCCGGACACGAGGAAGATGTCCGTATCCGAAGTTTCCTGGACGCGCAGCGCCACGTTGCTCATCAATTCCCGGTCCAGCCGCTCGCGCACCTGCCGGCTGGTGACGAATTTCCCTTCCTGGCCCGCGAACGGCGAGGTGTTGACCTGGAAGTTCATGGTCAGCGTGGGTTCGTCCACTTCCAGCATGGGCAGCGCTTCGGGGCTGTCCGGGTCGGCGATCGTCACGCCGATGCCCACGTCCTCGATGCCGTTGATCAGCACGATGTCGCCTGCCTCCGCGCTCTCGAACGGAACCCGCTCCAACCCCTTGAATCCCAGCACCTGGTTGACGCGGGCCTTCTTCACCGGGGTTCCCGGTCCGCGCATCACGGCCACTTCCTGCCCCGGACGGATGGTGCCCCGATGGATGCGGCCGATGCCGATGCGTCCCACGAAGCTCGAGTAGTCGAGGGAAATGATCTGCAACTGCAGCGGTCCCTGCGGGTCGCCGGGCCTTTCGGGCACGTGCTTGAGGATCGCTTCGAAAAGCGGGCGCAGGTCCTGGCCCGGACGCGCGGGGTCGAGCGTGGCGTAGCCCTGGAGCGCGGATGCGTACACCACGGGAAAATCGAGCTGCGCTTCCGTGGCCCCCAGCTTGTCGAACAAATCGAACGTGTGGTTGACCACCCAGTCCGGCCGGGCTCCCGGGCGGTCGATCTTGTTGACCACCACGATCGGCTTGAGCCCCTGCGCCAGCGCCTTGCGCGTGACGAAACGGGTCTGGGGCATCGGCCCTTCCACGGCGTCAACCAGCAACAGCACGCCGTCCACCATGGACAGGACGCGCTCCACTTCCCCGCCGAAATCCGCGTGCCCGGGAGTATCGACGATATTGATGTGCGTGCCTTCGTACTCCACGGCGCAGTTTTTCGCCAGGATGGTGATGCCGCGCTCCTTCTCCAGGTCGTTGCTGTCCATGACGCGCTCGGAAACCTGCTGATGGGCGGCGAAGGTGCCGGATTGCTGAAGCAGTTTGTCGACCAGCGTTGTCTTGCCGTGGTCCACGTGGGCGATGATGGCGATGTTGCGAAGGCGTCGGGACATGAAATTCAACCAGTTTAACGAAGCCCGCCATTTTATCACGCCGCGGGGGTTGCTTCGACCCTGAAAATTGGCGATAGTCGCTCGATGAATGCCATCGCTTTGAAAATCGACGTGGATACGCTTCGGGGCACCCGGGAAGGCGTGCCGCAGCTCCAATCCCTGCTACTCGCGCACCAGGCCCGTGCCACGTTCCTGTTCAGCCTGGGGCCCGACCATACGGGCCGGGCCGTCAAGCGGGTGTTTCGCAAAGGGTTTCTGGGAAAAGTCCAGCGCACCTCGGTGCTCGAACATTACGGGCTCAAGACCCTGCTCTACGGCACCTTGCTGCCCGGCCCGGACATCGGCCTCGAGGCGGCCGGGCCGATGCGCGCCACCGAAGCGGCGGGGTTCGAGACGGGCATCCACACCTGGGACCACGTGGCCTGGCAGGACGGGGTGGTGCAGGCTTCGGCGGCATGGACCGAGCGCCAGATGCGCCTCGCCGAAGACCGATTCAAGGCCGTATTCGGCCACTCCGCCCGCATCCATGGAGCCGCCGGATGGCAGATGAACGACGCGGCGTTCCGGCACCTGGACGACGCCGGTTTCGAATGGTCGTCCGACACCCGCGGAACCGGCCCCTTCATCCCCGTCATCGCCGGCCGCCCCTGCCGCTGTCCCCAGTTGCCGACCACGTTGCCCACCCTCGACGAACTGATCGGGATCGGCGGGCTCGACGCGTCCAATGTGGCCGGACACCTGTTGCGGCTGACGGCGGAGCCGCCCGTCTCGGCGCATGTGTTCACCTTGCATGCCGAGCTGGAAGGCATGCGCCTTGCCCCGGTTCTCGACACCCTGCTGTCCGGGTGGCGGGAGCAAGGCTACCGTCTGGTCTCGCTGGGCGAGCTGGGGAAAAGCATCGACCCCTCCGCCCTGCCCCGCTGCACGGTACTCCGGGGCGCCGTAGCGGGCCGTTCCGGCACGCTCGCGCTGCAGGGCGAGCAGCTGCCCGATTCCCCCCTTCACTTCTCCTGAGGAACACCCCATGGAACTCATGCAAGCCGTCCCCGATTTCGAATTGCCGGCCACCGGCGGCCAGCGCTTCAAGCTTTCCGCCATGCGCGGCGCGCCGCTCGTGCTTTACTTCTACCCCAAGGACGACACTCCCGGCTGCACCGACGAAGGGCTGCAGTTCAAGGCCCTGCACGGCGATTTCGCCGCCCTGAAGTGCACCGTGCTCGGCGTCTCCCGCGACTCCGTGTCCTCCCATGAGCGCTTCCGGGCGAAAATGGAATTCCCGTTCCACCTTCTGAGCGATGCGGAAGAAACGGCATGCGCCCTGTTCGGGGTGATCAAGCTCAAAAACATGTACGGAAAGCAGGTGCGGGGCATCGAACGCAGCACCTTCGTGATCGACCCGGACGGCCGCTTGCGCCGTGAATGGCGCGGCGTTTCCGTGCCCGGGCACGCGCAGGCCGTACTCGACTTCGTCAAATCACTTTGATACTGTGACAAAGAGTTAATCAGGAAACATCGCCAAATGGCTCGGAAACCCCCGGAATTGCCCAAGCTGTTCGTTCTCGACACCAATGTCCTGCTGCATGATCCCACCAGCCTGTTTCAGTTCGAGGAACACGACGTCTACCTGCCGATGGTCACGGTCGAGGAGCTGGACAACAACAAGAAAGGCATGACGGAAGTGGCGCGCAATGCGCGCCAGGTCAGCCGGTTTCTCGACGAAATCATCAACCGTGCCAAGAAGCCCGACATCACGGCCGGCATTCCGCTTGCCCGGGACCATGCCAAAACCCCGTCCGGAACCCTGTTCCTCCAGACCTTGAACGGCTCCGCCATCCCAAGTTCCCTGGCGGGGGGGAAGGCGGACAACCAGATCCTCGGCGTGGCGCTGGAACTCAAGAGGGCCCAGCCCAACCGCGCCGTCATCCTGGTCAGCAAAGACATCAACATGCGCATCAAGGCCCGCGCCCTGGGCGTGGATGCCGAAGACTACTACAACGACAAGGTGCTGGAGGACACGGACCTCCTCTACACGGGCGCCCGCGAGCTGTCCCCGGATTTCTGGGACAGCCACGGCAAGGACATGCAATCCTGGCAGGAACACGGACGCACGCTGTACCGCATCAAAGGTCCGCTGGCACCCGGCTTCTTCCTCAACGAATTCGTCTACCAGGACCACGACGACAAGCCTTTCTACGCCTTCGTGCGGGAACGGGACGGCCAGTCGGCCGTCCTCCAGACCATCCGGGACTACACGTCGCAGCGCAACAACACCTGGGGCATCGTGGCCGCCAACCGCGAGCAGAACTTCGCCCTCAACCTGCTCATGAACCCCGACCTGGACTTCGTGACCCTGCTGGGACAGGCCGGCACGGGAAAAACGCTGCTCACCCTGGCCGCCGGCCTGATGCAGACCCTGGAACACAAGACCTATTCCGAAATCATCATGACGCGGGTCACCGTTCCGGTGGGCGAGGACATCGGGTTCCTGCCCGGCACGGAAGAAGAGAAAATGACGCCCTGGATGGGCGCGCTCGAAGACAACCTCGATGTCCTCAACAAAAGCGACGACGAGGCCGGCGATTGGGGACGTGCCGCCACCCGCGACCTGATCCGTTCCCGCATCAAGATCAAGTCGCTCAATTTCATGCGCGGCCGCACGTTCCTCAACAAGTATCTGATCATCGACGAGGCGCAGAACCTCACGCCCAAGCAGATGAAAACGCTCATCACCCGGGCCGGCCCCGGAACCAAGGTGGTGTGCCTCGGAAACATCGCCCAGATCGATACGCCCTACCTGACCGAAGGCAGCTCCGGCCTGACCTACGTGGTGGACCGCTTCAAGGGGTGGCGACACAGCGGGCACATCACGTTGCAGCGCGGCGAACGTTCACGCCTGGCCGACTACGCCGCGGAAGTCCTTTAGCGGTTTTTTGATGGCGCTCGGCTTCTACATCATCCTGCTTGCGCAGTTCTTGTCCGCACTGGCGGACAACGCCCTCCTCTTTGCGGCCATCGCGCTGCTCAAGCAGCTTTCGGCCCCGCCCGAGTACGTGCCGTTCCTGCAGCAGTTCTTCGTGGTGTCCTACATCCTCCTCG
Source organism: Pseudomonadota bacterium (assembly GCA_021826025.1). Lineage (GTDB taxonomy): Bacteria > Pseudomonadota > Gammaproteobacteria > Burkholderiales > Ferrovaceae > JAKBAT01. The sequence goes on along the minus strand of JAKBBG010000002.1, from coordinate 26,212 downwards.
CCCCCTTCGTCGGCGCCTTTTCCGATGCGATCCCGAAGGGGCAGGTCATGTTCATCAGCAACCTCATCAAGCTTGCGGGCTGCATCGCCATGCTGGCGGGCATCCAGCCCCTGTACGCCTACGCCCTGGTCGGGCTCGGCGCGGCCGCCTATTCGCCGGCCAAATACGGCATCCTCACGGAATACCTCCCCCCCAGCCAGCTCGTTCTGGCCAACAGCTGGATGGAAGGGCTGACCGTTCTTGCCATCATTCTCGGCGCAGTGCTGGGCGGCATCCTGCTGATCCCGAACTGGCCTCCCTACCTGGTCCTGCGCGATGCGCTGGCCGGCGCCGGCCTCAAAGTCCTGACCCTTCCGGAATTCGCCATCCTGGTGGTCCTGCTGCTCTACATCGCCGCGGCGATCGTCAACCTGTACATTCCGCGAGTCCATCGCGACCATTCCCTGCCGCGCAAGAACCCCTGGTTCCTGATCAAGGATTTTGCCGCATCCTTCATGCTGCTCTGGCGCGACCCGCTCGGAAAAGTCTCTCTCGCCGTCACGACGCTGTTTTGGGGGGTGGGGTCCACCTTGCGCCTGATCGTGCTGGTCTGGGCCACCCTGCAGCTCAATCTCGATCTTGAGCGTTCCACCCAATTGACGGCCATTTCCGCCATCGGCATCGCACTGGGGTCGGCCGCCGCCGCCAAATGGGTCCGGCTGGAAAGTTCGCTCAAGGTGCTGCCGGTGGGAATCGCCATGGGCGTGGCCATTCTGGGCATGCTGGTGGTGCGCGACTGGCACGTGGCCATCGTGCTGCTGGTCCTCGCGGGCGCCATGGGGGGGTTTTTCGTCGTCCCCATGAACGCCCTGCTTCAGCACCGCGGCCACCAGCTCATGGGAGCGGGGCACAGCATCGCCGTGCAGAACTTCAATGAAAACATCAGTATCCTCGCGCTACTGGGCGTCTATGCGCTCATCATCCGGGCTGATTCGCCCCTGCAGCGGTTCATGCGAAGCATCGGGATCGAAGCGCTCAAGGGACGGGCGCTGGCCCCGACGGAAGCGGCCTACTATGTCAGCGTCCTGCTGCTGGGCCTGTTCATCAGCTGGGTCATGTTCCTGCTCTATCGCCGCTACCATCACGTGGAGTACACAGACTAGCCATCAGCCGGCGGGCCCTGCACAGGTCCTCCCAGCTTTTGGCCTTGTCCGCCGGCGTGCGCAGCAGGTAGGCCGGATGCCAGGTGACGACCACGGGGATGCCGCTGAAATCGTGCGTCTTTCCGCGCAAGGCGCCCAGCGTGCTGTCGGTGGCAAGCAGGGCCCCTGCCGCCACTTTCCCGAGCGCCACGATGACGGACGGTCGGATCAGGGCCACCTGCCGCTGCAGGTACGGCATGCAGGCGGCGCACTCCTGTTCCGTGGGCGTGCGGTTCTGCGGGGGACGGCATTTCACGACGTTGGCGATGTAGACGTTCGAAGTCCGGTCGAGGCCCAGGGCTTTCAGCATCTGATCCAGCAGCCGGCCTGCAGCCCCGACGAAGGGCTCTCCCCGCAGGTCTTCCTCCGCTCCGGGGCCTTCTCCCACGAACATCCAGCGCGCCGCGCGGTCGCCCACGCCCAGTACGGCCTGCCGCCTGGTTTCATGCAGCGGACAGCGGGTGCAGTGCCGGACCTGTTGCTCCAGCTCCGGCCAGTCCATGTCCGCCACTCCGTCCGGGACCTCCGGCGCACTGGGCGCGGGCTGCGCGGCATGGGTGGGCGTTTCCGCCCGCTCCGCCGCCGGATTGCGCCCGACCCACAGGGGCCAAAGGCCCAGTTCGCGCCAGCGGGCTTCGTTGCCGTTCACAGCAGGCTGCTCATGACAATGGCGTCTTCGCGACCGCCGGGGCCCGGATAGTACTGGCGCCGCAAGCCGATCTGTGAAAAGCCGCTGTTACGGTAGAGACGGATGGCCTTTTGGTTGCCGTGGCGCACTTCCAGCAACAGGCGCACGCAGCCCAGGGCGCGGGCACGCGCCTTGACCGCCTCCAGGAGCAGACGGCCCCAGCCCCGCCCCTGGCAGTCGGGATCGATGGTGAGATTGAGCAGATGCATTTCGTCCAGCACCTTCATCATGAACGCATAACCGGCAAGCCGGCCCTCGTGGCGGCAAGCGAGTCCGATGTGATCCCCCGCCAGGGAATCCTTCAGGTTTCCCCGGGTCCAGGGCACGGCGTAGGCCCTTTTTTCAATGTCCTGCAAGGCATCCAGGTCTTCCGGACGCAGCTCCGTGATGTCGGGCAGCCCCTGCGTCATGTTCAGACGGAACGTTCCGCCCGCGTCAGGGCCACTTTGTCGCGCAAATAAACGGGGCTTGCCGCTTCCGGCGGGAGCGCGCGTCCGCGGGCAAAATCCTGAACGGCGAGCACCGCGATATGGGCCGCGTCCGGAACGAGGCCTGTCTGAACCGGCAGCAGGCGCTCCGGCCAGGCATCGTCCAGCCGGCCTGCCAGCATTTCCGCGCCGCTTCCGACCGGAAGCCAGAGGCCGGGAGGCAGCGGCGGCAGCGCCTCCGGATCGCACAGGCAGGGTTCGATCCGGACCGCCCAGTGATCGCCGTCGCGCTCGTAGGCAGCGCAATAGACCTGCCCCATGCGCGCATCCAGCAGGGTGAGCACGCGCGGCTGGGCCGCCGCCTGGGCCAGCGCCATCAATGTGGAAACCGGCAGGACCGGTATGCCGAGCCCCAGGGCCAGGCCCTGCGCCACGCCGCAGGCGAGCCGCAGCCCCGTGAACGCGCCCGGGCCCGCGCCGAACGCCACCGCATCGAGCGCGGTTGGCGACAGTGCGGATTCTTCCAGAAGCGCCTGCACGAGGGGCAGCAACGTTTCGGAGTGGGGCTGGTCGGCGCTTCGCCGGACGGACACCCGGTCTTCCAGCCAGAGGGCGGCCGAACTGTGTCCCGTCGCCGACTCCAACGCAAGCAGATTCAAACCCAACTGGTCGCTCCCCGTCTGATCCGAAAGGAACCTTCGGCCAAAACCGGCATCATAATCCCACGCCACCCCGGATGCCATCATCCGGCCGATCCTGCTGCCTTGCCTGCAGCACTCGGCTACACTGTGCCAAACTCCAGGAGTTACAAATTGAAACGGCCCTTCGCCGCCAAGGCGGCTAACATCCGCAACATGGAAAAACGCCCACAAAAGATCCTCGTCCTGGATGACGACATGCGTCTTCGGGAGCTCCTCAAGCGCTATCTGAACGAACAAGGCTTCAGCGTGGAGGCGGTGCCGGATGCGGCCGCCCTCGACCGGCTGATGGCCCGGGAACGTTTCGACCTGCTGGTGCTCGACCTCATGCTGCCCGGTGAAGACGGCCTTTCCATCTGCCGGCGCATCCGGGCCGGATCCAACGACATCCCCATCATCATCCTCACGGCCAAAGGGGACGATGTGGACCGCATCATGGGCCTTGAAATGGGGGCCGACGACTACCTCTCGAAACCGTTCAACCCGAGGGAACTTCTCGCGCGCGTGCATGCCGTCCTGCGCCGCCAGCCGGCATCGACGCTGCCCAGCGCGCCCGGCGCACTCAACGGCGGCCGCAGCCTCGTCAAGTTCGGCCCCTTCGAATTCAACCTGGCCAACCGGACCCTGACTCGCGATGGGACCCCCGTGAGCCTGACCAGCGGCGAATACGCCCTCCTGCGCGTGCTGGTGAGCCATCCGCGCGATCCGCTGTCGCGCGAAAAACTGATGGACATGGCCCGCGGCCGGGAACACGAAGTGTTCGACCGCAGCATCGACGTGCAGATCTCCCGCCTGCGCCGCCTGATTGAAGAGGATTCGGGCAAGCCCCGATACATCCAAACCGTATGGGGCTTCGGCTACGTTTTCGTCCCTGACGACAGCCCATGAGTTTTTTCACGCGCTCCCTGTTCGGGCGCACCGTTCTGGTCGTGGTCCTGTCCGTCCTCCTGACCCAACTGGCCACCACATTCGTCATTCGACAGTTTTATGTCCACCCGCTGCTGGAACGGGCGCTTGACGACCGCGCCAATCACATCCAGACCATCGTCACCTCCCTTTCGGTGATGCCCAAGGACCAGCGCGCCGCCTTCGTCAAAAATTACAAGGACAGCGAAGGCGGGCACATCCTGACCGCACTGCCGAAGGACAACGGAATCCCCCCGGATCCGGACACCCGGCTGTTTCGCCTGCAGGAGCGCCTGCAACGGCAGATCGCCCCGGACACCCGGGTTCTGGTGGCTGACCGCGGCGACTCACCGGAAGCCTGGATTTCCCTCAAGACGCCCAGCGGCGAATACTGGTACGTCACCCAGCGCCAGCGTTTCGACTCCGGATTTCCCGTCAAATGGGCCATCATGCTCATGGTGGTGATCTGCATTTCCGTCGTCGGCGTTTACTGGGGCGTGCGCCGCATCAACAAGCCCCTGCACGACCTCACCGCCGCCGTGCACCGCATCGCGCAGGGGCAAACCCCGACCCCCGTGCCGGAACCTCCTGGGCCCCAGGAAATCCGCGCCCTGAGCGAAGCGTTCAACACCATGCAGCGGGCGCTGCGGGCCTTCGAGTCGAATCGCACCATCATGCTCGCGGGAGTGTCCCACGATTTGCGCACGCCCCTCGCGCGTCTGCGTCTGGGCCTTGAAATGCTGCTGTCGCCCAAGGACGGAAACGCCCTGGACCCCCTCGTCCAGGATCTGGAGGAAATAGACCGGATCATCGACCAGTTTCTGGATTTTGCCCGGGACAACCCGCAAAACTGGCTCTCCCGCGGCAGCATCAACGAAGTGGTGCGCGCGACGTACGAACGTTTCGTCGCCCGGAACTATCCCGTGACCCTGGATCTGAGCTTCACGCCGGACGACACCATGATCAACGACCGGGCCATCGAACGGGTCATCACCAACCTGGTGGAAAACGCCTTGCGTTACGGGGATCCCCCCATCAGCATCCGGACGGAAACGTTCAACGGCCTGGTGCGCCTGTCGGTTCTGGACCGGGGCACCGGGATTCCGCCCCAGGAAGTCACACGGCTGATACAGCCCTTCACCCGGCGCGAATCTTCCCGCAGCGGCCACCCCGGAGCCGGGCTGGGGCTCGCCATCGTGGACCGCATCATCGGCATGCACCGGGGCACCTTCAAGCTGCTTCCGCGCAATGGCGGAGGGCTTGAAGCCCGCATCGAGCTGCCGCGCGAAACGCCCGCTCAGCCGGCCTGACCCGCCTCCCCGTGGAAGAAGGCTTCCACGTCGGCGAGCTCCCGCGTGCGCCGCATGGGGGGCAGGCTCATCCAGATCCTGCGCCCGTAGGACTTTTCAAGCAGCCTGGGATCGCACAGCATGAGCACGCCCCGGTCCTGCTCATCCCGGATCAGGCGCCCGGCTCCCTGCTTCAGGGCGATCACCGCCTGGGGCAGCTGGTATTCCATGAAAGCGTTGCGCCCCGCCCGGTTCATGGCTTCGATGCGCGCGGCCGTCACCGGATCGTCCGGCGGCGCGAACGGAAGCTTGTCGATGATGACGGCCGACAGCGCTTCCCCCTTCACGTCGACCCCTTCCCAGAACGCGCTGGTGCCCAGCAGAACGGCCCCGGTGGTGCCGCGAAAGCGCCGCAGCAGCTCGTGCCTCGCCGTTTCGCCCTGCTGGAACAGCGTAAAGGGGAGCCCCTGGGACTCGATGTGTTCCGCGAGGATGTCGCGGGCCTCCTTCAACGCCCTGTGGCTGGTGAACAGCATGAAGGCACGGCCCCGGCTCGCCTTCAGGACGGGCAAGGCCGCTTCCACCACGGCCCGGACATAATCCGGATGGGCCGGCTGGGGGAGGTTGCGCGGTACGTACAGGAGCGACTGGTCGGCAAAATTGAAGGGGCTCTCCCAGGAGCGGGCCTCCACGCTTTCAAGCCCCATTTCCTGGCGGTAATGGGTGAAATCCCCTTTCACCGAGAGGGTGGCCGACGTGAAAATCCAGGATTTGGGAGCTGACTGCCAGTGCGGCCTGAGAACGCTGGCGAGGGACAAGGGCGTGGCATGAAGCTGCAGGCTCTGGCTGAAGCATTCCACCCAGCGCACGGTTTCGAGATCCCCTTCCTCCGGGTCCGTCCAGCGGTGCCCTTCGTCGAGCAGGGATCGGGCCGAGGCGGCCACCGCGCGCAGTTCCTCGGAACGTTCTTCCTGGGCTGACAACAACTCGCACAGCGATGTGAGCGATGCGAGCGCGCCGCGAAGCTTCGGCTCGAAGTCGGCATAGCCGTGCCACTGCCCGGCCGCCAGCCGGCCTTCCTTGAGGGGGATGGACAGCCTCAGGTCCCTGGCCGATTTCTGCAGGGCCACCGCGGCGTCCGCAATGTCCCCCAGCTCAACCGAAGCGGCCAGCGCAGATTCCATCGCATCCCGCCCCAGGTCGATCAGCTGGCCTGTGGAGAAGGAGCGTCCGAAAAACGCCGAAGCCGTGTCAGGCAGCTGGTGGGCTTCGTCCAGAATGACGGTGTTGCACTGGGGCAGCAATTCGCCGGCGCCTTCGTCGCGCAGCAGGACGTCGGCGAAAAACAGGTGGTGGTTGACCACCACGAGATCGGCCTGCAAGGCCTCCCGGCGGGCTGCCAGCACGAAGCAGCGTGCGTGGTGTTCGCAGTGCTGTCCGAGGCAGTTTTCCCGGGTGGATGTCACCTGGGACCAGACGCCGGAACGTTCCGGCACCGAGGTCAGTTCCGCGATGTCCCCGCTCGCGCTCGACTCCGCGAAGGCGGCGACCGTCTGCAGGTCGGCCACGTCGCTGCGATCCCGGAATCGCCCCTCCAGCCGCGCCTGGGCCAGGTGGTGATGGCAGACGTAGTTGTTGCGGCCTTTGAGCAGCGCCACGGTGAGCGGCAGCCGCAGCGCTTCGCGCAGGGCCGGAATGTCGCGCTTGAACAGCTGGTCCTGCAGGGTCTTCGTGCCCGTGGACACGATCACTTTGCCCCCCGCAAGCATGGCCGGAACCAGGTAGGCGAAGGTTTTTCCCGTCCCGGTTCCGGCTTCCGCAATCAGGGAGCGGCCCGACTGCAACGCGTCGTAGATGGCGCTGGCAAGGGCGAGCTGGGACGGACGCTCCCGAAACCCGGGAACGGCGCGGGCCAGCGTGCCTTCCGACCCGAAAACGCGTTCCATCGGTCCCATCGGTCAGTTCAGGCCGTAACGGCGGATGAACCAGGTTTTCATCAGGTGGGCCAGGGTCAGATAGCTGAGCAGGATGGCGACGAGATAGGGCCAGAACTGCGCGGGCAGCGGGGAAAATCCCAGGGCGTGGGCGAACGGCGAATACGGCAGCCACAGCCCGACGGTGCAAATGATGATGCTCGTCAAGACCAGCGGCAGGCTTGCCCTGCTCTGGACGAAAGGGATCCGGCCCGTCCTGATGATGTGGATGATGAGGGTCTGGGACAGCAGCGATTCCACGAACCAGCCGGTCTGGAACAGGCTGCTTTGCGCTTCCGTGGTCGCCTTGAAGACGAAATACATCAGTGCGAACGTGGCATAGTCGAAAATCGAGCTGATCGGGCCCACCATCAGCATGAACCGGGTGATGTTGCCGATGTCCCAGCGGCGCGGCTTGGCGATGTATTCCTCGTCCACGTGGTCGGTGGGAATGGCGGTCTGGGAAAAATCGTAGAGCAGGTTGTTGGTGAGCACCTGGATCGCCTGCATGGGCAGGAACGGCAGCCAGGCGCTTGCCCCCAGCACGCTGAACATGTTCCCGAAGTTGGAACTGGCGCCCATCTTGATGTACTTGACGATGTTCCCGAACACTTTTCGCCCTTCGATCACCCCTTCCTCCAGCACCATCAGGCTCTTTTCCAGCAGGATGATGTCGGCGGACTCCTTGGCGATATCCACCGCGGTATCCACGGAAATGCCCACGTCGGCGGTTTTCAGGGCCGGCCCGTCGTTGATGCCGTCCCCCAGGAATCCCACCACGTGGCCGCGCAGGTGAAGCGCCTTGATGACCCGGGCCTTCTGGGCGGGGGAAAGCTTGGCGAACACCATCACGTGTTCCGCCGCCTGCGCCAGCTGTTCTTCGCCCATGCTTTCCAGGTCGGACCCCAGCAGGATGTGATCCACCTTGAGCCCCACGTCGTGGCACACCTTGCGCGTCACCACTTCGTTGTCCCCGGTCAGGATCTTCACCTGGACCCCGTGCCGGTGAAGGGCGGCGATCGCTTCCCGGGCGCTGTCCTTCGGCGGGTCCAGGAACGCGATATACCCCACCAGGATCAGCTCGGATTCGTCGCCGATGCTGTAGCTCGTCGTGGTCGGCAGCGTTTCCTTGTAGGCGATGGCGATCACGCGAAACCCGTCTTCGTTCAGCTCGCGCGTGACCTGGACCAGTTTTTCCAGGTGCGACGGGTCGAGCGCCACGCGCTCGCCGTTCACTTCCGCGTGGGTGCAGCAGGAAAACACTTCCTCCACGGCCCCCTTGCAGATGAGCAGATGGCGTCCCTTGCCTTCGACCACCACCGACATGCGCCGGCGCTGGAAATCAAAAGGAATTTCGTCCACCTTGCGGTAATTGGCGCCGACCCGCAGCTGCTCGTTCAATCCGGCGTATTCGAGGACGGCCACGTCCAGCAGGTTCTTGAGGCCGGACTGGTGAAAGCTGTTGAGATAGGCATATTCGAGCACGTCCTCGTTCTCGTGCCCGTAGATGTCCACGTGTTTTTCCAGGATGATTTTGTCCTGGGTGAGCGTCCCCGTCTTGTCCGTGCACAGGACGTCCATGGCGCCGAAGTTCTGGATGGAATTGAGGCGCTTGACGATGACTTTCTTGCGCGACATGGCGAGCGCCCCTTTCCCCAGATTCACGGTCACGATCATGGGCAGCATTTCGGGCGTGAGCCCAACCGCCACCGCCATGGAGAACAGGAACGCTTCCATCCAGTCCCCTTTCGTGAAGCCGTTGATCAGGAACACCAGGGGCGTCATCACCAGGATGAAGCGGATCATGAGCCAGGTGAACTGGTTGATGCCCCGGTCGAAGCTGGTGAGGGGTCGCTCCTGGCTCACCATCTGGGCCAGGGTGCCGAAATAGGTCTTTGACCCGGTGAGCACCACCACGGCGGATGCCGTGCCGCTCACCACGTTGGTTCCCATGAAGCAGATGTTTCCCAGGTGCAGGGGATCCTTCCGGCTGCCGGTTTCCGCCGTGGGGAATTTTTCCACGGGAAGCGCTTCTCCCGTGAGGGAAGACTGGTTCACGAACAGGTCCTTGGCGTTGAGCAGGCGCACGTCGGCCGGAATCATGTCGCCCGCCGACAGGAGAATGACGTCGCCGGGAACCAGCGTGTCGATGGGCACCTCGCGGCGCTGCGGGCCGTGGGGGGTCAGATGAATGTTGAAATAGCGGTTGACCTCGTCCGGGACGCCGCTGCGACGGTCCTTCCGAAGCACGGTGGCCGTGGTGCTCACCATGGCCCGCAGGCGCTCCGCCGCATTGCTGGAACGGTATTCCTGCACGAACGTCAGGGTGATGCTCAGGGCCACCATGATGGCGATGATGGTGGCCGCCTCCTTGTCGCCCAGGTAGAAGGACAGGACCGACAGGGTGAGCAACAGGATGTTGAGGGGGTTCTTGAAATGGGACAGCAGCTGCCGCAGCGGGCTTTTGTGCTTTTCCTGGACGATGGCGTTCGGCCCGTAGGCGAGCAGCCGGTCTTCGGCTTCGCGATCGAGCAGCCCTTCGGAGGAGCTGTCCAGGCGATGCAGCGCGAATTCCGTGTCGAGGCCGGATGCTTCCAGCAACAGGCTCGCCACTTTGGTGCCCGCCACCTGCGATGCGGGTTGACGCTTGGCGAGCCGGGTAAACAAATCGGTGATATGCACCATAAAACCTCAATTCCGGAGCCCCGGAATTGAGTCATGGCACCGTTACAGGGTCATGACAATGGCGTTCCGATCGGGCCGGATCTAGCAATAATCAAACTGGAACAATCCAAGGCGGATCACCTTTTCAAGAGACTTGAAGCCTTAAATTTTCCAATGAGCCGGCCGGCCCTGTCAACCCGCAAGGTCCTATTTTTTCGCCGAAAAGACGAGTTTTCCGCCGGACACCTCCACCTGGATGGTGTCCTTGGGCTTGAAATCCCCCTGAAGGATGCGCAAGGCCAGGGAATTTTCAATTTCCGCCTGGATGGCCCGCTTGAGCGGCCGGGCGCCGTAAACCGGATCGAAACCGGTTTCCGCCAACTTGTCCAGGGCCTCGTCGGATACGGCGAGGGCCAGATCCATTTTTTCCAGGCGCTCCTGCAGATGGTGCAGCTGGATCCGGGCGATGGAACGCACCTGCTCGGCACCGAGGCTGTGGAACACCACGATCTCGTCGATCCGGTTGACGAATTCCGGGCGGAAATGGTTTTTCACTTCCGCCATCACGGCAAGCTTGACGACCGCATAATCGTCACCGGCCATTTGCTGGATCATCTGCGAACCGAGGTTGGAAGTCATGACGACGACCGTGTTCTTGAAATCCACGGTACGCCCCTGCCCGTCCGTCATGCGGCCGTCGTCCAGCACCTGCAGCAGCACGTTGAAGACGTCGGGGTGGGCCTTTTCCACCTCGTCGAGCAGGATCACGGCATAGGGCTTGCGCCGCACCGCCTCGGTCAGGTAGCCCCCTTCCTCGTAGCCCACGTAGCCCGGAGGGGCGCCGATGAGCCGCGCCACGGAATGCTTTTCCATGAATTCCGACATGTCGATGCGGATCAGGTGATCCTCGGAGTCGAACAGGAAACCCGCCAGCGCCTTGCACAGCTCGGTTTTCCCGACCCCGGTGGGCCCCAGGAACAGAAAGGAGCCGTAGGGCTTGTCCGGATCGCTCAGCCCGGCCCTGGAACGGCGGATGGCGTCGGACACCAGGCGCACGGCCTCGTCCTGCCCGACGACCCGCCGGTGCAGCTGCGCTTCCATGTGAAGCAGTTTTTCCCGCTCCCCCTGCATCATTTTGGAAACGGGGATTCCCGTGGCTCGCGAAACCACTTCCGCGATTTCTTCGGCCCCCACCTGGGTGCGCAGCAGCCGGTTGGGCTGCTGCGGCGCGGCGGCCTGCTGGTCGCTCTGGCGCAGCTGGGCTTCGAGCTGGGGAATGCGGCCGTACTTGAGTTCCGAAGCCTTCTGCAGGTCGCCCCGGCGCTGCGCCGCTTCCATCTCGGCCTTGACCCGGTCGAGCTCTTCCTTGACATGCTGCGTGCCCTGTACCTGGGCTTTTTCCGCCTTCCAGATTTCCTCCAGGTCGGCGTATTCGAGTTCCAGCTTGCGGATCTCCTCCTCAAGCAGCGCAAGCCGCTTCTGCGACGCCTCGTCGGATTCCTTCCGCACGGCTTCGCGCTCGATCTTGAGCTGGATCAGCCGGCGGAACAGCTTGTCCATGGATTCCGGCTTGGAATCGATTTCCATCTTGATGCGGGCGGCCGCCTCGTCCATGAGGTCGATGGCCTTGTCGGGCAGGAACCGGTCCGTGATGTAGCGGTGCGACAGTTCCGCCGCAGCCACGATGGCCGGGTCGGTGATTTCCACGCCATGGTGCAGTTCGTATTTCTCCTGCAGGCCGCGCAGGATCGCGATGGTGTCTTCCACCGTGGGCTCTCCCACCTGCACTTTCTGGAAGCGGCGTTCCAGGGCGGCGTCCTTCTCGATGTATTTGCGGTATTCGTCAAGCGTCGTGGCCCCCACGCAGTGCAGCTCCCCGCGCGCGAGCGCCGGCTTGAGCATGTTGCCCGCGTCGATGGCGCCTTCCGCCTTGCCTGCGCCGACCATGGTATGCAGCTCGTCGATGAAGACGATGGACTGCCCTTCGTCCTGGGCCAGTTCCTTGAGCACGGCTTTCAGCCGCTCCTCGAATTCACCCCGGTATTTGGCTCCCGCCAGGAGCGCGGCCATGTCGAGGGAGAGCACCCGCTTGTTGCGCAGGGATTCGGGCACTTCGTCGTTGACGATGCGCTGGGCCAGGCCTTCCACGATGGCCGTCTTCCCCACCCCCGGCTCCCCGATCAGGACGGGGTTGTTCTTGGTGCGCCGCTGCAGGATCTGGATCACCCGGCGGATTTCGTCGTCCCGGCCGATCACCGGATCAAGCTTGCCAAGCCGGGCCCGCTCGGTCAGGTCCAGGGTGTATTTCCTGAGCGCCTCCCGCTGGGTCTCCCCTGCCTGGCTTTCCACCGACGAACCCCCGCGCATGGCGGCCACCGCGCTTTCCAGGCGCGCCTTCTGCGCCCCGTGCTGCTTGAACAGGCGGCCGGTCTCTCCCTTGTCGTCGCACAGGGCGAGCAGGAACAGTTCGGAGGCGATGAACTGGTCGTTGCGCTTCCGGGCCTCCTTCTCCGTCAGGTTGAGCAGGTTGTTGAGGTCGCGGGAAACGCCGATTTCCCCGCCCGTTCCTTCCACTTTGGGCAGGCGTTCGAGGGAGGCCTGCAGGGACTGCTTGAGGGCCGGCAGCTGCACGTCCGCCTTGGTCAGCAGGGACTGCGTGGAGCCGTCCGCCTGGCCCAGGAGGGCCGAGAGCAGATGCTGCGGTTCGATGTAGGCATTGTCCTGCCCCAGCGCGAGGCTCTGGGCATCGGCAAAAGCCTCCTGGAACTTGGTGGTCATTTTGTCAAAGCGCATGTTCGGTCCCTGTAAATATCGGCTAATGACGGTTAAATAGGGTCAAAGCACAGCAAATCAAGCGTCTTCCCCGTCTCGTCGGATATAATGCCGCTCCATGAACGACCTTGCCCGCTTTTGCCGTGCCGTCCTGGCATGCGCCGCGCTTTTTTTGACCGGCTGCGCAACCGCCCAGAACCATGACGACCTGCCCAACAACGACCCGTTGGAGCCGTTCAACCGCGCCATGTACCGGTTCAACGATACCCTGGACCGCGCGGTGCTGAAACCGGTGGCCAAGGGATATGTGGCCGTCACGCCGGATTTCGTGCGCAGCCGGATTTCCAATTTTTTCAGCAACCTTGGCGACCTCGCCGTATTCGCCAACGACCTGCTGCAAGGCAAGCTCGAACAGGGCTCGCAAGACGGCGTGCGTTTCCTGATGAACACGAGCATGGGCCTGCTCGGCTTTTTCGACGTGGCCACCGGGGCCGGCCTGCCGCACCATCGGGAGGATTTCGGCCAAACGCTCGCGGTCTGGGGATGGGACAACAGCACCTACCTGGTGCTGCCCCTGCTGGGCCCGAGCACCTTGCGCGATTCCATGGGCCTCGTGGGCGACTACCCGTTCACGTTTTACGCGTACCTGAATACGACCTATACCAAGGAGGCTGAGATTTTCGCCTTCCAGACGGTCCATACCCGCTCCAACCTGCTCGCGGCGACCAACGTCCTCGAGACGGCCGCCCTGGACCCCTACGCCTTCATGCGGGACGCCTACCTGCAGCAGCGCCGCAACCTGATCTACGACGGCCATCCCCCGCCGCTGCCGGACGACGACCAATAAAAAAGGGCAAACCCTGCGGTTTGCCCCGGTTCGATGCCTCTGCCCCTTTTTCAGGCCAGCGGCTGCTTGAATCCGAACGCCTTGATGCTGAACCCTTCCCGGAAATAGAATTTGTGGGCGCCTTCACGCTGGGTTCCCGATTCCAGTTCGAGACTGACGCAGCCGCGCGCCTTGCCTTCCTCCTTCAGAAAATCCATCAGGGCCCGCCCCACGCCTTTCACCGTCGTGTTGGCGTCCGCCACCAGATCTTCGCTGTAGATCTTTTTCCCTACCATGGTATTGGTGGTCACGCGAAACACGGCCACGCCGCACACTTCCCCGTTTTCCACGGCCACAGCCATTTCCGCTCCCGTGGCGAAGATTTCCCGCATGCGGGCGTCGTAGGGCTGGGGAATCTGGGGCCGCAGCTGGCGATGCACGGTTTCAGCACGGGCCAGCAGCGCAGCATCCTGCACGTGCCCCTGGGTGTCGGTAATTCGCACGATTTCCATAGGATCTCCTCTCTCTTGTGGTCTGGACGTCGCCAGGGATGGCTCCGACCTGTTTATAAATGACGCTGGATCAGCTCGCCGATCGCGCCGCGTTCGGCTGCGACGCGGTGGGGCTGGGGGCTTTGGGCGATGGCCGTGTCGGGATCCTTGAGTCCGTGTCCCGTCAGGGTGGCCACGACCGTGGCGCCCGGCTTGATTTTTCCCTGCCGCAGATCCTTGATGAAACCCGCCAGGGAAGTGGCTGAAGACGGCTCGCAAAACACCCCTTCCGTCCGGGCCAGCAGCGCTTGCGCTTCCAGGATCTCGGCATCGGTGCACTCGTCGAACCAGCCGCCCGATTCCTTCACGGCAGCCCAGGCCAGGTCCCAGGACATGGGGTTGCCGATGCGGATCGCGGTGGCGACCGTTTCCGGATTCCTGACCGGGCCGCCCCTGAGAAACGGTGCAGATCCGGCGGCCTGATATCCCAGCATGACCGGGCGGCGGGTGGCGAGCGGCTTGCCGTGGTAGGGGCACTGGCCTTTGCACAGGCCGCAGGCGGCCGTCTGCTGGCAGACCGATTCGCTGTACCCCATCCAGTGCGCGCTGATGTTGCCGGCGTTGCCCACGGGCAGGACGTGGTAATCGGGCGCGTCACCCAGGGCGTCGATCACTTCGAACGCGATGGTTTTTTGCCCCTGCAGGCGATAGGGATTCACGGAATTCACCAGGGCGATCGGCAATTCCGCTGAAATTTCCTGCACGAGCCGCATGCCGTCGTCGAAGTTGCCCTGGATCTGAAGGACCACCGCGCCGTGCATCATGGCCTGGGCAAGCTTCCCCAGGGCGATTTTCCCGTCGGGGATGAGCACGAAGCTCGCGATGCCCGCGCGGGCGGCGTAGGCGGCTGCGGCCGCGGAGGTGTTTCCGGTCGAGGCGCAGATGATGGCCCTGGATCCTGCTTCCACCGCTTTCGTGACCGCCATGGTCATGCCGCGGTCCTTGAACGATCCGGTCGGGTTGAGGCCTTCGAACTTGGCGAAAATCCGGCCTGAAAACCCGAGCTGCGCCGGCAGGCGCTGCAGGGCGATCAGGGGCGTGTTGCCTTCGTTGAGGGAGATGACGGGGGTCGTGTCGCTGACCGGAAGGCGGTCGCGATAGCGGTGTATCAGTCCTTGATAATGAGCCATGGGGTTCCTTTAGACCGGGCCCAGGGGTTCCAGGCGGATCCTGGTCACGGGTCCGGATATGCTGTCGAGCGCTTCGATTTTTGCGATGGCCTGGTCGATCTGCCGTTCGACGGTCTGGTGGGTCAGCATGATGACGTCCACCCGCTCTTCCCCGGCCGCCGGCTCGCGCTGCAGCATGGCTTCGATGGAGATGCCGAGGTCCGCCAGGATGCGCGTCACGTCCGCCAGCACGCCGGGCCGGTCGAAGGCCCGCATGCGCAAATAATAGGACGTTTCGATTTCGGCCACGGGAAGAACCACGTCGTCGTGCATCTGGTCGGGCTGGAACGCCAGGTGCGGCACGCGGTTGCCCGGGTCGGCCGTCGCCATGCGCGTGATGTCCACCAGGTCCGCCACCACGGAGGATCCCGTGGGTTCCGCCCCTGCGCCGGCACCGTAATGAAGGGTCGTGCCGACGGCGTCGCCTTTCACCAGCACGGCGTTCATGACGCCGTCCACGTTCGCGATCAGGCGCCTTTCCGGGATCAGGGTGGGATGGACGCGCAGTTCGATCCCGCGCGCGGTCCGGCGCGTGATGCCGAGGAGCTTGATGCGGTAACCGAACTCTTCGGCATAGCGGATGTCTTCCGCCGTCAGCGTTGAAATGCCTTCGGTGTAGGCCCGCTCGAACTGCATGGGAATGCCGAAGGCGATGGCGGCCATGATGGTGAGCTTGTGGGCCGCGTCGATGCCTTCGATGTCGAAGGTGGGATCGGCTTCGGCGTAACCCAGGGACTGGGCTTCCTTGAGCGCCTCCGAAAAACTCACGCCCCGGTCACGCATGCTGGTCAGGATATAGTTGCTGGTTCCGTTGATGATGCCGGCAATCCATTCGATGCGATTGGCCGTCAACCCTTCACGCAGCGTCTTGATGATGGGGATGCCGCCAGCCACGGCCGCTTCGAACGCCACCATCACGCCGCGTTCGTGCGCGGCCTTGAAAATCTCGTTGCCGTGCAGGGCGAGCAGCGCCTTGTTGGCCGTCACCACGTGCTTGCCCCGCGCGATGGCTTGCAGCACCAGTTCCTTGGCCGGGTGGATGCCGCCCATCAATTCGGCCACGATGTCCACGTCGGGGGAATTCACCACCTGTTGCGGGTCCGTGGTGAGCGCGACCCGCCCGGCGGTTTTCTCCCTCGCCCGTTCGAGGTCGACGTCGCGCACTGCCGCCATGGCCACATGGATTTCGCGGCCCGCCCGCCTGGAAATTTCCTCACGGTTGCGCTCGAGGATGGCATAAGTGCCTCCGCCGACGACGCCCAGCCCCAGCAACCCGACACGTATGGGTTTCATATCAGTCCGTCCTTGCGAAACATGTCACGAATGCCCCGGATCGCCTGCCGCGTGCGGGCTTCGTTTTCGATCAGGGAAAATCGCACATGGTCATCCCCCAACTCGCCGAAACCGATGCCGGGCGACACGGCTGTCCTGGCGTCCTGGAGCAGTTTTTTGGAAAATTCGAGCGATCCCATGGCCCGGTACTGTTCCGGGATTTTTGCCCAGACGTACATGGTGGCCTTGGGGTTGTCCACCATCCATCCCAGGTTGTGCAGGCCCTGCACCATGACGTCGCGACGCTTTTGGTAGGTGGCCCGGATCGTTTCCACGCAGTCCTGCGGCCCTTCCAGCGCCACGATGGACGCCACCTGGATGGGCGTGAAGGTGCCGTAATCATGGTAGCTTTTCATGCGCCCCAGGGCCGCCACCAGGTCCCGGTTGCCCACCATGAAGCCGACGCGCCAGCCGGCCATGCTGTAGCTCTTGGAAAGGGTAAAGAACTCCACGGCCACGTCCTTGGCACCCGGCACCTGCAATATGGACGGCGCCTTGTAGCCGTCGTAGACGATGTCGGCGTAGGCAAGGTCATGCACCACGTAAATCCCGAATTCCCGTGCGATGGCCACGACGCGTTCGAAAAATGCCAGGTCCACGCACTGGGTGGTGGGATTGCTCGGGAAGTTGAGGATCAGAAGCTTGGGGCGGGGGTAGGATCCGCGCAGGCCCGCTTCCAGTTCCTCGAAGAAATCCACGCCGGGCATCATGCGGATGTGCCGGATGTCCGCTCCCGCGATGACCGGGCCGTAAATGTGGATGGGATAGCTCGGATTGGGAACCAGCACCATGTCGCCGGTGTCGAGCATGGCAAGCATCAGGTGCGCGATGCCTTCCTTCGAGCCGATGGTGAAAATGGCCTCCGTCTCGTGGTCCAGCGAGACGCCGTAGCGGTTTTCGTACCAGTTGCAGATGGCCTTGCGAACGCGCGGGATGCCCTTGGACAGGGAATAGCCGTGCGTGTCGTTGCGCTGCGCCGCCTCCACCAGCTTGTCCACGATATGCTGGGGGGTCGGCTGGTCGGGGTTTCCCATCCCGAAGTCGATGATGTCTTCGCCGCGACGGCGGGCAGCCGCCTTGAGCTCCCCCGTAATGTTGAATACGTAGGGCGGCAATCGATTGATTCTCGGGAATTCAGCCATGACAACGTTGATCGGAAACCGGGCAAAAGGCATAATTTTACCCTATTGGAGCCACCCTTGAAACTCATTCGCCACGCCCCGGACACGCTGTACGCCCTCAACGGGCACGGGCCCGGGTTCGTTCTTCTGAACGACGAGAAAGTGGAACGCAGCCTGGTGGTCAGCAGCAACCGGATCCTGCGCGAGTGGGCGGCCGACTTCGAAAGCCTCGCGGAAATCCATTTCGAGCAGCTGCTGTCATTCGACCCGGAACTGGTGCTCCTGGGCACGGGCAGTCTGTTCCGTTTTCCCTCGCCCGCCCTGACGCGACCGCTGATCGAGGCCGGGATCGGCCTGGAAGTGATGGACACCCAGGCGGCATGCCGCACCTATGCCGTGCTCGCGAGCGAAGGCCGGCACGTGGTGGCCGGCCTGCTGATTCCCTAAACGCCGGCCAGCATCCGCACGTGCTCGGTGACGCTGCGTCCGAGGGCGTCCACGTTGTACCCCCCCTCCAGCACCGACACCAGCGCGCCGCCGCAATGGCGCCCGGCCAATGTCACCATGGCGCCGGTCACCCACGCATAATCGGCTTCCACCAGCCGCAGGTGGGCCAGCGGGTCCTCCCGGTGGGCGTCGAACCCCGCTGAAATCAGGATCAGCTGGGGCGAAAACGCGTCGAAGGCCGGAATGCAGCGTTCGCTGATGGCATCCCGGAAGCCGGCGCCGTCGGTGCCGGCCCGCAGCGGAATGTTGATGATGTGGTCGCTCACGGTGTCAGCGCCCTGGTAAGGATAAAACGGGTGCTGGAAAGTGGAGCAGAACAGGACCCGCGGATCGTTCCTGAAAATGTTTTCGGTGCCGTTGCCGTGATGCACGTCGAAATCCAGGATCGCCACCCGTTCCAGCCCGTAGTGTTCGAGGGCGTGCGCGGCGGCCACGGCCACGGAATTGAAGAAGCAAAAACCCATGGGGCGGTCGCGTTCGGCATGGTGCCCGGGAGGGCGCACGCCGCAAAACGCGTTCTGCGCCTTTCCCTGCAGCACCAGGTCGACCCCCAGCACCGCGGCGCCAGCCGCACCCAACGCAGCGGTCAGGGTATGGGGGTTCATGGCCGTGTCCGGGTCGAGATGAACCATGCCGCGCCGGGGGGAGGCGGAAAAGATGTTTTCCACGTGCGTCGCCGAGTGCACCCGCTCGATCTGGCGGCGATCCGCCAGCGGCGCTTCGTGATGTTCCAGGCAGGGCATGAGGCCACCCGCGATCATGCGGTCATTGATGGCGCCCAACCGGGCCGGGCTTTCCGGGTGAAAATCACCCATGTCGTGCTTGCTGCAGTCATTGTGGGTGATGAAAGCGGTGTGTACCATTTCAGTGGTTCTTTCCTGGATGACGATCCGACGGATTTTCCATGAAACCCCATTATCTGTCGCCCTTCTTTTCCCCGCAATCCATCGCCGTCGTCGGCGCGGGAAACCACACCGATTCGGTGGGCGGCCAGGTCTTGAGCCACCTGCTCACCAGCGGCTATCGCGGCCGGCTCTACCCGGTCCACCTCACGGAGTCCCGGGTCCAGGGGTTGCAGGCCTACGCGAACCTGTCCCAGCTTCCGGAAGCGCCCGACCTCGTGATGTTGGCCACGCCGGCCCGAACCACGCCGGAACTCGTGGCCCAGTGCGGTGCGCTGGGATTGCGTGCGGTCGTCGTGCTGTCCGCCGGCTTCAGCGAAACCGGAGAAGCCGGCGCGGCGCTGGAGTCCCGCTTGCTCGAGCAGGCACGCAAGCACCGGGTGCGCCTGCTGGGGCCCAACTGCATCGGGGTCATGCGCCCTGCCATCGGCCTCGCCACCCCCTTCGTCAAGGCCGGCACGGTGGCCCTGGTGTCCCAGTCCACGGCCCTCACCAGCGGCGTCCTCGACTGGGCGTCTGGCAATGAAATCGGATTCTCCACGGTGGTCTCCATCGGCAACTCGGCGGACATCGATTTTCCGGAAGTGGTCGATTTCCTCGTTTCGGACCTGCAAACCCAGAGCATCCTGCTGTTCATCGAGACGGTGCGCCACCCGCGCAATTTCATGAGCGCCTTGCGCGAAGCCGCCCGCGTAAAGCCGGTCATCGTGCTCAAGGCCGACCGCTGGGGCCAGGTTGCGGGCCAGGCCGGCGACAGCGCCGCGCCCCAGGCGCTGGCCGAAATCCGCCAGGCGGATGCCGTATTCGACGCCGCGCTCCGGCGCGCCGGGGTCGTGCGCGTGCACAGCATGACCCAGCTCTTTTCGGCCGCGCGCGCCTGCTCGGTACGCTACCGGAAAAGCGGCCCTCATCTGGCCATCGTCTCCAACGGGGACGGGCCCGGCGCGCTCGCCGCGGACCGCGCCCTCGACCTCCATGTGCCCCTTGCCCGCCTGGCGCCCGAAACCCTTTCCAGGCTGGCCGGACTGCTGCCCTCCGGCCAGCGGCTCGGCAATCCCCTGAGTCTTGGAAACAGCGCCCCGGCCTCCCTCTACCGCGATGCGGCGAAGGCGCTCCTGGAAGACGCCCAGGTGGACGGCCTGCTCGTGATGCTGTGCCCGCAACTGCGTTCCGAGCCCGTCGAGACGGCCAAGCAGGTGGTCGAACTGGCCCGCGCCAGCAGCAAACCGGTCATGGCAAGCTGGATCGGCGATCGCAACGTCGTCCACGGGCGCGTCCTGCTGTCCGCCTCGCAAGTCCCCAATTTCCGGACGCCCGAATCCGCCGTCGACGCCTTCCACTACGTCGTCCTCTACAACCGCAACCAGCAGATGCTGTTCCAGACGCCGCCGCCCTCCGTGGAGGAGCTTCCGCCCCTCATCGGGAGCGCGAAGGAAATCCTGCAGCGCGCCCACGCCACCGACTCCCGTCTGGGGGAGCGGGACACCGAACGGCTGCTGGCCGCCTTCCACATCTCCTACCGTTCGGGCCTGCCGCCGCCGCTGCTGCTCGGCCGGCCCGGGCAGCCCCATGCCCTGCGCCTGGGCCTGGTGCGCGACCGGATGCTGGGCCCTGCCCTCTACCTCGGACCGAGCGGCATGGCGGCGGAACTGCCCGACGCCTGGACCTATGCGCTGCCGCCGCTCAATCCGTTTCTCGCCCACGAACTGATCGAACGCAGCGCGCTTTCGCCGATGCTGGGCGCTCGCGGCAAATGGCCCTCCGACCGCTTCGAGGCCCTGACCGGGCTGTTGCTGCGCCTTTCTGAAATGGCTTGCGAGCTGCCCGAAGTGTGCCGCATCGACCTGGAAGTCTGGCTGGTTTCCCAGGAGCCCGCGCTCATCACCCAGGCCCGCGTTGAGCGGACGGACTTGCCGCCCCCAAAGGTCCGCTATGGCCACATGGCCGTGCACCCCTATCCCGCAGATCTGGTCAAATCCATCGCCCTGGCCGACGGCACGGCCGTGACGCTGCGCCCCATCCGCCCGGAAGACGCCGAAATGGAGCAGGCATTCGTCAAATCCCTGTCGGAAGACACCCGCTATTTCCGCTTCATGGACGCCCTGCGGGAACTGCCCCGGTCCATGCTGGTGCGCTTCACCCAGCTGGACTACGCCCGCGAAATGGCCATCGTCGGCGTCGTGGCGCACGGGGGGGAGGAGCAACAGATCGGCGTCGCGCGCTACACCACCAATCCGGACGGCGAGTCCTGTGAATTCGCGCTCGTGGTTTCGGACCTTTGGCAAGGACGCGGCCTCGGCCGGCGCCTGATGGCGTATCTCCTGGAAATCGCAGCCGCCAGGGGACTCAAAAGCATGGAAGGGGAAGTACTCGCAGGGAACACGGCCATGCTGCACCTGATGGCGTCGCTGGGTTTCAGCGTCACCACCTCGCCCGAAGACCCCGGATTGCGGCTGGTGTCCCGCCCCCTCGAAACGATTGCCGCTTAGCGGGATATTTTCGGCAGCAGGGCGTCCGGATCCACCGGCTTGCCGTGACGGCGAATTTCAAAATGCCATTTGGAGGCATCCGCACCGCCCGTCTCCGCGATCTTCTGTCCGCGTTTCACGGTTTCCCCTTCCTTGACCAGCACCTTGCTGTTGTTGGCATAGACGCTGAGATAGTCGGGGCTGTGCTTGATCACGACCATTTCGCCATAGCTTTTGATGCTGTCCCCCACGTAGGACACCACGCCGTCAGCCGCCGCATGAACCGGCAGCACGCGCTTCGTGTCGAAATCCAGGCCTTTGGCCATGGGGGAATAGGTGGCCGGCACGGACCCCGCCAAAGGCCAGGCCCAGACGATTGCGGGAATTTCGGCATGCGGGGTTGCGGAGGATTCCTTGCCGCCGGGCGCCTGCGGCTTGGTGCCCGGCGCGGATTTTTCGGATCCCTGGGCAGGCTCCCCGGGGATGGGCCTGTTCTGGACGGGAGCAGGCCTGGGCGCGGCGCATCCGGCCAGAAATGCGACCAGGAAGGCCCAAAGCAGTCCGCGGCGGCTTGAAAGATTCATGCGGTATCTTCCAAAAGAGGAACGAAACGAACAGGCTCGATCTCGGTCTGCACCAGCCCCGAGTCGCCCTGCTCCACCACGATCAGCCGCTGTTCGTTCACGCCCACGGGGATCACCAGGCGCCCTCCGGGCGCCAGCTGGTTGAGAAGCGCTTCCGGGATGGCCGCTGCGGCCGCGGCCACGATGATGCCGTCGTAAGGAGCCGCTTCGGGTAGCCCCAGGGTCCCGTCCGTATGCTTGAGCCTCAGGTTGCGGATCTTGAGGGGCCATAACCGCGCCCGGGTCTTGTCCAGCAGCTGGCCGATGCGCTCCACAGAATAAACTTCCTTCGCCACGCGCGCCAGCACGGCGGCCTGGTAACCGCAACCCGTCCCCACTTCCAGAACCTTCCCCAGCTTTTTCCCGCGCCGAAGCAATTCCACCATGCGGGCCACCGTATAGGGAGCTGAAATGGTCTGGCCCCAGCCGATGGGCAGCGCGGAATCCTCGTAGGCGCGCGAAGCGATCGCTTCGTCCACGAACAGGTGGCGCGGCACCGCTTCCATGGCCGCCAGCACCGCCGGATCCGAAACGCCGGCCGAACGCAGGCGTTCCACCATGCGCGCGCGGGTGCGCGCGGACGTCATGCCGATGCCGGAAGGAAGCACGTCCGTCATGGTTCAAGCCAGCGCTGCAGCGGCTCCAGCTGCTGGAAATGCGTCAGGTCCACCTGCAGCGGAGTGACGGACACCCAGCCCTGGGCCACCGCGTCGAAATCGGTGCCTTCGCCCGCGTCCGCGGCAGGGCCCGCAGCGCCCACCCAATAGACCGGCTCGCCGCGCGGGTTCACCGACTTGATGACCGGTTCGGCCTTGTGGCGGCGTCCCAGGCGGGTGATTTTCATCCCGCGGATTTCGCTGTACGGGAGGTCGGGCACATTCACGTTGAGCAGCGTGGCCTGGGGCAGCGGCTTGCGCTGCACCTGGCGCACCAGCGAGGCCGCCACGCGGGCCGCCGTGTCGAAATGGCCCTGCCCGTCGCTGACCAGGGAAACCGCGACGGAGGGAATTCCCAGAAGATAGCCTTCCGTCGCCGCAGCCACCGTGCCCGAATAGATCGTGTCGTCTCCCATGTTGGCGCCATGGTTGATGCCGGAGACGATCACGTCCGGCGTGAGGTCCAGCAGGCCCGTCACGGCCATGTGAACGCAATCGGTGGGCGTGCCGTTCACGTGGTAGAACCCGTTCGGGGCGCGACGCACCATCAGGGGCCGGTCCAGGGTGAGCGAATTGCTGGCGCCGCTCTTTTCCGCGTCCGGCGCCACCACCGTGACGGTGCCGAGGGATGCCATGGCGTCGGCCAGCGCCGCAAGTCCCGTGGAAAAATAGCCGTCGTCGTTGCTAAGCAGGATGTGCATCGGTCTCTTGTCCGGTCACCGCTTGGGGGGCAAATCCGTGCAGACGCCCTCGTAGAGTTCTGCCGCCATGCCGACGGATTCCCCCAGGGTGGGATGGGGATGGATGGTTTTGCCGATGTCGGTCGCGTCGCAGCCCATTTCGATCGCCAGGCAGATTTCGCTGATGAGGTCACCCGCGTTCGTTCCCACGATGCCCCCGCCGATGATGCGATGGGATTCCTCGTCGAACAGCAGCTTGGTGAACCCTTCGTCCCGCCCGTTGGCGATGGCCCTTCCGGAGGCCGCCCAGGGGAAAACGGCCTTGCCGAAGCGGATTCCCTGCGCCTTGGCCTGCTCTTCGGTGACGCCGGCCCAAGCCACTTCCGGATCCGTGTATGCCACGGAAGGAATCTGTCGCGCGTCCATGAAGCTGCGCCGGCCCTCGGCCGCTTCCGCCGCCACATGGCCTTCGTGCACGGCCTTGTGCGCCAGCATGGGCTGCCCCACGATATCCCCGATGGCGTAGATATGGGGTACGTTGGTGCGCTGCTGCCTGTCCACCGGAATGAACCCGCGCTCGTCCACGGCGATGCCCGCCTGCTCGGCGCCGACGGCATTGCCGTTGGGCTTGCGCCCGACGGCCACCAGCACCAGGTCGTAGCGCTGCGGGCCCGAAGGCGCCTTGTCCCCTTCGAAAGTCACGTAGATGCCGTCATCGCGGGCTTCCGCGGCCGTCGTGCGGGTGTTGAGGAAGACGTTCTCGAACCGCTTGGCGTTGCGCTTCTCCCAGACCTTGACCAGATCCCGGTCGGCACCGGCCATCAGCCCCCCCAGCATTTCCACCACGTCGATGCGGGCACCCAGGGTGGCATACACGGTCGCCATTTCGAGCCCGATGATTCCGCCCCCGATCACCAGCATGCGCTTGGGCGTCTGGCGCAATTCGAGCGCCCCGGTGGAGTCGACGATGCGGGGGTCGTCGGGCATGAAAGGCAGCTTGACGGCCTGCGACCCGGCCGCGACGATGGCTTTTCCGAACCGGATCAGCTGCCGCTCATCCGCACCGTTCAGCACTTCCAGGTGATGGGCGTCCACGAAGCGCCCCACGCCCTGGAGCACCGTCACCTTGCGGGCCTTGGCCATCATGGCGAGCCCGCCGGTGAGCTTGCCCACGACGCTGGACTTCCACTGTCGCAGCTGGTCGAGATCGATGCTGGGCGTTCCGAACGTGACTCCGTGGCGGGACAGGGCCTGGGCTTCTTCCGTGACGGCGGCCACGTGCAGCAAGGCCTTTGAAGGAATGCACCCCACATTGAGGCAGACCCCGCCCAGGGTGGGATAACGTTCCACCAGGACGGTTTTCATGCCGAGGTCGGCCGCCCGAAAGGCGGCGGAGTAGCCGCCGGGGCCGGCACCGAGGACCAGCATGTCGTATTCGGGAACTTGTTGTTGCGCAGTCATGAGGCCATATTCCTTAAAGTGTGGCGCGACGCATGTCGCCCAGCAGGCCGACGAGGTAGCTGTTGAAGCGCGCGGCCGCGGCACCGTCGATCACGCGATGATCGTAGGAAAGGGACAGCGGCGCGATCAGGCGGGGCTGAAAGGCGCCGTCTTTCCAGACCGGCCGCAGCGTGGCGCGGCAAACGCCCAGGATGGCGACTTCCGGCGCATTGATGATGGGGGTGAAATAGGTGCCACCGATGCCCCCGAGACTGGAGATGGAAAATGTGCCGCCCTGCATGTCCGCCGGCGACAGCTTGCCTTCCCGCGCCTTGGCGGCCATGGCGCCGGCTTCTTCCGCAATTTGCAGCACCCCCTTCTTGTCCGCGTCGCGGATCACGGGCACCACCAGGCCGTTGGGCGTGTCCGCAGCGAACCCGATGTGGTAGTACCGCTTGAGCACGAGCGAGTCGCCGTCCAGGGACGCGTTGAATTCGGGAAACTTGCGCAAGGCGCTGCACGCGGCTTTTATCAGGAATGCGAGCAGCGTGACTTTGGCGCCGGATTTGGCATTCTCCTGGTTGAGCTGCAATCGGAACGCTTCCAGTTCCGTGATGTCCGCGTCGTCGTTGTTGGTGACATGCGGAATCATGACCCAGTTGCGATGCAGGTTGGCCCCGGAAAGCTTTTTGATGCGGCTTAAGGGCTGCACTTCGATCGGGCCGTACTTGGTGAAATCCACCTGCGGCCACGGCAGCAGGCCCAGTCCGGCCCCCGTTGCGCCGCCGCTTTCGGCACCGGCCTGCAACAGGGATTTCACGTAACCCTGGACGTCTTCACGCAGCACGCGCCCCTTGGGGCCGCTGCCTTTCACGTTCGCAAGGTCCACCCCGAGCTCGCGCGCAAACAACCGGACGGAAGGGCTCGCATGGGCCTTGAGGAATTTTTCCTGGTCGACGGCAGCGGCGGACGGCACGGCTGGCGCAACGGCCTCCGCCCTGGCCACCGGGGGCGCCGCCTCGGCAGGGGCCGGAGGCGGGACGGGCGCGGCGACAGGGCTCGCTGCCGGAGCGGCGACAGCGGCGGGCGCAACCGCCTGGGCAGCCGCATCCCCTTCCAGCAGCAGCAGGGCCGAGCCTTCGGAAACGCGGTCCCCCAGCTTCACCAGCACTTCCTTGACGACACCGCTCGCCGGAGCCGGCACTTCCATCGTGGCCTTGTCGGATTCGAGCGTCACCAGAGGGTCTTCAGCCTTGACCTTGTCCCCGGCTTTCACCATGATTTCGATGATGGGAATATTCTTGAAATCCCCGATGTCCGGGACCTTTACTTCTGTGG
>JAKBBG010000026.1 GCA_021826025.1 Pseudomonadota bacterium | reverse complement strand
GGCTTCATGGTGCACTTTGATTTCGTGGGTGACATGGTGTCGGGTTTCGCGCACCGCAAAGAGGGAAAGCGAGAGCCCGATGGCCACGTACCCGATGCCCAGGTAGAACGGATCCGGCCGCAGTCCGTAATGCGCGGCAATCCAGCCGGTGGCAAGCGCGCTGCCCGCCACGGCAAAGTAGCCGGAGAATTCATTGAGCCCCATGGCAAGACCGCGCCGGGCCGGGCCCACCAGATCGATTTTCATGATGACCGTGGTGGACCAGGTGAGCCCCTGGCTCACGCCCAGAAAAGCGTTTGCCGCCAGGACCCAGTTCCAGTCCGGGGCCCATATCAGCAGGAAGGGAACGGGTGCTGCGACGATCCAGCCTGCCACCAGAACGTGCCTGCGACCGAACCGGTCGGAAAGCCGCCCGGCAAAATAGTTTGTCAGGGCTTTCGTGAGGCCGAACACAACGATGAAGGACAGGATCGCAACCTGCCCCAGGACGTGGAACTCCGCTTCGGCCATGAGGGGGAGAATGCTGCGTTCCAGGCCTACCATGGCACCCACGAACGCGTTCACCAGCAGCAACAGGAGGAACTGGCCAAGGTTGCGCCTGAGGCCCAGCTGGACAGCCGGCATCTGCCGCATTATTCCCGCAAGCCGAGATTGGCGCGGACAATCGCATCCATCAGCGCGGGGCGTGGCGGGATGTCACGCGTGACCTGGGCAACGAATTCCGCCTTGCTCATGGCCAGCCCGGGGTTCCAGCGCTTCTCGAAACCGAGGGTGGAGGATGGCTTTCCGGACAGGCCGGCCCCGCAGACGCTGCCTGCCTGGTGGCCGGGGTAGATTTCCAGCTCGTCGGGCAAGCCCAGCAGTTTGTTGTGCAGGCTGTCGTACAGGATGCCGGCCATTTCCCTTTCCTGGCCGGCCAGATCGGGGCGCCCGACGGCTCCTACAAACAAGGTGTCGCCCGTCACGACGAACCAGGGGGCCTCGCCGCGCCGTTTGTCCGTGACCAGCAGGCAGATGCTGTCGGGGGTATGGCCCGGCGTATGGAGCACCTGGACCCTCACATTGCCCACATCCAGATTCTGGCCGTCCTGCAGCGGCGCGAACGCGTGGCGAACGAGGCCGCGGTTCGATTCGTGCAGGCAGTAAGGAATACCCAGCCGTTGCGCGAGGTTCCATCCCCCGGAATAATGATCGGCATGTACATGCGTGTCGATCACGTAAGTGATCGGCACCCCGGCCCGGCGCGATTCCTCCGCAAACCAGTCTTCATCTCCGGCGACCACGTCCACGGCCACTGCCTTTCCGAGGCCGGCACAACCGAAAAAGTAGGACAAAGTCGCTTCCTGCGTCGCCAGCTGTCTGAAGAACATGCCTCCTCCTAGAAAACCAGCACCTGGTTCGCTTCCGCGGTCCATTCGGCGAGCTGGGCCAGCGTGGCGCGCTGCGCGCCTTCCACGAGCTCGGAGTCCTTGAGGCCGCGCGCGTCCATGCAGGTGCCGCACAGGCGCACGGCCCCCTTTCTCAGGACCTTGCCCAGCATGAGCTGCAGGTTGTAGTAGCCTTCCGGAACTTTTTGCCCGGCTTTCGCGACGCCCACGGCATCGGCCAGGAGAAACACGTTCACGTGCTGGTCCGGCAATGCGGACAGGGCCCCGGCGAGCCGCAGCCCGTTGTAGGACCGCTCACTGCCGTAGGGGGCGTCATTGAGAATGAACAGCGAGGTTTTCATGGAGACTCTCCTGGTTGCCCCCCTCAGGACATGTACAGGGCCATTCCCCTATTTATTGTGTGATGCCAGCAAACTCCAGGGGCAGTCCTGCCGCCTGCCATTCGCTCACGCCGTCCCGCAGCTTGCGCGCCCGGCGGCCCTTCCCTTTCAGGATTTCGATGGCCTCGTCCGCCATGAGGCAGAACGGCCCACGGCAGTACGCGACGATTTCCCTGTCGCGGGGCAATTCCGCAATCCGCCGCGTCAGCTCCGACAACGGCATGGACCGGGCATAGGGCAGGTGCGCCTGTTCGTATTCCGGGGTCGGACGCACGTCGATGACAATGATTTCGCCAAGCCGGGCCCGCTCCAGCAGCCCTTCGCGAGCCATGGGTGTGAGCTGCCCGGGATCGGATACCAGTCGGTCCAGGGCCAGGCGCAGTTCCAGCAGATGTGCTTCGGCCACCTGCCGCAACTGGACCCACAATGCGGCCACGTCGGACCCGCTCAATCGGTACACCACATATTTGCCGGACCGGCTGGACGTTACGAGGTTCGCCGTCTTCAATCGCTTCAGGTGGGCGCTTGCGAGCTTGATGTCGATGGACAATTCCTGCGCCAGTTCCTCGACCGTTTTGCCGCCCTGGGCCAGCACTTCCAGAAGTTCCAGTCGTTTGGGACTGGCCACGGCGCTGCCGACGCGGGCCACCTGTTCGTAGAGCAGGTCTTTGAATGATCGCTTGTTCATTCGCTCATTCTAATGATTAATAGAATATAAAGCAAACGCAGGGAGAGTGATCTGTCCTCCGAAGCAGTCAGCAATGAACCATTGCTGCTAGGAGATGCGCGTGGGATTGCGAAATGAGTTAGGCTGCAGTGGAATGAAAAAAGGCTTGCTGATTCGCAAGCCATCACACGCCCATTGGCGTCCCCACGGGGATTCGAACCCCGGTTACCGCCGTGAAAGGGCGATGTCCTAGGCCTCTAGACGATGGGGACGCTGCGTTCGCCGACTTTAGAGGAAGCGCGGCGAGTCAAGCCCTGCATTGTAAACCAGCTCCGTTGCGTTTGTCATCCTTTGCGATGGCCCTGGTGCTGCAAGCGTTCCCGATACAATTCGACCGCCCCCCAGGCCAAGGCCGCAAGGGTGACGCCCTGCTGCGCAAGCCACACGCCGGCAAATCCGGTGTGATGTCCCACCAGGTTGTAGCCCGCCATCAGCAAGAGCAACGCGACCGGCAGCAGCCGCCCGTAACCGCGCTCGCCCCAAGGCCAGCGCGCCGCAGCGGCAAGTCCTGCCGCTGCGCTGAGCCAGCCCAGCGCGGCTCCTGAAAGCACGTCCACGGGCCAATGCACGCCCACTCCGATGCGGGACAGGCCCACCAGCACCGCAAGGATCAGCACTCCCGCCTGCGCCGCCCGGCACCGGATGCCGCCACCCAGAATCAGCAATCCAGCCCAGGCGAAAATGGTGGTGGTGTGGCCTGAGGGAAAGGAGCTGTGAAGCAGCCGCGGGCCCACCACGACGATGTCGAGCACGGCGGGCGGTCGGGCTTCGTCAATCAGGGGCTTCAGGCTGTGGGACACGGCATAGGAAAACAACCCGCCCAGCACGGCGGCCCACAGCAGGTCCGGCCGGCGCCGAACATAGACGACAAGCAGCAGCGGCGTGACCGCGGTGTCGCCCAGCATGGTCAGGTTGGCCCAAAGGATGCTGCCCAGCGACAGCAACCGCTCATGCAGCCACAGGAACACCGGCAGGTTCAAGCCCGAAAACCAGAGCAGGGCCGCGAGCAGCAGCGCACCAAGAGGCAAGACCAGGATGGCGGATGCTGACGCGCGCTCCCGGGATAACGGTTTATTCTCTTCCACCCAACACTCCACAATTACGGCCCGCTGATCCTGACAAGGCGCAGCCCCCCTCGGCTGAACAGCACTTCATGCGGCGGCAGCCGCGCTTCGCCATCGGCACGGAGAAAAACAAGATCCCCGGGCACGGGATCCCGCTTCACGGTGGGCCGACCGCTGTAGACGGCGAAGCTGGGCATACGGTTGTCGGCCACCACCGGCTGGGACCATTGGCGGGCTAAGCGTGCCGCTTCCTGAACGGGGGCCTGTTGCAGATGCGCAGCCGACGGCAGCAGCAGCGTCCACAGGAACAGGTTGCTGGAGAACCCCGTGAGCGCCAGGATGCGCCAGGGATGCCCCCGCCACCAGCCCCTGAGGCCCGCCATCAGCAGCAAGGCCCCCCCCAGTTCCAGAAGGGCAGCCGTCCAATAGGCTTTCGCGAACACGTCGGGCCCCTGCCCCAGCATTTCAGTCAGGTAGGGATTCCGGCCATGAGCCGCTCCCCAGGCGACCGCCGCAGGCAGTGCCAGCACGAGCCCCGCGAGGGCAGCCCAGGGCAATGCAGCCATTCCGGCCGAATGCAACCGCTCCCGATGGCGGGCCATGAGCAGGAACAGCGGCGTGAGCCCGATCAACAGGTAATGGGGCAGCTTGGTGGTGGCCAGTGAAAACAGCACGAACACCACGACAAACCAGGTCAGGAGAAACCGCGTGAGCGGATCGCCCCGCGTGCGCCAGCTTTCGACGCCGGCACGCAGCAAAAGGGCCGTGTGAGGCAACACGATGAGAACCAGCACGGGCACGTAGTAGAGCAGGCTGCCGCCATGTCCCTGCAGTGTTCCGGTCAACCGTCCCAGATTTTCCCGCAGCAGGAAATAGTCGAGGAACGGATGCCCCATCAGGCGATACTGGACGAGATACCAGGGCAACGCCACGGCGAGGAAGAGAACCCATGCGAGCGGATCGAAGGCGGCCCGCAGCCAACGCCCCACGTTGCCTTGCATGACATAGAACAGGAAGCTCGTAAAAAACGGCACCACCACTGCCACCGGCCCCTTGGCCAGAAACCCCAGGGCCATCCACAGGAAAACCCGGCGCGCGACCCAGGGGGATGCCCGCTCCCCGCCCTGCCAGACAGTGAAAATGTCAAAACACGCGAGCGCGACGAGAAGGCAGAGTACCCCGTCCATGGCAGCCGCGCCGGCGGACACCACGACCCCGACCGACGTGGCGCAGAGAAAGCCGGCAAACCAGCCGGTTTCGGAGTCCCATGCGCGCCGCCCGAAACGCACCAGTGCCCACACCCACAGCAGGCAGGCCAGCACCGAAGGCAGGCGGAAAACCCACGCGTGGATGCCGAAAGACTGGACCAGGGGCGCCTGCAGCCAGAACGCGAGGATCGGTTTCTCGAAAAAAGGCTGGCCGTTGAGGGTGGGCGTGATGAAGTCCCCGCTGCGGGCCATTTCCACCGCCACTTCCGCGTATTCCCCTTCGTCCTCGTCAAAAAGCGGCACGTGGCCGAAGCGGAACAGCGTGAGCGCGAAAGCCAGCACCAGCATCCCGATCAGCCATCGGGGTGCTGGCGTCAGTGGCTTCGCGGCATCGGTCATGCCGGGGAGACTAGCAAAATCCCCGCCGTTCAACCACCCGGACGTTTACGCGCCTGTGTACCGCGCTCGCTTTTGATCCAGGGTGCGGGAGCGCCCATGCCGCGCCGCGGCGGGGACTCGGGACGCGCGCTGCGCGGCTGCCCCTTGCCGGGCCGACGGCCTTTGGCATCCTGGGGTGCGTGCCGCACCGGGACCTTCGGCTCGAATCCTTCGATCGTATGCACGGCGATGGCACGGCCGGTGAGCCGTTCGATGCGCTTGAGCTGCACCAGGTCGCGCCCGCTCGCGAGGGAAATGGCGATCCCCTGGTTGCCGGCGCGGCCGGTCCGGCCGATGCGGTGGACGTAATCTTCCGCCATTTTGGGCAGATCGTAATTGATGACGTGGGAAATGCCCGGCACATCGATGCCCCGCGCCGCCACATCGGTGGCAACCAGGACGCGCAGGCGGCCGCGGCGCAACCCATCCAGGGTGCGGTTGCGCGCTCCCTGATGCATGTCGCCGTGCAAGGCAGCGGCGGCATGGCCCAGACCGCTCAGGTCGCTTGCCAGAATGTCGGCATCGCGCTTGGTGGCGGTGAACACGATGGCCTGGTGCACGCTGCCATCCTGGAGGAGGTGCGCGAGCAGACGGTTTTTATGCGCCAGGTTGTCCACGTAATGCAGGCGCTGGTCGATGTGTTCGTGGGACGCCTGCTGGCTGGTGGCTTCGATGCGCAGGGGCTCGCGCAGGAGGTCGCGCGACAGGCGGACGATTTCCTTGCCCATCGTCGCGGAAAAAAGCAGGGTTTGCCGCTGTCCCGGGGTGGCCCCGGCAATGCGCTGTACGTCCTCGATGAATCCCATGTCCAGCATGCGGTCCGCCTCGTCCAGCACCAGCATCTCCACGCGCGACAGGTCCACCCTTCCGCTCGACAGCTGGTCGATCAGGCGCCCGGGCGTGGCCACCAGGATTTCATAGGGTTTGGAAAGCATCCGGTTCTGCACGGGATAAGGCACGCCGCCCAGAATCGACACCGTGCGGACCTGCTTGAGGTGGCGGCCGTATTTTTTCGCCGCTTCCGTGATCTGGGTGGCGAGCTCGCGGGTGGGTGAAAGCACCAGCAGGCGCGGCCCGCGCCCCGGCGCCGGCTGGGTCGCCAGGCGGTGCAGGGCGGGCAGCATGAACGCGGCGGTTTTGCCGGAACCGGTGCGCGACGACACCAGAAGATCCGCGCCGTCAAGCAACGCTGGAATCGCCTGGGCCTGGACCGGGGTGGGGTGAAGGTAGCCGGACTCGGTCACGGCTGAGACGATGCGGGGGTCCAGCGAAAGCTGGTCAAAGCGGATTTCCTGGCTCATGGGTTTTGCGCTACTCCATTCGTTGGGTACGGTAAAACCAGTCCCTGGTGCGGGACGGAGGTGCCGTGCCGACAACAGTTCTGGCGAATTCAGCGGGATGGCCGCCGGTGCATGTCACTAACCGGCGAACTGGATATTCGACGAATCGAATCGGAAAGGGGTCAGGGACAAACGCGTTGCGATGCTGCATTGCAACAGACTATGACTATACGCGATTTGGCGGGTTATGGAAACAATTTTTTGGCAAGCACCGGCACAGGGGGTATGCTGTCGGGGCCATTTTTGACCCAGAGGCTTTAGTCCATGACCCGCTCTTCCCAGGGGCCCATCCCGGCGACACTGATTCCCGGCGATGGCATCGGTCCCGAAATCGTCAAATCCGTCGTTACCATCCTGGAAGCCGCAGGAGCCCCGTTTGCCTGGGAGGTCCACAAGGCCGGCATGGCCGCTGTGGCCGAGTCCCTGGACCCGCTCCCGGAAGCCACGCTGGAGAGCATCCGGCGCACCGGACTCGCCCTCAAGGGTCCGCTCACCACGCCTGTGGGAGGGGGATTCCGCTCGATCAACGTGCGCCTGCGCGAGGAGTTCAAGCTCTATGCCAACGTGCGTCCGGCCAGAACCCTGATCCCGGGCGGGCGATACGATGGCGTGGACATCGTGCTGGTGCGGGAAAACCTTGAAGGACTGTACGTGGGGTTCGACCATTACATCCCCATAGACAACGATCCCCACGGCGCCGCCATTTCCTCCGGCGTCAACACCCGCGCGGGCAGCCGCCGCATCGCGCGTTATGCGTTCGAATACGCCGTGCGCAACGGACGCAAGAAAGTGACCGTAGTGCACAAGGCCAACATCCTCAAGGCCCTCACCGGAATTTTCCTCGAAACGGCGATGGAACTCGCCAAAGAATATTCGGGCCGGCTGACGGTGGACGAGCGCATCGTGGACGCTTGCGCCATGCAGCTCGTGCTGGACCCCACGCAGTTTGACGTGATTCTGACCACCAACCTGTTCGGCGACATCCTGTCCGATGAAATCGCCGGCCTGGTCGGAGGTCTGGGCCTGGCGCCGGGCGCCAATATCGGCGAACATGCCGCCATTTTCGAAGCCGTACACGGATCGGCGCCCGACATCGCCGGAAAAGGCATCGCCAACCCCATGGCGCTCCTCTCGGCGGCCGCCATGATGCTGGACCACATCGGCCGGAATGATCTCGGGACCATCCTGCGTCAGTCCATTCAGGACGTGCTGATCGAAGACGGGGTGCGCACGCGCGATCTGGGCGGACAGGCCACCACCCAGGAAGTGACCCAGGCGCTGCTCGCCCGGGTCAGTGCCCGAACGAAGTAAAGCCGCCGTCTCCTGCCGCAGCGTACCCGAACTGGACCGCCCCGTGGTACCCGTTCGGAATGGGGACCGTCGCCCCTGGCGGTTCCGTCACGGCATACAGGTTGGCAGTGCCGTTGGAGTTCTGGTGGGTCCAGTTGATCCCGTCAAAACTGGTGAACACTTCCCCTCCATCGCCGACGGCCACGAACTGGGTTCCGTAGGTGAGCGCATGAATGTTGACCGGGAAGTTGGTCACAGGCACCTTGTTGATGGTGAAGTTCGAGGGCGTCGACCAATTGATGCCGTCAATCGTC
The DNA here is from genome assembly GCA_021826025.1 of Pseudomonadota bacterium. Lineage (GTDB taxonomy): Bacteria > Pseudomonadota > Gammaproteobacteria > Burkholderiales > Ferrovaceae > JAKBAT01. The sequence continues at coordinate 12,542 of JAKBBG010000026.1, read as the reverse complement.
GTCAACAGCACGCCCCCGTCCCCGGCGGCCACATACAGCGGCGTGACGATCAGGGGCGGATAGCCCGGCAACGGAATGGGCGTTGAGTTTGGCGTACAGGCGACCGCACGCAAATTTTGCGTGGTCGACACGTTGATGCCGGCGTTGGTCCAGCTGGTGCCGCCCGTAGGGTCTATCGTGCCAACGATGGTTCCATTGGCGCCCACCGCCACCCAGGACCAGTTGTACACGGCACAGAAGTTATAGGCCACGGCGTATAGATCCTGGGTAAAGTTCGCGGCTTTGATCGTATTCACCCAGTTCTGCCCGTCTCCGCTGAAAATGATGGTGCCGCCCGAACCGACGGCCACATGGGCGCCGCCGATGGCCCCCCAGCCGTTCTGGTTGGTGGAAACCGCGTAATAGTTCGGAGTTCCCACGCCCTGAGGCGGCGTGAGCGCCGCATACCAGTTGGCGGTCGTGGGATCGGTGACAAAGGCCAGTCCGAGCCCGGCCGGATTGTTGAGGTTGAGTGAACTGAAGCAGAGCGTGCCGTTGTCGCCCACAGCCACGAACGTGCCCCAGCCGAAATCCGCCGACCGCAGCGCGCCGCCCGAAGGGGGAGTACAGCCCGCCTGCGCCGGCATCGTGATCCAGTTTTCGGCATCGTTGCTCACATACATGCTGCCCCCGCTACCCACGGCCAGGTAATAGCGGACGCTCCCGAAATCCGGCGTAAAGATGCCCGTGTTCACCCCCATGGTCAATCCGTAGATGGTGGGCGACCCCGCCGGGCAGGTGCCGCCGGACGCCGTGCATGGAACCCAGACACTGCCGGCGAAACGGGGGGTTGCGGGCAGGCTGTTGGATTGCGCTCCGCCGGGTGCGTTGGGATCCCCCGGATGGGCGTTGAGGGCAAAACTGTAGGGCAGCCCGTTGATCACGCTGGACATGACGTAGGGTGGCATGATGTTCACCTGCCCGCCGACGGCGTTGCCGGCTTGCCCGATGGTGACGGGAAGGGTCGACTGGATCCACCAGACCCAATAGTACAGTCCCGGCACCGCATTCCAGTTCAGCGTCACCTGGCCGTCGCCGGGAACCGCGCTCAGCAGCGCCGGTGGCGGAGCCCCTCCGCCGCCCCCGCCTCCGCCGCAGCCGGATATGACGAAGGCCGCAATGATGGCGGCCAGAATTCCCTTCCCACGACGCTTCAACATGACATTCCTTGACGATAATCCCGTAACAAGCGTGGCATTTTGCCTGACCTCCACCCCTTCGTAAACCGGCCCTTTCGAACCTTGAAGCCGCTTTCAGTGCACCATCTGGTTGATTTCGAGAATGGGCAGCAGCACGGCCATCACGATGGTGCCCACCATGGCGCCCATCAGCAGGATGAGCACCGGTTCGAGCAGTGTCGTAAACAGCAGGATGCGCCGCTCCAGCGCGCTCGCCTCGCCCTGGGCTGCGCGTTCCAGCATTTCCGGCAACTTCCCGGTGGTTTCCCCGGACTGGATCAGCTGCAGCAGGATGGGCGGGAACCGGTGCTCCCGACCCAAGGCCTTTGCAAGCCCCGATCCTTCCCGCACCCGAACGATGGCCAGTTCCACGTCCCGGCGCAGGGCCATGTTCGCCAGGGTGTCCGCCGCTCCCTGAAGCGCCGTCAGGATCGGAACGCCACCGCCCACCAGGATGGATAACGTGCTGGCGAAACGTTCGGTATTGTAGCCCCGCACCAGTTTGCCCAAGCCGGGGGAGGACAGCAGCCGTTCGTCCCAGCGCAGGCGGATTGCCGGGATTTTCAGCGCGCGCCGGGAAAAATACCCCAGGGCCGCCAGGCCCAATGCCCCAAGCCAGCCCCAGTTGCGCACCAGGTCGGACAGAAAAATCATCACGCGCGTGAGCAATGGCAGCGCCTGATGGGTGCTCACGAACACTGAAACCACCTGCGGCACCACCGTGGTCATGAGAAAAATCACGATGCCGAATGCCACCACCATCACGATCGCAGGGTAGGCCAGGGCCATCAGAACCTTCTGTTGCAGGGCATCCCGCGTCTGCGCATAGTCCGCGAGCCGTTCCAGCACCCAGCCCAGGCGTCCGCTTTTCTCCCCCGCGGCCACCAGGGCCTGGTAGATGGGCGGAAAATCCTTCGGATGCATCTCCATGGCGGCCGCCAGGGAACTGCCGCCCAGCACTTCCGAACGCAGTTCGAGGGCCCGCTCGCGCACCACGGACCGTTCGGCTTCCGACGCCACGGCGGCCAGGGCTTCGTCGAGGGGGATGCCGGCGTTGAGCAGGCTCGACAGCTGGCGCACGACGGTCACCCGATCGCTTCCGGAAAGACCCCTGCCGATCCAGGATAGTTCCCGCCGGGACTGGACTTCCTTGGCCGTCAGCAGCGAAAGCGGCACGAGCCCGCGGGCGCGCAGCAGCGCGCGCGCCTGGCGCTGCGATTCCGCCTCGATGACGCCCGACTCGGACTGGCCGGACTGGTCCATGGCTTCGAAACGGAAAACCGGCATGGCCTCAGGCGTCCCCGGTCACGCGCAGCAATTCCTCTTCCGTGGTGACGCCGGTGCGCACCCAGCGTTCGCCGTCCTGGCGCAGGGTGCGCATGCCCTGCTTCTGGGCCCATTCCCGCATGTCGGCTTCGGAGGCGCGTTCGTGAATGCGTATGCGAAGCCCCTCGTCCACTTCCAGCAGCTCGTAGATGCCGCTGCGCCCCTGATAGCCCGTCTGGCCGCAGGCGCTGCAACCGGCCGCATGGTCGGGCCCGCCGCATGCCGGGCAACAGCGCCGCACCAGCCGCTGGCCCAGGACCGCGAGCAGGGAACTGGCCAGCAGGTAAGGTTCGATCCCCATGTCGATCAGGCGCGTGGCCGCGCTCACTGCATCATTGGTGTGCAGGGTGGCGAGCACCAGGTGTCCGGTCAGGCTCGCCTGGACTGCGATCTGCGCCGTTTCCGCATCCCTGATCTCCCCGATCATGATCACGTCCGGATCCTGGCGAAGAATGGCCCGCAAGGCTTTGGCGAACGTCAGGTCGATGCGGGTATTGACCTGGGTCTGGCCGATTCCGTCCAGATGGTATTCGATGGGGTCTTCCACCGTCATCACGTTGGTGGTCTGGCTGTCGAGGCGCGACAGGGCGGCATACAGGGTGGTGGTCTTGCCGCTCCCGGTGGGCCCTGTCACCAGCACGATGCCGTGCGGGCGATGGATCAGCCGATCGAAATGGGCAAGCGTGTCTTCGGCCATCCCGAGCCGGGCCAGATCGAGCCTGCCCACATCCTTGTCAAGCAGCCGCAGCACGGCCCGCTCCCCGTATCCGGTGGGCAGGGTCGACACGCGCACGTCCACCGGCTTTCCGGCAACCCGCAACGCGATGCGTCCGTCCTGAGGCAGCCGTTTTTCGGCGATGTCGAGCTGGGCCATGATCTTGATGCGGGAAATCAGGGCCGCATGCAGTGCCTTCTTGGGTCGCACCACGTCGCGCAGCGTGCCGTCCACCCGAAACCGGACCACCAGGCTTTGCTCCGCCGGCTCGATGTGGATGTCCGAGGCCCCTTCGCGGGCGGCCTGCGTGAGCAGGGCGTTGATCATGCGGATGATGGGCGCATCGTCGCGCGATTCCAGCAGGTCTTCCACGGCCGGCAAGTCCTGCATCAGGCGCGACAAATCGATTTCCTCCTCCACTTCACCCACCACCTGCGCCGCTTCGCCTTCATTGGCGGAGTAGGTACGCGAGAGGGCGGCCTGCAGGGCTTCCGTCTCCTGGCGGCGGACCCGCAGAACCCCGTACACGCGGCCCACTTCCGCCAAAGCTTCCGGGCGCGTTTCCTCACACACCCACACCTCTGTCGCATCGGCATGCTGGGCGACCACCAGCACCCGACCGTCGCGGGCGAACCCGAACGGCAGGAGGCGGGTGGCAAGGCTGGACGAGGCCGGGCGTCCGATCATGGCCGGGGCCTAGGGCTGCCTGTCAGGCGGATTGGCGCCCGGCAGGGGGGTGGCTGTGGGTTGCGTGGTGGTCATGTCCGGGGCGATCAGCGGGGGCTGCCCGTTGTCCGGACGGGACATCGGCATGAGGGATTCGTTGGAAAGGATCCGCACGTTGGGTTCGAAATTGTCCCGCATGTCTTTCATCAGGCCGTACCGGTCGTTGGTGAGTGCATCGCTCTGTTCGGTCGTGCGGATCACGTAGGGTCGCAGGAACACCATCAGGTTGGTTTTGACGCGTGCCTTGGTCTCATAGCGAAACAGCGCCCCCAGGACCGGAATATCCCCCAGGAACGGCGTTTTCTCGGTGCTGTCCGTGTAGCTGTCTTCCAGCAGGCCGCCCAGCGCCACGATCTGGCCGTCTTCCACCAGCACGGTGGATTCGAGCGAGCGCTTGTTGTAGTTGGGGCCGTAGATGTTGTTCAGGGTGGAGTTGTCCACCGTGGAAGATTCCTGGTAGATCTGCAACCGCACCAGCCCCCCTTCGGAAATCTGCGGCTTGATGCGCAGGGTCAGGCCCACGTCCTTGCGGTCCACCGTCGTGAAGGGGTTGATCGTACCGGTCACGCCGGTCTGCGCGTACTGTCCCGTCACGAACGGAATGTTCGTGGCGATCACGATTTTCGCTTCCTCGTTGTCCAGGGTCAGCAGGTTCGGCGTTGACAGCACGTTGACGCCGGAAATGCTGCTGACGGCCCGGGCCAGGGCCGAAAGCCCCATCACGCCATTGAAGTTGTGCAGCACGGCGATGTTGGTGCCGGCCGACGGCACCACGCCGGCGGTGGCCGTGTTGGCCGAGGCTCCCAGGTTGAGCAGGTTTCCGGCCGCGGACCCAAGGGCCACGATATTGCTGCCGGGTGTGCCGGCGTTGAAATTGGTGCCCAGAAATGTCTGCGTGCCGCCCCCGCCCAATAGCCCCTGCAACTGCACGCCGAACTCTTCAGCATTGTTGTTGGAGACTTCCACGATCATGGATTCCACGTAAATCTGGGCCCGGCGAGCGTCGAGCCGGTCGATGACCGCCCGCAGGTTGCGATAGACCCGTTCGTTGGCCGTGATGATGATGGAATTGGTGGTGGCGTCCGCCTGGATCATGCCGGCAGGAATGCTGCCGCCGGATCCTCCGGCCGCACTGGTTTTCATCGTGCTCCCGCCGGAAAACGGCGAGGCGGCGGCGGAAGTAAGGCTTCCACCGCCTGAGGTGCCACCGCTGGACGGCGCGGGTGTCGTTCCCCCAAGGCCGCCGGTGCCGGAAGTCCCTGCCGCGGCCGTGGAAGTTCCCGTACCCGAACCGGAACCGCCGAAGGGCTGGCTGTCGCTGCTCGTGAGGGCGCTGTTGTCGGCGGACACGATGCCGCGCAGGGTTTGTGCAAGTTTCGTGGCCTCGGCGTTCTTGAGCGGCACCACCCAGATGTTTCCGGGCTGCACGGTCGGGGTGTCCAGCTTCTCGACAAGGCTCCTGATCTGGGCTGCGCGCGTGACCGTGGCGGCCTTGAGGATGATGCTGTTGGTGCGCGGTTCAGGCACGGCGATGGTGCGGATGGCCGGGTCGGAACTGGCGGCCGCCGTTTCGGTCAGCTTGTTGACGATCCCTGCGATGTCGATGGCAAGTCCGTATTTGATCGGAATCACGTCCACGTCGCCCACCAGCGGCGCATCGATGGCGTTCACGATGCGTGCGATGCGGCGCAGGTTTTCGGAATAATCGGTGACCACCAGCGTGTTGTTGGCAGGATAGGCCGTGATGGTGTTGCTGGGCGCGATGAGCGGGCGCAGCACCGGCACCAGGTTGGTGGCGGATTCGTACTTGAGGCGGAACACCTGCGTCACGATCTGGTCCCCCACGGGCGGCGCTTCCGTCGCCCCGCCGGCCCCGCTCGCGTCCACCGTGACCCGGCCGCCCTGGACCTTGGCATCGGCTTCAGGAACCACCCGGTAGAAACCCGGGCCTTCGACCAGGGCGTAGCCTTGCAGCCGCAACGCGGCCGTGAGGGCGGTCAGCACTTCGGAGGGCGTCAGCGGCTTGTCGCTCGTGAGGTTCATGGTCCCCTTCACGCGCGGGTCCACCAGGATGTTCTTGCCAAGGGCATCTCCCACGGCCTTGATCACCCCTTCGATGTCCGCATCGGTGAAATTGAGGGAAATCATTCCCGCGCCGCGGCCTGGCGCTTCGGCTGCCGGAGCGGCCAGGGCCGCTGGCGAAGCGCCCCAGACGGGCTGAAGCCCGAACAGGGCCCCCAGCAGCAAGACTCCCGCGTAACGGCATGATGTGGTCATAAGCATCGATCCTAGAAATGCAGGCGCGTGACGGCGCCATCCCGTTTCCCCAATATGCCGAGCAAGCCCGCAAGCTGCGGCTGCGCCGCATCGCTCGTGCCCGCTTCCCCGTCAAACCCCAGGCGCCCGTTGACCAAAGCTCCCTGGCCCGAGAGCATGAGCGGCCCCGACACGGTTTCCAGGTCAAGCTTGCCTCCGAGCGGCCCCCAGGCGAGATGAAGCCGGTAATGTCCGAGCGGCGACACGGGCGAAAGCCGGGAACTCAGCCCTTCCGCTTCCAGATCCACGGGCAGCAGCGTTTCGGGTCCGGGGGCCCCGTACCGCCAGTCGAATCCGCCCCAACGCAATTTCAGCCGTCCGCCCAGCCGCAGGGTGTTGAAAGGGGCTCCCAGCCCCGACAACAGCTGCGCCGGCAACTCGTATTGGCCGCCTTCCAGGTGCCAGTAACGCCATCCCACCTGCCCGGATATCCGGCCGCTCGCGCCCGGCTCCGCCGAATCGACGCGAAAGCCCAGGCCGCCCGGACGGGGCCTGAGTTGCCAGTGCAGGCGTCCCGGCAGCCTTGACGCTGTGCCTGCGCCGTTGGAGACGGCGAGATCCGCAGAGCCCGACCAGAGCGTGCCCTCGCTATTGGCCAGGATCACGCGTCCGTCGCTCGCCTGCGCCAGACGTGCCGCCACCCAGGATGCCGGCAGGTTGTACAGGGCCACCCCGACGGCGGTGACGCCGAACAGCAAGGCTGCCCAAATGCGTTGCGCCTTCATGCTCTATTCTGCACCACGCAGCACCAGGCGCGCGTTGACGTTGCCCGGGCGAAGGCCGCGCTCCACGTGGCCTTCCGTGACAGCCACATGCCATTTCTGCCGGGCCTGGTCGAGAAAATCAGCCATTGTACTAAAAGGCGCCTCGCGCCACTCAAGCACGAAGCGGCCATCGGGCCGGCGATCGAGTTTCTGCCCAGGCAACCCCAGTTCTTTCAGGGACTGCTGCAACACCGTTTCGAGCTGGGGTCCGGATAGCGCGGCCGCGCTGCCCCGGCCCCGTGCGGCCAGAATTTCGCCGGCCATGGACTGCATGCGCCCCAATTCCTCCCGCAGTTGCGGCATCTCCCGTTCCAGGCGTGCCGCCCCGGCCCGCGCAGGTTGCCAGAACGCGGCATAGCCCGCCAGGACCAGCATCAGGGCCCCGAGTACCCCCAGTACCAGGCGTTCGCGCGCCGTGCGCGCGAGCCAGAGCTGCATCAACTGCGGACGCACGTCGAAACCTTTCCTCATCGGCCGCCTCCGGTCATGCGCCACAAGCCCCGCCCCTGGTCCTGGAACACCAGACCCTGCGCGGTGGCCTGACGCGCCAGCGCCTCAGCGGCATACCCGGGCTTGAAACGCAGCAGCAGGCTGTCCTCGCGATAGTCCACTTGCTGAAGGGCATCCGCCGGCTCTTTGGCTATCAGGGCGGACAGCCGGGCCGCAAGCACCGGAAATTCGCCCGGCGACGCCCCCCCCTGCGAAAGGCGCAGGTTTTCCAGCGCGCGCTTCAGCACGATGGCGGGCGGCAGGTCTGCCGGCGCGTCGGGCAACGTGTCCCGAACGAGCGTACGCATGGCCTTTTCCAGCCCCCGCTTCTGCCAGGCAAGCTTGGCCCAATACACGTTCATGGCCAGCAGTTGCAGGACGAGCGCCGCCCCCAGCAACAGCAGGGCCGGTCGCCAGGGGCGCAGGCGCTCCCAAATACCCGCCAGCGGAGCCGCGAATTCAAACTGGCGCAGATTGAAAGCCCCGGCCGATGCCCCGGTCACGGCCCATCCCCTCAGGCCGTCCGCCGGCTGGGGCAGGACACCTTCAGGCAACTGCAACTGGCCTTGCCAAGCCTCCCCCGCATCCCATCGCAACCCCCAGCCGGACCGGCCCGCACCATGCCAGCTCAGCACCTGCTGCCGAAGTTCGGCGGCGTCCCCCTGCCCCACGCGCAACTGGACGGACTGCAGGGTCCCTTCGGGCTGCAACAGCTGCGCGGGAAAAATTTCGAAGGACAGGCGGCCTGCCCGGGCAAACGCCTCATGCACGAAATGCATCCAGGCTCGGTCCACCACGGCCACGATCCGTTCCTGCGGTGCCTGCACGCGCGGCCCGAGGGCGAAATGACACTGGTCCACCGGCTGCACCAGCGACTCTTCCAGCAGGTTGCCCAGGGCTTCCCGCAGCCTGGCAGACGGCAAGGTGTCCAGATTGGGCCAATTGGCCGGCAACAGCAGCACGTCTGCAGCCGGCATCACGAGTACCAGGCGATCGGCCGCAGGAAGTTCGGACAGGGGTGCCGTCCCTTCGCGCAGCACCCGCGCCGGCGCGGAACCTGCCGTCAACGCGAAAGGCAGGTCGCCCAGCGTCCAGCGATCTGGTTCCGCCAAGGGCTTGAGGGGCAGTGCCGCCCAGCAGGTCATCGGCTCCGAAATTTGTTCATCCTCCCAAATCCACTCCGTCCGGCAGGCCCGGCTTTAACCATAATACCTGCGTCAGATTGCCCGGTCCGACGCGCCGGGCCACCAGTGCCTGCTGGGTGACGGCGATCCGCCCATGCCGCAGCCGTTCCAGCACCCAGAAATATTCGGAATTCACCCCCAGGCTGCGCGTGTTGGCAGGAAGCGCCTGCGGCGCGCGCTGGTGCACCCGCGTAACCAGGGTACCGTAATCCGCAAAAAAAGCCTGGGCTCGGTCCGACACCAGCTGCTGCGCGAGGCTGGGGTCGATGGCAAACACAGCGGCTAAAACAGCAGCCGGCGCAGTGTTGGCATTGACCGGCGTGGGCCGCGGCAGAACCACGGTCAATGCACCGAGCTGAGCCAGCGCATCCGGCGTTGCCCCGGGAAGGACGCCCAGCAGGTCTTCGGCCTGCGTGATCGGAAGCGGCGTGTCCCCCACGGCGGTCTGGGGCAGATGGCTTTGCAGCATGAGCTGGGCCACGATGGGGGCGCCCGACGCATCAAGACCGACACTCTGAAGCAAGCGGGCGAAAATTGCCACCGCTTCCATGTTGATGCGGACCGCGTTCACCCATCCCCGGTCTCCCATGGGGTTGCTCACGTCCACGAGGGAAGTCAGGTTGAAACGCGACTGCGCGTCCACGATCGCTCCCGCAAGCCAGGTTTCCTCGGAACCCGCAGGCGCGGACCCGCCCATCCCCTGGCTCTGCAGGAATTCGGACAGGGGGGTCTCTGCGATGGGCACCGCCCACACTTCTCCCAGGTGGTCCACCGCGCGCGTCTGGAAAAAATCTTCGCGCAGGATGAGGCGCGCCCAGTCCACGGCTCCCGTGCCCAGCCACATGGCCTGGTCGCGCAACCGCTGGTTTTCCAGCTGACGAATGCGCACGTGTTCGCGCCACAGCAGCCCGCTCACCAGGGTCGCCACCAAGGTCGCCACCAGCATGGCGGCCAGGAGTGCGGCACCACGCTCGGTGCGCATCAACTTTGCCCCGTCAGGCAAACTTCGCGCAATGGCGCACCGCCTGAGGGAGCCCCCACCGTCAGCTCAAGCCCCAGCAACAGGGGGTTTCCGGTCTGCCCGGGCGTGAGCCACTGCGCGTTGATCTGGGCACTGTCAGCACTCCAGTCGCTTCCCTCCAGGAACCCCCGGGCCGCAATGCCTGTGCTCTGGCCCATGAGCGGAACCGACGTCACGGTATAAAGGGCGTCGAGGGATGCGCCTTTGCGCAAGGCCCCCCAGTTCTGGAACAGTTCCGCGCGACCCTGGAGCGGCGGCGACTCCAGCCGTTCCACCCATCCGTCGCGCCAGCGGTAGCTCACCAGCACCACATGCCGGACTCCGTTGTTGTCGGCACGGGTGCGGATGAGGTCCACGCGGTTGTCCTGGAAATTCACCGGCACGCCGGCCACCCACCGGTCCGGAGGGCCCAGTTCGCGACAGTCGTTTTCCCACTGGGCAAACAGGGTACGGACCCCGTCGAACTGGTGCCCCCGCTGCGCCAGGGCTTCCCGGGTGCGGACCATGGCATCGAGCGCGCGCCAGGACAACAGCGACATGATGGACAGCAGCAGGAGCGCCACCATCACTTCGATGAGGGTAAATCCGGACTGCCTAGAGGACATGGGAAGGCCCATTGGGAAGCAGGCTTACCGCCGTGGCGAGGATGGTCGGATCGCCGGGGACCGTCACGTTCACTTCCACCCGCCTGAACGAGGGGTTGGGCGTATCCGTCACCAGTTCGCGGCATTCGAACAGGTAGGGCCCCTGGGAGCAGTCGAAGGCGCGCTCGCCCACGTTGGGCCAGATTCTGCGCAGGCGCAGTTCGGCCAGATCGTTGTCCGCGCTCCACTGCGCGGCGAGCCGCGGCGTGAGGCTCTCGCTTGCCTGCGTGACGACGCCCAGTGCGCGCATGCCGGCAGCCAGGGCGATGCCGGTGACAAAAAGGGCCACCAGCACTTCGATGAGCGTGAACCCGCCGGCGCGCACCGTCATGAAAATCAGCGACCCACCTGATAGTTACCCAATCCGTCGGACAATACGGGCGTCTGCTCGCCCCCGCGTTGCAAAGCGAGCCCACGGAACCCGTCCAGCGCTTCCTGTCCTATCCAGTAGCGCACGCGCGTGGCAGAGTCCGACCCGCCCTCGAGGACGATGCCGTCAAGCGGCGGGTCGAAGCTGCCGCCGGGCAGCTGGTCGTCGGGCACGGGTTCAGGGCCCTGCGGACCGGAGTCGAAAAAACGCCACCCCTGGCGATCGAGCAGCAGGAGCACCGGTTGCCCGGTCAGCCGCGCTTCGTCCACGGCGAGGTTCATGGAAGCTGCCAGCCGTTCCGCCTCCTCGCCCAGGGGGCGGGTTTTCGGGGAACGCACGGACAGGGTCACCATGCCGAGCATGATTCCCATCAGCAACAGAACCACCAGCAGCTCGATCAGGGTAAAGCCGGCTTCAGGAACCCCAGTTGCCGATGTCCGCGTCATTGCCTTCGCCGCCGGGTTTGCCATCGGCCCCGAAGCTCCAGACGTCGATTTCGCCATGCTGTCCGGGGCTGGCGTATTGATAGGGGTGACCCCAGGGATCCTTGGGCAATTGGTCGAGACAGGCCTTCCAGTTGCCGGGAACCGGTTCGAAAGTTGGTTGGGTGACCAGCGCAGACAATCCTTGTTCCGTGGTGGGATAGCGGCCGTTATCCAGGCGGTAGAGCTTGAGCGCCTGTACGATGCTCGCGATGTCCTGTCGCACCGCGATGCGACGAGCCTCGTCGGGACGATCCATGACGCGGGGAACCACCAGGGCGGCCAGAATCCCGATGATGATCATGACGACCATGATCTCGATCAGTGTGAAACCCCGCTGGGATTGTGCCGAATGGCCATCGGTTCCGCCACGGCTTGCAGGGAAGTGCAGCATTGTCATAATGTTAAATGCTACCGGATTCAGGAAGCATTTGCCAGTCGCCACTGGCAGGGCGGAGCAAAAATCAGTATCGTTCACCCATCATGCCCGCGCTCCGCTTTTACCGCCCCACGCCCTGGATGCCGACCTTTGCCACGTTTTCGGCTGCAGTCCTGCTCGCCGCCGTCCTGGGGTTCTGGTCCATGCGGGTTTTTGCGCCGGCCCCGCTGGCGCTGCCGGCTTCCCTCCTGCAGGAGCGCACGGAAAATGCCGGACTGGCATGGCGCGGCCTGTTTTCCGGTCGGGGCGTGGGCCCCATCGTGCTGCGCGGCGTGGTCGCGGCCGGCCCCCGGGACAGCGCTGCCGTGCTGTCGGTGAACGGAGCGCCGGGACGCGCCTATCGCGTCGGGCAGGATATCGCGGCCGGCGTGCGCCTTGTGGAAGTCACGACCCGGTCGGCCGTATTGGAGCGCGACGGCGTCCGGGAGACCTTGCCGCTGCCTACCCGCGGCGCTGCGAAAATTGGCCCGCCACCCGCGCGTTGATTTCCTGAGGGGCATCGCCGTCCTGATGATGGTGGCCTACCACGGCTGCTACGACCTCACCTACTTCGGCTATGCGCATTTCCGGATGCTGGAAGACCCTGCATGGATCGCCTGGCGCACCCTGATCGTCATGAGTTTCGTGTTGCTGTCCGGCCTGAGCCTTGCCCTCGCGCAGGACGGGTCGCAGCGCGGCACTGCCCGGCGTCTCGCGCAGTTGGGCGGCTCAGCCCTGCTGGTGAGCGCGGTCACGGCCCTGCTGTTCGGCCCGCGCTGGATTTATTTCGGCGTCCTGCATTTCTTTTTCGCCGCCACCCTGCTGACCCTGCCGCTGCGTCGCCGCCCCGGGCTGCTTGCCCTGGCGGGA
>JAKBBG010000025.1 GCA_021826025.1 Pseudomonadota bacterium | reverse complement strand
CGCGGAGGTTCGGCCAACATGGACGTGCTGGTGGCGCTCGGCACCAGCATGGCCTACCTCTACAGCACCGCGGTCACCGTTCTGGGCCTCGGCGAACACGTCTATTTCGAAGCGTCGGCCTCCATCATCACGCTGGTCCTGCTGGGCAAGCTTCTGGAAGCGCGCGCCAAAAGCAAGACATCCGGCGCCATCGAGGCGCTCATGAAACTGCAGCCGAAAACGGCGCACGTGGAACAGGACGGCGACGTGAAGGACATCGAAGTCGCCCGCATGAAGGTGGGAGACGTGTTCATCGTCCGCCCGGGCGAAAGCATTCCGGTGGACGGCAGGGTCCTCTCGGGCACCTCCAGCGTCAACGAGTCGATGCTGACCGGCGAAAGCCTTCCCCTGCTGAAGGAGGCCAACGCCAAGGTGTTCGCAGCCACCCTCAACGGCATGGGCATGCTTCGCTGCAAAGCCGTCGGCGTGGGATCCCACACGGCCCTGGCCCACATCGTGCGGCTGGTGGAAGCGGCGCAGGGTTCCAAGGCCCCCATCCAGCGCCTGGCCGACCGGATCTCTGGGATCTTCGTGCCGGTGGTGGTGGGCATCGCGGTCCTGACCTTCGTCGGCTGGTGGCTTTTCAGCGGTGAATTCACCCAGGCCCTGATCAACGCCGTGGCGGTCCTGGTCATCGCCTGCCCCTGTGCGCTGGGTCTTGGCACGCCGACCGCCATCATGGTCGGGACCGGCCGCGGCGCACAGGCGGGAATCCTCGTGAAAAACGCGCAGGCGCTCGAGCGGGCCCAGAAGATCACCACGCTGGTGGTGGACAAGACCGGCACCCTGACCGAAGGCAGGCCGGCCGTCACCGACCTGGTTCCGGCCGCATCGCTGTCCCCGCAGGAATTTCTGAAGCTCGCAGCCACCCTGGAACAGGGTTCCGAACATCCGCTGTCGCGCGCGATCCTGGACAAGGCGGCGGAAGCGGGGATTCAGCCCTCGGCCCTGCGCGACTTCCGTGCGGAACCGGGCCAAGGCGTGAGCGCAAGGATCGGCGACGAACCCTACCGGCTGGGCTCCCCCGGCTGGCTGGAAAGCCTCGGCATTCCCCTGGATCAGGACGCACTGGCGAACTTGCGGCGTTCGGGCAAGACGGTCGTGGCCCTGGCCGGGCAAGGCGGGGCGCTGGGCTATCTCGCCATCGCCGACCGGTTGCGGCCAAGCTCCCGGCAGGCCGTGGCAAAGCTGCACGGCCTGGGCATCCACGTGATCATGCTCACCGGCGACAATGCGGCCACGGCCGAAGCGATCGCCCGGGACGCGGGAATCCGCCAGTTCATCGCCGACGTGCTGCCGCAGGAAAAGGCGGCGAAGATCAGGGAGCTGCAAGCCGGCGGCCGGGTGGTGGGCATGGTGGGCGACGGCATCAATGATGCCCCGGCGCTCGCGGCGGCCGACGTGAGTTTTGCCATCGGCGCCGGGTCCGACATCGCCCTGGAAGCGGCGGACGTGACCTTGATGAACAGCGACCTGCTGACGGCGGTGGACGCCATCGCGTTATCGAAGGCCACCCTCGCCAAGATCAAGCAGAACCTCTTCTTCGCCTTCATCTACAACATCCTGGGAATTCCCCTGGCGGCCGTGGGAATGCTCAATCCCGTGATTGCCGGCGCGGCCATGGCGATGAGCTCGGTGTCCGTCGTCACCAACTCGCTCCTGCTGCGCCGCTGGCAACCCGAACCGAAGCCGCTTCAACCCCCCCCACTGAAAGGAGAATGAAAATGACCTCAACCACGTTGAATGTGCTGGGCATGACTTGCGGCGGCTGCGTGAACAGCGTCAAGCGGGCGCTGGCCACCTTGCCGGGCGTGCGGCAGACGGAAGTGTCGCTGGAAAAAGGGCAGGCCACCATCGAGTACGATCCGGCGCAAGTCTCCCCGGAGCTTCTGAAGACGACCATCGAGGACGCCGGCTATGACGTCAAGGCCTGAATCCCTTGACCTGTGCCACGGCAGCGAAAAATCCGTCGTTCAGCCCCACAAGCAGGCGCTGCTCAACCGACTGAACCGGATCGCGGGCCAGGTGAAAGGCATCAGCGGCATGATCGAATCCGACCGCTACTGCATCGACATCCTCACGCAGGTCAGCGCCGTGCAGTCGGCCCTCGACGCCCTGGCCCTGCAGCTCATCGAGGATCACACCAAAGGGTGCGTGCAGAAGGCCGTCCGGCAGGGAGAGGGCGATGCGGCGATCCTGGAGCTGATGGACGTGCTGAAGAAAATCCGCCGGTAAGCGCCCTGCCCCCGGGCGCGCCCGCCGCACCGATGAGGTGCGGTATCATTTTTGTACCATGGCCGTTCCCCTGCAGTTCCTCGCCGTTTCCAAAAGCTTCCCGCGCGGGAGGGACCGCGTGCAGGCGCTGCAGGAACTCGAGCTTTCGCTCGCCCCCGGCACCATCACCGGCCTGCTGGGTCCGGACGGCGCCGGCAAAACCACCCTGATGCGCCTTGCCACCGGCCTGCTCCTGCCCGACAGCGGCCGTGTGCTGGTTTTCGGCGCCGACACCGCAGACGCCGGATCCCGCATCCAGGATGTCATCGGCTACATGCCGCAGCGTTTCGGCCTGTATGAAGACCTCACGGTGCAGGAAAACCTCGACCTCTATGCCGACCTGCAAGGGCTGGGCCGGGAGGCGAGCCGCGACCGGCAGCAGGAACTGCTCAAGCTGACCGCCCTGGGCCCTTTCGGAAGCCGGCGCGCCGGCGCCCTGTCCGGCGGCATGAAGCAGAAGCTGGGGCTCGCCTGCGCCCTGCTGCGCACGCCGCGCCTGCTGCTGCTGGACGAACCGACGGTGGGCGTGGACCCCATCGCCCGGCGCGAACTGTGGGAAATCGTCCAGGGACTCAGGCAGGAAGGGACCACCGTGCTCATGAGCACCGCCTACTTCGACGAGGCGGAACAGTGCGATGCCGTGATCCTGCTGCACGAAGGACGGCTGCTGGCGCAGCGCTCCCCCCAGGCTTTCCGCGCCCCGCTGGCCGGCCGCACGCACCTGGTGCGCCACGACGCCCTGTCGCGACGGCGCCTGCAGGAATCGCTGCGCGTCCGACCCGGCGTGCTGGATGCGCGCATCCTGGCCGAAGGGGTGCGCGTGCTGCTGCGCGAAGCCGCGCCGCCCCGCGCAGCGGGGGAACACTGGCAGGAAGCGACGCCCGCGTTCGAGGACGCCTTTGTCGCCCTGCTGGGCGCCGGCGCCGGCGCGAAGCCTGCGGAGGACCCCGAACCCGGCGGAACGCCTGACTCCGGGCTGCCGCCGGATGGCGCGCAGGCCCCGGAAAACGTCATCGAAGTGCGCGACCTGCGCCGCCTGTTCGGAAACTTCGAAGCCGTGGCCAGCATCGGGTTCGAAGTCCGGAAAGGCCAGATCTTCGGCCTCCTGGGCGCCAACGGCGCGGGCAAGACCACCACCTTTCGCATGCTGTGCGGCCTGCTGCCCCCCACGTCGGGATCCCTGCAGGTGGCCGGCATGGACATGCGCCACGCGTCCGTGGCCGCGCAGGCGCGCATCGGGTACGTGTCGCAAAAATTCTCCCTCTACGGCACCCTGAACAGCCGGCAAAACCTGCAGTTCTTTGCCTCCGCCTACGGCCTGCGGGGCCGGCGGCGCACGGAGCGCCTCGCATGGGCCCTGCGGGAATTCCAGCTCGAAGGCTACCAGGACGCGAACGCGGACGAGCTGCCCCTGGGCATCAAGCAGCGGCTCGCCCTGGCCTGCGCGCTCCTGCACGAGCCGCCGATCCTCTTCCTGGACGAACCCACGTCCGGAGTCGACCCCCTGGCACGGCGCGAATTCTGGCAGCGGGTCAACGGCCTCGCGGAGCGGGGCGTGACCGTGCTCGTCACCACCCACTTCATGGACGAGGCGGAATACTGCGACAACCTGGTCCTCATGTCCCTGGGGAAAGTGCTGGCCTACGGCAGCCCGCAGGAGATCCGCGCCCAGGCCCGCACGGCGGAACAGCCCGAACCCAGCATGGATGACGCGTTCATCCGGCTGGTGCTGGATCACGAAAGCGGGTTGCGGAGGGCCTCATGAACGCCCAGCGGCTGCGCCGGCTGGTGCGCAAGGAATTCATCCAGATCGTGCGCGACCCGTCCGCCATCGCCATCGCGTTCGTCATGCCGGTGGTGCTGCTGTTCCTGTTCGGCTACGGCGTCTCGCTGGATGCGCGGCACGTGCCCGTGGCCATGGTGGTGGATGCACCCACCGCCGAAACCGGCACCTTCGTGGGACGCCTGCAGCAGTCGCCCTACTTCACCCCGCTCCCCTATCCCGACATCCATGCCGCGCAGCAGGCCGTGATGGCACATCGGGCCGACGGCATCCTGTGGCTGCGCAACGATTTCAGCCGCGCCCTGCTGCAAGGCGGGCCTGCGCCCGTGGGGGTCCAGGTCAACGGGGTGGATGCCAACACGGCGCGCATCCTGGAAGGGTACATTCAGGGCGCCTGGGAAAACTGGCTGGAACAGCGCGCCCTCGACCAGGGCACCCCGCTCGTGGTGCCGGTGGTCCCCGACACCCGCATCTGGTTCAACCCCACGGTGCGCAGCCGCGACTACCTCGTGCCCGGCCTCATCGCCGTGATCATGACGCTCATCGGGGGACTGCTCACGGCGCTCGTGGTGGCGCGGGAATGGGAACGGGGCACCATGGAGGCCCTCATGGCAACGCCCGTCACCATCGGCGAAATCCTCGTGGGCAAGCTCGTTCCCTACTTCATCATGGGCATGGGAGGCATGGGCCTCACCGTGGCCCTGGCCGTCTGGCTGTTTGCGGTGCCCCTGGTGGGGAGCTTCTGGGTGCTGCTGGTGTTTTCGGCGCTCTTCCTGCTGGCCGCCCTGGGCATGGGATTGCTGATTTCCACCGTCGCGCACAGCCAGTTCGTGGCGAGCCAGGTGGCCGTCATCGTCACCTTCCTTCCGGCCTTCATCCTGTCGGGCTTCATTTTCGACATCCACTCCATGCCGGCGCCCATCCGGATCGTCACCCACGTCATCGCAGCCCGCTATTTCGTGTCCATCCTTCAGACGATCTTTCTTGCGGGCGACCTGTGGGGCATTCTGCTCACGAACGGCCTGGCGCTGCTGCTGATGGCCGTCATCTTCCTGGGCCTCACCTGGCGCCGCTCGCACAAGAGGCTGGACTGATGTTCGCGCGCATCTGGGGCCTGGTGATCAAGGAATTCCTGTCGCTCCTGCGGGACAGGAAAAGCCGTTTCGTGCTGATCGGGCCACCCCTCATCCAGCTCCTGGTATTCGGCTATGCCGCATCCTTCGACCTCAACCACCTGCCCTATGCGGTGTACAACGAAGATCCGGGCTTCGCGTCCCGGGACCTGCTCGGACGGTTTCAGGGGTCGCGCAACTTCGAACAGGTGGCCACCCTCACGCACAGCCGGGAAATCGCGCCCCTCATCGACGACCGCAAGGCATTGCTGGTGATACACATCGGTCCCCATTTCACGCGCGACCTGCTGCTGCATCGTCCGGCGCCGGTGCAGGTCATCATCGACGGGCGCAATTCCAACACCGCCAGCGTGGCCCTCAACTACGTCAACGGCATCCTGCTCGCCTTCGACGGCGACTGGGCCGCGCAGGCCGGCTGGGGCAACCCGCCGGCCCAGCTCGTGGTGCGCGCATGGTTCAATCCCAACCTGCTGTCCCGCTGGTTCATCGTGCCGGGAATCATCGCGCTCCTGATGCTGGTGGTCACGCTGCTGGTCACGGGACTCTCCGTGGCACGGGAGCGGGAACAGGGCACTTTCGACCAGCTCCTCGTCACGCCCATGACGCCCGCGGAAATACTCGTGGGCAAGGCGCTGCCGGGGCTCATCATCGGCGGTCTGGAAGGGGGGGTGATTTCCCTGGTGGCAACGCTCTGGTTCCAGGTGCCCTTCTCCGGAAGCGTCCTCGCCCTCGGCATCGGAATGATCCTCTACCTGCTTGCCGCAGTCGGCGTGGGGCTCATGATCTCTTCGCTCGCCGTCACGCAGCAGCAGGGGCTTCTGGGGGTCTTCCTGTTCCTGGTGCCCGCCATCATCCTGTCCGGCTTTGCCACCCCGATCGCCAACATGCCGCAGCCGGTCCAGTACCTGACCCTGGTCGATCCGGTCCGCTATTTCCTGGTGATCCTGAGGGGGGTCTTTCTGGAAGGAGACGGCATCGCGACGCTCTGGCCGCAGTACTGGCCCCTGGCGCTGATCGCGGCCTTCTCCATGACGGCGGCCGCCTGGCTGTTCCGCCACCGCATGGCGTGACTCATTTCCCGCAGGAATGCGCGCCGTCCCCCGGCGACGCCGCGGGCTCCTGCAGCGGCACCGCCACGGTGGCCGGCATGCCGAGCCGCAGGCGATGGTCGGGATTGCACACGTACACGCGCACGCGGTACATCAGTTCGGTGCGCAGTTCGGGCGTTTCGACGTTCTTGGGCGTGAATTCGGCCGTGGGCGAAATGAAGCCGACCCAGCCTTCAAAACGGTGCCCGGGGAAGGAATCCGTGGTCACCCAGGCGGCCATGCCGGGCTTCACGCGGCCCATGTCCTTTTCCGACAGGTAGGCGCGAATCCAGACCGGGTTGTCCAGCGCCAGCGACACCACCGGCGTTTGCGGCGATGCCATGTCGCCGGGCTCCAGGATGCGGTCCTGCACGATGCCGTCTTCCGGCGCCAGCAGCCGGGTATCGGCCAGCTGCCGGTCGGCCAGCATGGATGCCGCCTTGGCGGCGTCCAGGGCCTGGCGCGCGGCGGCGATGTCCTCCTTGCGCGGCCCTTGGATCGCAAGCTGCAGGGCCTGATCGGCGCGTTCCCAGTTGGCGCGGGCGGTTTTTTCGGCGGCCTGGGCGTTGTCGATGTTCTGCTTGGGCACGAAATTGCGCCGGGCAAGGGCCGTCTGGCGTTCCAGGGTGATGACCGCGTTGTCCAGGCTCGCCTTGGCGGCCGCCACTTCGGCACGCGCCTCCCGGATCTCCTCGGGGCGCGAGCCCGCCAGGAGGCGCGCCAGCACCTGTTCCTGGTAGGCCGCCTGCGCCCTGGCCTGCGCCGAGGCGTCCCTGAACCGGACCGGGTCGAGTTCCGCCAGAACCTGGCCGCGACGCACCGCGTCGCCTTCCTGCACGTTCAGGCTGAGGAGCCGCCCGCTGTCCTGGAATGCCGCATGGATCTGGCGGATGTCCACGTTGCCGTAGAGGGTGATGCCGCCGCCTTCGCCCCGGTGGAAGAAGTGGCGGAAGGCCAAGCCGCCCGCCACGAGCAGCAGCACAGCGAGGAGAGCCGGTGCGATTTTTTTAATGGGGGGCCTGGGCATGATCGAGCAGCGCGTTGACGGACTCCAGGTCGGCGCGGGTGAGCAAACCGGAGGCCGCTTTCAGTCCGATGCGCGCCATGACATGAGTATAGCGCGCGATATGGTAATCCTGCTCGGCGCGGATGTAGCCCGCGGCCACATTGAGCAGGTCGATGATGGAGCGGGTGCCGATCTCGAACCCGGTGCGGGTGCCGTCCAGGGAGACCTTGGCGGAGTTGAGCGCGGTGTCCGCAGACCGCAGCTGCGCCACGCTGTCCTGCAGGTTGAGGAAAGCGGTCTGGGTGTCCAGGGTCACCTGGTCGCGCACGTTGGCCAGCGCGTTCTGCGCGGCGCGCCGCCGGGCTTCCGCCTGGTCCACCGAAGCGCTGATCTGGCCGCTGTCGAACAGGGGCATGGACAGGTTGACGCCCACCCCGCGCTGATTGATGTCCAGGCTGGGAAACGGCGTGCCCAGGGTGTGCTGGGTGATCCCTTCGAGGTTCACCACGGGCCAGCGGGCGCGGCGGTTGAAGTCCGTCTCGTCCTGCGCAAGCCTCAGTTGCGCCTCCCCTTCGCGGACGAGCGGCTGGTTGGCCAGCGCCGTTTCCACCCAGGACTCGCTCTGGTCAGGCTGCGGCAACAGGGGTTCGAACAGCCCCAGATCTTGCAGCGACGGCACGGGCTGGTGCGTCAGCCGTTCGAGCGTGCGCAGCGCCACCCGCACCGCGTTGCGCGCCTTGATCAGGTCCGACTGCGCGGCGTCCAGGCGCGCCCTGGATTCGGCCACCGCGATGGCATCGCCCGTCCCCACGTCCAGGGTGGCCTTGGTCTGGTCGTTGATGTTGTCGAAAAGCGTGAGCTCTTCCTGGGCCACCTTCTCCAGGGCCCGGGCTTGCAGCACGCCGAAATAGGCGTTGACCACCTTGAGCGCGAGCTGCTGCTGGGCGTATACCAGGGCGGCTTCGGCGGCCTGTACCCGGTTGTCCGCCTGGGACAGCGCCGTCATGGCCTGGCCGTTGAGAATGGCCTGGGTCAGGGTGACGCTGAAACTGTTGGAAATGTAATAGGAGGAAATGGGCAGTCCGAACCCCGTGATGCCCGCGTTGTTTTTGGCTTCCCCTGCCGCCATGGCCACATGGGGCAGCAGCGCCGAACGCGCCAGGGGTTTTCCCTGCAGGTCGGCATCGAGGCTTGCCTGCGCCTGGGCCAGGACCGGGTCGCTCGTCAGCGCATGGGCATAGGCCTGGAGCAGGTCCTCGGCACGGGACGCATCGGTTCCGGTGAGCGCCAGGAGAACAAGGAGTGCGGCGCGAATGCGTCGAGGTGACATGGCGTTTTCGTGGGGACGGCTGCAACGGTTGTTACAGTTTAACATGCATTAATCGGGCGACCGGCCCCACGCCCGGCCCAGGTGTGAGATGATGCCGTTGCGCCATTAACATCATGAAAACAAAAGAGCCCGCGGGTGAATGGGCCGGCAAGTGGCGGCGAAAAAAAACCCCTCCACAGGGAAGGGGCAGCCCGGTCAGTGAAAAGGGCCTAAAAGAGAGGGATATGGTCACCAGTCCTTGAATCAGGACAGTGACCATTTTTTATAATAAATGAGATTCATTCTCAATTCAAGGCGATCGTTCTGGTCGCTTGACCCCCATCAAGAAAGTCCGGATCCCCGTCAACGCCCCACCCCGGCTGCGTAGCCCGAAATAGCCGGCAGCGGCTCCCGTCCATCCGTTCATGATAACTATATACTATCAAATAAATATTATTAATCAATTAGACATATCAAACGGCGTTCCCTATAGTGGGCCCCATGGAACGACGCTTACCCCCGATCCAACCCATTACCCCATCAACCCAGGAGACTTTCGGATGCAATCCCTGATCAACACCCAGGTTCAACCGTTCAAGGCACAGGCTTTCCAGAACGGGAAATTCATCGACGTGACCGAGAAGGACCTGCACGGCAAATGGTCTGTCCTCATTTTCATGCCGGCCGCCTTCACCTTCAATTGCCCGACCGAAGTGGAAGACGCCGCCGACAACTACGCCGAGTTCCAGAAAGCCGGCGCGGAAGTGTATATCGTGACCACCGACACCCATTTCTCCCACAAGGTGTGGCACGAGACTTCCGCCGCGGTGGGCAAGGCCAAGTTCCCGCTGGTGGGAGACCCAACCCACGCGCTCACCAACGCCTTCGGCGTCCATATTCCGGAAGAGGGCCTGGCGCTGCGCGGCACCTTCATCATCAACCCCGAAGGCGTCATCAAGACCCTGGAAGTCCACGACAACGCCATCGCCCGGGACGTGAAGGAGACCTTGCGCAAGCTCAAGGCGGCCCAGTACGTCGCCAGCCACCCCAACGAAGTCTGCCCGGCCAAATGGAAGGAAGGCGAAGCCACCCTGACCCCGTCGCTCGACCTGGTCGGCAAGATCTGAAACCCGAAGGTCTCCGGGCCTCGCCCGGAGACCTCCGCTCAGGAGAACCGCATGCTGGATGCCGGCATCAAATCGCAGCTCAAGGCTTACCTGGAAAAACTGGTCGATCCGATCGAGCTGGTCGCCTCCCTCGACGACGGACCCAAATCCGCCGAGATGCGCGCGTTGCTGGAAGACATCGCAAGCCTGTCCGGAAAGGTGTCCTGGTCGGACAATGGCGTCGACGGCCGCCGTCCGTCCTTCACCGTGGGCAAAAGGGGCGAGCCCGCCCGCATCGGTTTTGCCGGCCTGCCCATGGGGCACGAATTCACGTCCCTGATCCTGGCCTTGCTGCAGTCGAGCGGCTATGCCCCCAGGATCAGCGACGAATTGGCCGCTCAAATCAAATCACTGGGCGGGGAATACCGCTTTGAAACCTACGTCTCCCTGACCTGTCACAATTGTCCCGACGTGGTTCAGGCGCTCAACACCATGGCCGCCCTGAACCCCAACGTGCGCCATGTGATGATCGACGGCGCCCTCAACCAGGCCGAAATCGAGGCGCGCCAGGTCATGGCCGTCCCCTGCGTCTGGCTGAACGGCGCCCCGTTCGAAGACGGCCGCATGACGCTGGAAGAAATTCTGGCAAAGCTCGATACCGGTGCCGCCAGCCGCGGGGCCGCGACGCTTTCCGGAAAAGAACCCTTCGACGTGCTGGTGGTGGGTGGCGGCCCCGCAGGCGCTGCCGCAGCCGTATACGCCGCACGCAAGGGGATTCGCACAGGCCTGCTCGCCGAACGTTTCGGAGGTCAGGTGATGGACACGCTGGCCATCGAAAACCTGATCTCCGTGCCGCACACGGATGGCCCCAGGCTGGGCCGCGCCCTTGAGGAACACGTCAGGGAATACGAAGTCGACATCATGAACCTGCAGCAAGCCGAAGCGCTGGTTCCCGGCAATGCCGGAAATTACCATGAGATCCGCCTGAAGAGCGGGGCAACGCTCAAGTCCAGGGCCGTCATCCTGTCCACGGGCGCACGCTGGCGCGAGCTCGACGTGCCCGGCGAGCGGGAATACCGGGGCAAAGGCGTGGCTTACTGCCCGCATTGCGACGGCCCGCTGTTCAAAGGAAAACGGGTGGCGGTGGTGGGGGGCGGCAATTCCGGCGTGGAGGCGGCCATCGACCTGGCCGGCATCGTGGCCCACGTCACCCTGCTCGAGTTCGCCGAAACGCTGCGGGCCGACGCCGTGCTGCAGAAAAAACTGTACAGCCTCCCCAACGTCACGGTCATCAGGAACGCCCAGACCACGGCAGTGAACGGCGCCGGCGGAAAGGTGAGCGGCCTCACGTACACCGACCGGGGCACCGGCCAGTCCCGAACCCTTGCGCTGGAAGGCGTCTTCGTCCAGATCGGCCTGCTGCCCAACACCGACTGGCTCAAGGGCACCGTCGAACTGTCCCGTTTCGGCGAGATCGCAGTGGATGCGAGGGGAAGCACGTCGGTCCCCGGCCTGTTCGCGGCCGGCGACTGCACGACGACGCCCTACAAGCAAATCATCATTTCCATGGGTGAAGGCGCCAAAGCGAGCCTGGCCGCCTTCGACTACCTGATCCGCACCGGGCTGTAGGAGCGGCAGAAAGGATTGCAGGACAGTCCGGCGACACCCTGTCGAAGAAGAACCTCAGCCGGTCCGTGCAAGGCGGGCCGGCCTCCTGTGGCTGCCGTAATACATTTGTACATCTTTTTTCCTTCTACATTGGCGCAGTTTGATTTTGATCAAACAAGAAGGCCTGGCCTGCCCGATATCTTGCTGCTTTGCACAGGGAAAATCTGGACCCTGTGTAATGAAGACAATCCTTTTTGATGACAGACCGAGTTGCCATGTGCCAAAACACGACTGAAATCCCTGATGAATCAAGGCGCGACTTCCTGGGAGCTTTGACTGCCAGCGTTGCCGGAGCCGGAGCAATCGCAGCCTGCGTGCCCTTTGTCAAAAGCATGAGTCCTTCCTCGGACGTTCTCGACAAGGCCACCGTTGAAATCGACATATCCAAAATCGGCATGGGCCAGGAAAAGACCGTGGCCTGGCAGGGGAAACCGGTTTTCATCCTGCATCGAACGCCCGCGATGATTTCCGAAATGGAATCCTCGAAAGGCGGCAAGGATCCCGAACCCGACAGCAAACGCATCCAGCAGCCGGAATGGCTGGTCGTGGTTGGCATCTGCACGCATCTGGGTTGCGTGCCGAACAAGACGGCCAGCGGATGGTTTTGCCCCTGCCACGGCAGCGTCTATGACAACAGCGGCCGGATCATCGCCGGCCCGGCGCCCAAAAACCTGATCCTGCCGCCCTATCACTTCGTGTCGGAAGAAAAAATCGTCATTGGGAAAGCGTGATGAGCAAAAAAATTGTCGCCTGGATTGACCAGAGATTCCCCTTAAGCGCTTTCGTAAAGCATGAGCTGACGGACTATCCGACCCCGAGGAACCTGAGTTACTGGTGGGGTTTCGGATTCCTTGCAGGCTTTGTGCTGGTGATCCAGCTCGTGACCGGCGTGTTTCTGGCCATGCATTACAAGGCAGACTCCAACCTGGCCTTCGATTCCATCCAGCACATCATGCGTGAAGTCAATTACGGCTGGCTCATCCGCTACCTTCACTCCACCGGGGCTTCCGCCTTTTTCATCGTGATTTACACCCACATGGCCAGAACGCTCTACTACGGCTCCTATCGCCGTCCGCGGGAACTGCTGTGGTGGACCGGGCAGCTCCTGCTGCTGCTGATGATGGCCACGGCATTCATGGGCTACCTGCTGCCGTGGGGGCAGATGTCCTACTGGGGTGCCACCGTGATCACCAACCTGTTCAGCGCCACGCCGGGGTTCGGTGAAGACATCGTCGTGTGGCTCAGAGGCGGGTTTGCCGTGGACGATCCGACCCTGACCCGCTTCTTTTCCATGCACTACCTTTTTCCGTTCATCATTTCCGCCGCTGTGCTCATCCACCTGGTGGCCTTGCATACCGTTCGCAGCAGCAATCCCTCGGGCCTGAACCTGGCCGACAAGGACAACATTCCCTTTCACCCGTACTACACCATCAAGGACCTGTTCGGCCTGGGCATCTTTCTGCTGGGTTATTTCGCCATCGTTTTTTTCAAGCCGGACCTGTTCATCGACCCGGCCAACAACGTTCCGGCCAATCCGATGCAAACGCCGGCGGACATCGTGCCCGAATGGTACTTCCTTCCATTTTACGCCATTCTCCGGTCGGTTCCCGACCTGGCCGGCGGGGTGGTGGCCATGCTGGTTTCAGTGCTGATCTTTGCCGCCATGCCCTATCTGGATCGCTCCCGCATCACGGGGGGCGCGCGATACCGCCCCATTTACCGGACCCTGTTCTACGTGTTCGTGATCGACATTTTCGTTCTCGGCTACGTGGGAGCCCATCCGCCAGCAAGCCTGATGAAACTGACCGGACAGATTGCCACCAGCATCTACTTCCTCACTTTCCTGCTGCTTCCGTTCGTGTCCCGCTGGGAAGAAGGCCGGCTGCTTCAATCAGGAAAACTGCCCGCAGATGTTGTCGACATGGCCAGAAAGGAAATCGAGGCGTCCCATGCTTAAGACTGTTTACTGGATCAGCACCCTTTGCCTGACCCTCATCGCCGGCACCGCACATGCGTCCGCCGACCTGCCTTCCATCCAGCGGGGAGCCCATATCGCGGCGGAGGTTTGCAATGGCTGCCACAGCCTCAAATACATCAAGTACAAGGACCTGCTGTCCATCGGGTTGACCAGGGATGAGGTCAATACCCTGCGCGGCGAGAAAAGCCTGGGGGATCCCCTGAAAGCGCAGATGGCGGCCAACGATGCCCTTGCCCTGTTCAATGTGGTTCCTCCCGATCTGTCACTGATGGCCGAAGCACGGGAAGGCGGTCCGCATTACATCGTGGAGCTCCTGACGGGATTTGCTCCCGGCGCGGACGGACAGACGACGAACCGGGTCTTCCCCGGAATCAAGATGCCGGACATATTTGGCATTGCCCAGGCAGACCCGGCAGCAAGAAAGGAAATCGAACAAAAGGCGATAGACGTCGCCGCGTTTCTGGAATGGGCAGCCGACCCCCAGGCGGAGGCCAGAAAGCGGATGGGAAGGGGCGTCCTGATTTATGTCGCCATCCTCACCGCGCTGTTCTACCTGCTGAAGAAGAAGATCTGGCGACGCCTCAAATGATCGCGGGGCGCAAGCCGGATCAACTGGCAGTACCACGCGTCCGCCTGCGAACCAGGACGCCTGGGCCGGAGGGGGATTCAGGCCTGGCCTGAGCCGTTGACGGCCCGGACCAGCCGGTCCCTGATCGCGTTCCAGCAAGGGTCGGATGGCAGCTCATCCAGGCAAATCAGGTCAAAACCTTGCCCATCCAGGTCGCGCAGCAGCGCGTAGAGGTTTCGGGCAAGCGCTTCCGGGCGGGCGGGCAGGATGGTCTCCGCCAAATCCAGGGCTTGCAGCGCCGGAGGGAGATCTGTTCCAGGGAAATGCACCCAGGCGACTTTCCCTGCCCGATCGCGGCCTGACGGCAAGGCGCCGGAAAAGGCCATCGCTGTCCTTGGCGCATAGTGTGCGCTGAGGCTTCCCGATACGCGTGGGCCTGCCGCCTGATGGGCGTCGGACACCCGGAGATTCAACGCATCTTCGATTTCCCGGCGACCGATCATTCCCGGCCTCAGGATGACCGGGCCCTGAGTCGCCAGGCGGGTCAGGTCCACGATGGTCGACTCGATCCCGACGCGGCAAGGGCCGCCGTCCAGGACCAGCAAATCCATGTCCGAAAACTCATGCCGGACATGATCCGCGGTGGTTGGGGAAATGCGCCCGAAACGGTTTGCCGAGGGGGCTGCCAGGCCTCCGGAATACCGCTCCAGCAGTTCAAGGGCCATGCGGTGGCCCGGACATCGCAGCCCGACCGTTTCCTGGTTTCCCGTCACTTCATACAGGACGTTTTTCGCCTTATGAAGAATCATCGTGAGCGGGCCAGGCCAGAATGCTTTGGCGAGCGCCAACGCTTCTTTTGAAACGTCCCTCGACCACTGGGACAGCAACCCCGACCAGGCTTCCTCCTTTTCGTCTTCGCTCATGTCCGCCCTGCAGGGATGAGGAACATGCACAATCAACGGATGGATTGAAGGCCGGTTTTTAGCCTGAAAGATCTTGTTTACGGCGTCCGCGTTCAGGGCATCCGCGGCCAGGCCATAGACGGTCTCCGTTGGAATGGCCACCAATCCGCCGGCCCGCAGCCTGGTGACGGCGCGCGCGATCTGATCCTGCATTCTGTTCTCCATTCAGGGCTTGTGGTTCCCGTGGCAGTTGCAGCTCACTGTACTATGAAGGCTATGAAGCGGCACGGCGTGGTCGGCTTGCCGGGCGGAGTGCCTGCCATTCGCCAAAAACCTGAGAGATGGGGTGACGGATGGGACTCGAACCCACGACAACCGGAATCACAATCCGGGACTCTACCGACTGAGCTACCGTCACCGCTGAGGAAAAACAAACATTCTACCGCATGGCGTGCCCGACAGGAATCGAACCTGTAACCCCCAGCTTAGAAGGCTGGTGCTCTATCCGATTGAGCTACGGGCACCTGTCAGGAACACATCGTCATTCTGGTCGGGGTGGAGAGATTCGAACTCCCGACATCCTGGTCCCAAACCAGGCGCGCTACCAGGCTACGCTACACCCCGAACCGTCGATTATCCCGTGAGCCCCCCCAAAAATCAAATCACTGGATCACGTCCGCGCCCGCCGGCGGGGTGAAATGGAAGGCGTCGGGAGCGAAGCGGGGGGCCCGGTTGAACCCGGTGAAGCGGATCAGGATGGTATGGCCGAAACTGTCGTGCAATTCCATGCGGGAAAGCGACGCGGCATCGAACCCCAGGCGCACGCGCTCGAAGCCGGAATCCCGGGTTTTCGGGATGGCGAGCACCCATTCCAGCCCGTCGGACTGGCCGTCGTTTTCCAGGCGGAACCCCTTTTCCAGGGCATTGTCCCCCGCCAGGATGGCCGCCGGC
This sequence comes from Pseudomonadota bacterium, assembly GCA_021826025.1. Lineage (GTDB taxonomy): Bacteria > Pseudomonadota > Gammaproteobacteria > Burkholderiales > Ferrovaceae > JAKBAT01. Next base: position 5,564 of record JAKBBG010000025.1, on the reverse strand, counting down.
GTGGAACCCAGGCTGTCGGCGAGCTTCTTGCGGGTCACCTGCTTGAGGTCCGGATCCCAGATCCAGAGGGTGTGGCCGTCGCCCACGATGAGCTGGGGATAGGGTTCGCGGTATTCCCAGCGAAAGCGCCCCGGGCGGGAAAACTGGAACAGGCCGCTGCTCGCGGCGCCGCTCGTGCCGCTTTTGGCGTTCACGGTGCTTTGCGTGAAGCGGGCTTCGCCGCTTTGCGTGTCCTGCACGAAGGCGTGCAGCCGCTCGAGGCCGTCCGCCCGGGCCCCCTGCAACAGGCCCAGCAGCAATGCCATGCTCCAGAATTGGCGTCGTTTCAGAATCATTCCTTTCCTCCGGGGATCAGCACTTCGCGGTTGCCGTTGGTGGCCATGGCTGACACCAGGCCGGCCCGCTCCATGTCTTCGATAAGGCGCGCGGCGCGGTTGTAGCCGATGCGCAGATGTCGCTGGACCAGGGAAATCGAGGCGCGGCGCGATTGCAGCACCACGGCCACGGCCTGGTCGTAGAGCGGGTCCTTTTCCCCTTCGGGCGCTTCGCCCCCGCCCAATTCCAGCTCGGCGGCGGCAGCAGCGCCGCCGTCCAGCAGGCCTTCCACGTAATTCGGCTCCCCCTGGCGCTTGAGGAAGTCCACCACCTGGTGCACCTCGTGGTCCGCCACATAGGCGCCGTGCACGCGCTGGGGATAGCCCGCACCCGTGGGCAGGTAGAGCATGTCCCCCTGTCCCAGCAGCGCTTCGGCGCCCATCTGGTCGAGGATGGTGCGCGAATCCACGCGGCTCGACACCTGGAAGGAAATGCGCGTGGGAATGTTCGCCTTGATGAGGCCGGTGATCACGTCCACCGAGGGGCGCTGGGTGGCGACGATCAGGTGGATGCCTGCCGCCCGCGCCTTCTGGGCGATGCGGGCGATCAGCTCCTCCACTTTCTTTCCCACCACCATCATGAGGTCGGCCAGTTCGTCGATCACCACCACCACGTTGGGCAGGGGCGTGAGCGGCTCGGGCTCGTCCGGAGTGAGGCTGAAGGGATGCGGGATTTTCTCGCCGGCCTTATCCGCCTCCCCCACCTTGTGGTTGTATCCCGCCAGGTTGCGCACGCCGAGCGCCGACATGAGCTTGTAGCGCTTGTCCATTTCCGCCACGCACCACTGCAGCGCGTGGGCGGCTTCCTTCATGTCCACCACCACGGGGGCGAGCAGGTGAGGAATGCCGTCGTAGACGGAAAGCTCGAGCATTTTCGGGTCCACCAGGATCAGGCGCACCTGCTGCGGGGTGGCCTTGTAGAGCAGGCTCAGGATCATGGCGTTGATGGCCACCGACTTTCCCGAGCCGGTGGTGCCGGCCACCAGCAGATGGGGCATCTTGGCGAGGTCCGCCACCACGGGGTTGCCCGCGATGTCCTTGCCCAGGGCGAGCGTCAGGGGCGAGCCCATGTCCCCGTAGACGGCCGAGCCGATGATTTCAGACAGGCGCACCACTTCGCGGTGCGGGTTGGGGATTTCGAGCCCCATGCAGCTTTTTCCCGGGATGGATTCCACCACGCGGATGGTGCCCACGGACAGGGCCCGCGCCAGATCCTTCACCAGGTTGACGATCTGGCTGCCCTTCACGCCCACGGCCGGCTCGATTTCGTAGCGCGTGATGACCGGGCCCGGGTAGGCCGCCAGCACTTTCACTTCCACGTTGAAGTCCGCAAGCTTGCGCTCGATCAGGCGCGAGGTGAATTCGAGGGTTTCGGGCGCCAGCGTTTCGCCATGGCCTTCCGCCGGATCGAGCAGGGCGAGCGGCGGCAGGTCCGAATCGGGCAGGTCGAGGAACAGCGCCGCCTGCTTTTCCTTCACCGCGCGCGCGGACGGCGCGATCTGCGGCGTCGGCGGCGCGATCACCAGGGGGGGCTGGGTGTCCAATTGCTTGCGCGCTTCCACCACCACCGCTTCGCGGGCCTCCTCCGCCTTGCGTCCGACCCGCCGGTCCTGCCAGGCGCGCATGCGCTCGAGCGCGCCCAGGGTGCCGCGTTCCGCCTGGGTACCCACCCATTCCGCTATCTGGATCCAGGAAGCGCCGGTGAGCAGGGAGAATCCGATGGCTGCCGCCATCACGAGCAGCATGAGGGCCCCGCTCACGCCGAAGGAGGAGGACAGCAGCGCGGCCATTTCGCAGCCCACCACGCCGCCCGCTCCGCTGCAGGCGCCGGGACTGGTGGGCTGCAGGGGCAGTTCGAAGCGTCCGCCGGCAAAACGCATGGCCTCGATGCTGGCGCTTGCCAGCAGCAGCAGACAGAATCCGCCTCCCATGGCGAGCACCCAGTGGCGCTGGCGCCGCGGCTGCCCGATGCCGAGCGCCTGCTCCCGCTCCGCCTCCGCGGCGCGATAGCCGCGCCAGGCGGCGAGTCCCAGGGCCAGCACGAACCAGCACGCGGAAAACCCGAACAGGTAGAGCAGCAGGTCGGAAAGCCAGGCGCCCACGCGTCCGCCCGCGTTGGCCACGGCCTTGGACGTGGCTCCCACGGACCAGCCCGGGTCGCTGCGATGATAGGTGATCAGCACCATGGCGAGGTAGACCGCGGCCAGGGCAACCAGGCCCAGCAGGGCTTCGCGCAACAGGCGCGCCAACTTGGCAGGCATGGTGGAAGATGACATGCGCGGATTATAGCCCGTCTGCCCGATGCTATACTTCCCTCTTTTGCAGGGGAAATTCATGAGCAGCGCGCCTCGCCACTGCCGCCTGTTGATCCTGGGATCGGGGCCGGCAGGCTACACCGCAGCAGTCTACGCAGCCCGGGCGAACCTCAATCCCGTGCTCGTCACCGGACTGGCCCAGGGCGGACAGCTGATGACCACCACGGAAGTGGACAACTGGCCTGCGGACCCTTCCGGCGTGCTGGGCCCGGACCTGATGCAGCGCTTCCAGCAGCATGCCGAACGTTTCCACACGGAAATCATTTTCGACCACATTCACGCCGCGGACCTGCGCTCGCGCCCGTTCCTGCTGCAAGGCGACAGCGGCACCTACACCTGCGACGCCCTCGTCATCGCCACCGGCGCTTCCGCCCTGTACCTGGGCCTGCCTTCGGAACAGTCCTTCATGGGCAAGGGCGTGTCCGGCTGCGCCACCTGCGACGGCTTCTTCTACCGCCAGGAGGACGTGGCGGTGGTGGGCGGCGGCAACACGGCCGTGGAGGAAGCGCTCTACCTGAGCAACATCGCCCGTTCCGTGACCCTCATCCACCGCCGCGACAAGCTGCGCGCCGAACCCATCCTGGTGGACCAGCTCCTGGAAAAATCGCGCAGCGGCAACGTGCGCCTGTTGTGGAACCACACCCTGGACGAAGTGCTGGGCGACACCAGCGGCGTCACGGGCGTGCGGGTCAAAAGCACGCAGGACGGCAGCGCCCGGGACCTTCCCCTGAAAGGCGTGTTCATCGCCATCGGGCACCGCCCCAACACGGAACTGTTCACGGGCCAGCTGGACATGGAAAACGGCTACATCGTGACCCAGTCCGGTCGTACCGGTGGGTTCACCCACACGAGCATTCCCGGCGTGTTCGCCGCGGGCGACGTGCAGGACCACGTGTACCGCCAGGCGGTCACGAGCGCCGCCACCGGCTGCATGGCGGCGCTCGACGCCCAGCGCTACCTGGAGAACCTCGCGCCTCCCGCATGAAGCGCTCCCTGATCCTGCTCCTGCTGTTCGCGCTGTTGTGGGGTCTGGGCCTTTCCACGCGCAGCATCACCAGGCCGGACGAAGGGCGCTACGCGGAAATCGCCCGCGAAATGGCCGTGAGCGGGGACTGGGTGGTGCCCCACCTCAACGGCATCCCCTATTTCGAGAAACCCCCGCTGCAGTATTGGGCCACGGCCACCGCCATCGACCTGCTCGGCCCCACCCCGCTCGCGGCGCGCCTGTGGACGGCCCTGCTGGGACTCATGGGAATCGCCGTGGCATGGCGTTTCGGCGACCGGCTGTTCGGCCACGGCAGCGGCGTGCGTGCCGCCCTCGTGCTGGCCGGGAGCCTGTATTACGCCGCCCTGGGCCACGTGAATTCCCTCGACATGGGGGTGAGCGTGTGGATGACCCTGTCGGTCTGCGCCTTCCTCGCAGCCCAGGTGGGCGACCGGCGCTGGATGTGGCTCGCCTGGGCCGCCGCCGCCGCCGGCTTTCTCAGCAAGGGGCTCATGGCGCTCGCCCTGCCCGGCGGCGCCCTCGTGCTCTACACCCTCTGGACGCGTGACACCTCCCCCTGGAAGCGCCTCGAAATCCTGCGCGGGCTGCCGCTGTTCCTGGTTCTTTCCGTCCCCTGGTTCGTTCTGGCGGCGGCGCGGCATCCGGAATTCCTGCATTTCTTTTTCGTGCACGAACACCTGGAACGCTTCGCCACCACCGTGCACCGCCGCGTGGAACCCGTCTGGTATTTCCTGCCCATCCTGCTCGTGGGACTCCTGCCCTGGACCTCCCTGTTTCCGGCCAGCGTGCTGCGCCCCCTGCGCGGGTTCCGTTCCCGCGTCTTTTCGCCCCAGCGGTTCCTGGCCCTCTACGCCCTGTTCGTGGTGGCGTTTTTCAGCCTGTCCGGATCGAAGCTGCCTTCCTACATCCTGCCGGCGTTTCCGCCCATCGCCCTGCTCATGGGGCGCCTGCTGATGCAGCGCGAGCGCCTGCCCGCAAGCCTTCCCTGGATCGCCTTCGGCTGGGCCATCGCGCTTGCAGGCGGCGCCTTCCTGCTCGCCTTCCCGTCGCACCTGGGGCTTTCGATCGATATGGATCCGGACATGGTGGCGCCCTACCAGGCCTTTTCCGTCTGGATATTCGCGGGGGCCGCCGCCCTCGCCGTCGGCGCCCGGCTCGCCTCGCGCTGGCGCGCGCAGGTTCTGCCGGCGCTCACGGCCCTGTCCCTGTGCGCCCTGCTGTCGGTGCAATGCCTCCTGCTGGGCAGCGAAACCCTCTCCCCCATCACTTCCAGCCGCGAGTTCGCCCTCGAGCACGCGGCCCCGCTGCGCGCGGCCACGCACATCTACAGCATCGCCACCTACGACCAGACGCTCGACTACTACATGGGACGCACCGTCGTGCCGGTGGCCTTCGAGGACGAGCTCGCCTTCGGCCTGTCGCTCGAGCCGGGACATGCCATTCCCACTCTCGACGCGTTCCGGCCGGTCTGGGAGGACGACCGGGGCGCCGTCGCCCTCATGGAACCCGCCATGTACGAGGCGCTCGCCGCGCGCGGATGGCCCATGCGCCTGATTTCCCGCGACAGTCGGCGTGTTATAGTGGCGCGCATATGAGCCTCGCCAGTTTTTCCCTGATCCTCACGGGGGTCCTGCTCAATGCCGCCGCCCAGCTGCTGCTCAAGGCCGGCACCAACGCCATCGGCCATTTCGAATTCCAGTGGCGCAACGTCGGCCCCGTCGGCTGGCAGGTGGCGACCGAACCGCACATCCTCGGGGGGCTCGCCTGCTACGCCGTCAGCGTGGTGGTGTGGATCATGGCCCTGTCCCGGGTGCCGGTGTCCATGGCCTATCCCATGCTGTCCATCGGCTACGTGGTCAACGCCCTGGC
>JAKBBG010000024.1 GCA_021826025.1 Pseudomonadota bacterium | reverse complement strand
CCAAGCCTCCGGCCGAATGGCTGAATGCCGTGGCCGAGCGCAAGAACAAGAACGTGGCGAAGATGGCCGAAACCCTGGCCAAGGACCCCAAGCCCATGAACTTCCACAGCGCGCTGAACGTGGTGCGCGACATCGTCAAGGCCAACCCTGACGCCATGTTCGTGAACGAGGGCGCCAACGCGCTGGACTTCACCCGGTCCATCGTGGACATGTACAAGCCGCGCAAGCGCCTGGACGTGGGCACCTGGGGCGTGATGGGCATCGGCATGGGCTTTGCCGTGGCGGCCGCAGTGGAGAGCGGTCAGCCCGTGATCGCCGTCGAAGGCGACAGCGCGTTCGGTTTCAGCGGCATGGAAGTGGAAACCATCTGCCGTTACAACCTGCCTGTGTGCGTGGTGATCCTGAACAACAACGGGGTCTACCGCGGCACCGACAAGAACCTGAGTGGCGGCGCCGACGTGGCACCGACCGTGTTCGTCAAGGATTCCCGGTACGAGAAGCTGATGGAAGCCTTCGGGGGCGTGGGCGCCTATGCCGCCACGCCGGCCGAACTGCGCAAGGCCATGGAAGAGGCGATCAAGTCGCGCAAGCCGACCCTGATCAACGCCATCATCGACGAGACTGCCGGCACCGAAAGCGGCCGCATCACCAGCCTCAACCCGGCTGCCGCTCTCAAGAAGTAATCCCGCGCAATACCCCGCAAGGGAAACCCCGATGCCGAACCGGACCAAAAGTCTGGTTCGGCATTTTTTCTTCAACCGCCGGAAGGACGGGTCTCGATAAGTTTCTGGTTCAGGAGGTGGGCCAGTTTTTCCGCCTCGGTGGCTTGTTCATGCACGTAGAGCCCGGCAAATTTTTCCGCGCCCAATTTCTGGATGGCCCGCAGGGCATTTTCAAACAGGGTGTGCTCGTAGAGTTCGGTGGTTCGCGTGTTCATGCTCTCCCCCTCGTGACAGGTTGCTTCGGCTGCCGAAACGGCAGAGGCGAACCCGTATTCTAACGCTGACTGCGGGCCCGCGCAGAAGCACTCCGGCGGAAGGAAACGGACCTGAGGACGGCGCCCGTGCTGAGGGGGGCCGGCGAGTTCGTCACAGGGATCTGATCGACCCGGCAAGAGGTGCCGAATCGGGTGTGGTGGAGGTAAGCGGGATCGAACCGCTGACCTCTTGCATGCCATGCAAGCGCTCTCCCAGCTGAGCTATACCCCCCACGCTGACAAGACCGCCATTATAGCCGGACCTGATTTTTCCTACAAGACTCCGGCCGCTCCCGCCACAAGCCGCGACACCACAGTCTCCCGCCCCAGCAGGTGAAGCGTGGCGTCGAGCGACGGGGTCTGGGTGGTGCCGCACACCGCCACCCGTACCGGCATGCCCACCTGTCCCATCTTGAGGCCGTGTTCGGACGCCACCGCCTTGAGCAGCGCGCCGATGGCCTGCACGCTCCATTCCACGTCGCCCAGGCGCTGGGCCAGCGTGCGCAGAGCCGGCAGGGCCGCTTCGGTAAGGTGCTGGGTCCTGAGCTCCGCAGGCGCCGGGACTTGCCGGTAGAAATACACGGCGGCATCGGCGATTTCAGGCAGCAGTCCGGCCCGCCCTTTGAGCAGGGCCACCACGGCAGCAAGGTCGGGGCTTCCGGGCCCCGGCGCCGCACCCCGCTCCGCCAGCAGCGGACGAACCAGGTCGGCCAGCCGGGTGTCGTCCGCCGTCTTCAGATATTGCTGGTTGAGCCAGTCGAGCTTTTCCGGGTTGAAGCGCGCGGGCGAGCGGCTGATGTGGGCCAGGTCGAACCATTCCACCAGCTGGTCGCGGCTGAACAGCTCTTCGTCGCCGTGGGACCATCCCAGGCGCGCCAGGTAATTGACGAGGGCTTCCGGCAGGTAACCTTCGTCGCGGTACTGCATCACGCTCACGGCGCCGTGGCGCTTGGACAGGCGCTCGCCATCGGAACCCAGGATCATGGGGACGTGCGCAAATTCGGGCAGGGTGGCCCCCAGGGCACGCATGATGTTGATCTGGCGCGGCGTGTTGTTGACGTGGTCGTCGCCGCGGATGACGTGGGTGATGTTCATGTCCAGATCGTCCACCACCACGCCGAAGTTGTAGGTGGGCACGCCGTCGGCACGCATCAGCACCAGGTCGTCCAGCTCGCCGTTGGCCACGGTGATGGGGCCTTTCACCAAGTCGTTGAACGTGACTTCCCCGTCAAGCGGCGTCTTGAAGCGGATCACGGGCTTCACGCCGGCCGGCGGCGCGGCCGTCGAATCGCGCCAACGGCCGTCGTAGCGGGGCTTCTCGCCGCGCGCGCGCTGGGCTTCGCGCAGGGCCTCGAGCTCTTCCTTGCTGGCATAGCAGTGGTAGGCCTGGCCCGAACGCAACAGTTGTTCGGCCACTTCGCGATACCGCTCGAGCCGCTGCATCTGGTAGAACGGTCCTTCGTCGTAGTCGAGGCCGAGCCAGGCCATGCCGTCCAGGATGGCCTGGGTTGAAGCCGCCGTGGAGCGCTCCAGGTCCGTGTCTTCGATGCGCAGGATGAACCGTCCCCCGTGGCGCTGGGCAAAGGCCCAGGAAAAAAGGGCGGTGCGGGCGCCGCCGATGTGCAGGTAGCCTGTGGGGCTGGGGGCAAAGCGGGTACGGATCATTGCATCGTTACCTGAAAGCTTAAACCCGGTATTGTAGCGGAGCCGGCCGCCCGCCGCGCTCATGCGATAATGGCGCATGAGCGACCTGTTCAAGGCGACCCCCCGCCCGCCCCTCGCCGATGCCCTGCGTCCGCAGCGCCTGGAAGACGTGATCGGGCAGGAACACCTGCTGGGCCCGGGCAAGCCGCTGCGGCTCGCCTTCGATTCCGGAAAGCCCCATTCCATGATCCTGTGGGGCCCGCCCGGTGTGGGCAAAACCACCCTGGCCAGGCTCACCGCGGCCGCCTTCGGCTGCGAGTTCATCGCGCTTTCCGCCGTGATGGCCGGCATCAAGGACATCCGCGCCGCCATGGATCACGCGCAGGCCGTGCTGGACCGGGAAGGGCGCGCCACCATCCTGTTCATCGACGAAATCCACCGCTTCAACAAGGCCCAGCAGGACGCCCTGCTGCCTTTCGTGGAATCGGGGCTCGTCACGTTCATCGGCGCCACCACGGAAAACCCGTCCTTCGAAGTGAATTCGGCGCTGCTGTCGCGCTCCCAGGTGTACGTGCTGAAGGCGCTCGAACCAGCCGCCCTGAAGGCTCTGGCGCAGCGGGCACTGGAACGCGCCCTTCCGGGCCTGTCCCTGGACGAGTCGGCGTTCGACGTGCTGACGGGCTATGCCGACGGCGATGCGCGCCGGCTGCTGAACCTGCTGGAACAGGTGGCGAGCGCCGCCCAGGCCTCCGGGCGCACCCAGATGGACGCCGCCTTCCTGGAAAATGCGCTCACCCTGAGCGCCCGCCGGTTCGACAAGGGCGGGGACTATTTCTACGACCAGATTTCGGCGCTCCACAAGTCGGTGCGGGGCTCGCACCCGGACGCCGCCCTCTACTGGTTCTGCCGCATGCTGGACGGCGGTGCCGACCCGCTCTACCTCGCGCGCCGCATCATCCGCATGGCCTGGGAGGACATCGGACTGGCCGATCCGCGCGCCGCCCAGGTGGCCAACGAAGCGACGCAAACCTACGAGCGCCTGGGTTCGCCCGAAGGCGAACTGGCGCTCGGCCAAGCCGTGATTTACATGGCGGTCGCGCCCAAGTCCAACGCGGGCTACAACGCCTATAACGCGGCGCGCGCCTTCGTGAGCCAGGACCAGTCGCGCGAAGTGCCGGTGCACCTGCGCAACGCCCCCACGCGTCTCATGAAGGAACTGGGGTACGGCCACGCCTACCGCTACGCCCACGACGAACCACACGCCTACGCTGCGGGCGAAACCTACCTGCCCGAAGGACTGGCGGAACCCGGGTGGTACCGCCCCACGGAGCGCGGCCTGGAACAGAAGATCGGGGAGAAGCTCGCGTTCCTGCGCAGCCTGGACGAGGCTGCCAAAAAGAAGAAATAGTGCGGTATAATGCTGGCCTTTCTCGAATGCATTGGGCGGTTAGCTCAGCGGTAGAGCACTGCCTTCACACGGCAGGGGTCACTGGTTCGATCCCAGTATCGCCCACCAATCACATCCGGAAATTACGCAGCGAAACGCCTTTCGAGCATCGCAAAAACGGCGATCAGCACGTAGCAGCAGGCCGGAACCCCCAAAGCGCTGGCCAATGAGAACCGGTCTGCCACAAGACCGGTCAGCGGCGGAATGACCGCGCCTCCCACGATCGCCATGCACAGCAGGCCCGAGCCAGCCGGCGTGTCTTCGCCCAGACCTTCCAGGGTGAGGGAAAAAATGGTCGGAAACATGATCGAATTGAAAAGCCCCACGGCCAGCAGCGTGCCTGCCGCCAGCATGCCGTGGGTCAGCGAAGACGTGGTGACCAGCGAAAAGGCCGTCACGGCGAATGCCAGCAACACCCGTCCTGCCGGAAAAAATATCAGGGCTGCCGATCCGGCAAATCGCCCCAGCATGGCCCCGCCCCAATACAGGCTGACCAGATCCCCCGCCTCAGGAGCGGCGAGCCCCAGGGTGGTTGGCTGCATGAGATCGCTGATCATCAGGCTGCCGATGGAGACTTCGGCACCCACATAGACGAATATGGCCAAGACCCCCATGGCAACACGCGGCTTCCGCAGCAATGACCAACCGGCGAACGTCGCTTCCGGGGCAGCGTCCGGCAGGTGCGGGGAATGACGCTGAAGCCAGAAGGCCGCCGCCAGTAGCGACAGCATGGCGGCAATTCCCAGAAACGGCCACTGAACGGTGGACAGCTCGGCAGCACTTGTCGTTGCATGCTGGCGCAGGATCACCGCCGCGCCAATCAGCGGGCCGATCGTGGTTCCGAGGGAATTGAATGCCTGTGCAAGATTCAGGCGGCTGTGCGCCCGATCGGGATGACCCAGTTGGGCAATAAGGGGGTTGGCAGCCACCTGCAGCAACGTGATGCCCGCGGCCATCACGAAAAGTGCGCACAGGAACCCGTAAAAAAGCCCCAAGGCGACCGCCGGAGCGAACAACAGGCAGCCACACACCGTAATCGCAAGGCCTGCCACGATGCTGTTCATGTATCCGATGCGCGAAAGCAGGCGGCTGGCCGGAACGGAAAACAGCAGGTAGCTGATGAAGAAACTGAACTGCGTGAGAAGGACTTCGGCATAACTCAGGGAAAACTGGCTTCTCAATTTGGGGACCAGCGTATCGATCAGGACGGTCGCAAGTCCCCAACTGAAAAAGAGCGTGACCACCAAAAAAAGCAAAGGGGGGTGTCGCTGAGCAGGATTCGACATGCTGTCCGTCATCAAATCGCGTTGGCTTTGGCAAGCGTGCCCAGATAGGTGGCGCTGGGCTTGATATGCCGCTCGAAAGTGGTGCGGTTCACCGAGACCAGGCCAAAGTGGGGGCGGTACCCATCCAGCCATTCAAAGTTGTCCAGCAGCGACCAGTGGATGTAGCCGCGCACATCGATGCCTTCCTGCAGACAGCGCGCCACCCCTCCCACGGCGCGCCGGATGTATTCCACGCGCCGGCTGTCATCGGTCGTGGCTACGCCGTTTTCGGTCACGTAGATGGGCCGTTTGATGTGGTCGTGGGTATAGCGGATGACAGCCTCCAGGGCTTCGGGGTAAAACTCGTAACCCATGTCGGTCAGCGGCATGCCCGGTTCCGGAGGCAACATGCCTGCAGGCCCGATGCGCGAGCGGGAGTAGGCCTGGACGCCGAGGAAGTCCGCATGGCTGTTTGCCACGGAAAACCAGGGCTCATAGGCCAGCTTTCGTTTGCGATCGCGCATGGGAATTGCGGCCGGACTGACGGCCTGGTCATCCGTCATGGCGATGGATACGCCCGTGGGCAACTTGGGCAAGATGGACTTGATGGCCTCGAACCCCTTCTTGTGCGCCTCGATCAATCCCTTGTGGATGTGTTCAAAGTCGCCAAAAATCCAGGACGAAAATTGCCCTGTTCCCGTCATCTGTCCGGCCTTCCGGATGATTTCGTGGTCCAGCGGCGTTCCCAGCCGGGATCCATTCAACCCGGGTATGCCGAACAGGAGCTGGGTCAGGTTGGGTTCATTGAGGGTGGTGGCCATCGTCATGCGGTCGCCGAGGGCGCGGGCCACTTTTTCGCAGTAGCGTCCGAAGACAAGGGGCGCATCCGGATGTTCCCAGCCGCCGCGTCCGGCAAACCAGCGGGGAACCGTAAAATGGTTGAAGGTGACCATGGAATGGACTCCGTGCCTTTGGCAGGCGTCCAGCACCGCGCGGTAATGGTCCAGTTCGGCGATGGAGAACAGGCCGTCCTCCGGCTCCACGCGCGCCCATTCCACTGAAAAGCGAAAGGTGTTCAGCCCCAGGTCGGCCAGCATGGCGATGTCCTGGGAAAACAATTGGTAGTGGTTGCACGCGTCCCCTGAAGGCTCTTCGAACAGCGTGGGCCTGATGTTTTCCAGCAGCCAGGAATCGCTGCTGACATTGTTCCCTTCCACCTGATGCCCCGCCGTGGCTGCCCCCCACAGGAAATTTTGCGGGAAACGTCGAGGGAGCGGAGCGGCCTGACCGGAGTCCGGCAACAGGGAAGCTGCGACCAGGCTACCGCCCAGTGCAAGAAATTGGCGACGGGGGGGCGACGGGATGTTCGAATTTTCAGTCATGGTCCGGCTTGGGGTTCTCGAATCAAAAGGGAGCACATCCGAGGAGGCATTGTCCAGTCTTTGGCGATGTTGCGCAACGGCAGCCCGGGCAGCTTCGCAGCAACTTTCCATGGCCGAAAGGCTTTGGCGGCCACGCCTCCTTTCATTTTAGTTTCATCGACCCCGTGTTACTTTCGGCCCAGCGGTATGGAATAATTTTCACGAGAACTTCCACATGGGAATTGAGGATATGCCGGCAGGGATCGATGTTCGCCGCCGACAGGTGCTCCTGCTGTTGGCCAGCCTGTCCGCCGGTTGCGTAACCCCGCTTCCCGCGCCCAGGGGGCGGCCGCTTCCGAATCCGGCCACCGTTCCCCCGGTTCGTGCGCCCCGGCCCGGACAATCCTGGACCTATGGCATGCGCAACGTGTTCAACGGCCTGTCCGTCGACACCCTGACGGAAACCGTGTTGTCCGTGGGCGACGAGGTCCGGATCGGGCGGGTGAGCGGGCATGCCGGCACCCTGGAGGAGGAAATCCAGCACCCTTGGGGCATGATCCTGCGGGATCCGCACTGGAACCCCACGGTGTTGTTTTCACAAGCCCTGCCCCTCTGGCCCCTGGAATTCCAGCCGGGGTGGACCCGGGACTTTTACACGCGCTATCAGATCCCCGAACTGCAAGGCTCCCTGTTCGACTGGTGGCTTACTATGGAAGTCCTCGGGTGGGAAGAGCTTGCCGTACCGGCCGGCACCTTCAGGACGCTCAAGTTTTCCAACCACATCCGCTTTCAAAGCCACGAATTCTATTACCGCCTCTCAAGCGAGAGGACGGAAACCATCTGGCTGGTTCCTGAAATCGGGCGTTGGGCGATGCGCCGCAGCAGCGGCGTTTATTACATCGAAGGATTCGGCAGCAGGATGCGCGAAGACGACCTGGAATGGTCGCTGCTGTCTCTGAACGGGTAAGCCCCTTACCGCTTGTTCAGGCGCGCCAGAAATAGCTGCATGACTTTTCGGAACGCGTCCCCGGGGACCGATTCCGTGCGGCAAGAGCGCAATTCGGAAATGTGCTGGAACTCCAGCGGATCGCTGTCGATGATGCCCATGGTCCACTGGTCGAACAGCCGTTCTTCCGTCGGCGTGATGTGGATGAGGCGGCAATCGCTATGGCGCGCATCTTCCGTGATTTTCAGGTAAGTGCGCAAGACGTTCCGCTCCGGCCCCTCCAGCACCTGCATGAAGACCCCGCCTCCGAACACCAGCACGCCGGTGATGCCATGGAGCGCGTTATTCTGCCGTGATGTTTGCAGGATGTTGCGAACGCTGTCCTCGTTGACGGTCAGCGCCGATTGGCTGGCGTAAAGCAATCGCAGCATGGCGTTGAAATCTATGGGAGTCGTGTTAATCTGAAAGCCATTCTATCGTCTGAGCCCCGCTCTTGCCAGCAGCAGAGGAGAAAGGAGGAACCGATGGAAAAGATGACCGTCCATTCCGGCAATTTGCGTGCCATCGGCTATGACCGCCGCCTGCGAACGCTGCAGGTGGATCTGGAAAACGGAGTGACTCTGGAGTACAGCGGCATTGGTGAAGAACTCTGGCGCCGCTTTCGCGAGTCCTCCTCGCCCTGGAGCTTCTATCGCGACCAGATCGAGGAAGAATACCCTTCCCGGCGCGTGGCTTCCGGACCGCCCTCGGGTAAAAACCCCCTGGACGACCTTTTCAGCAAGCCGTAAACGTCACCTGCCAGGAAGTTAGCCTCTCCCTCATGCGCCGGTAGTGGGAGCCGCGCCAGTACACCCGACCGCAGGCGGGGCATTGTCGCAGAGGCTCGCCCGGGCGCCGCGCGTCATTGGGCACTTTCGCGAGCCCCTCTGCGTCCGCGGGGACCAGGAGGGCGTTGTCCTTCAGGCACCGGGTGAAGGCGCAGGCGAGCCAGTCGATGTGAAAACGGTCTCCTACGAGAAACGCGAGCCGGTCGAGAGGCACATGGGGCAGGATGACCGCCAGGCCTTCGGCCGCCTTATGCTCACCGATCCCGGCATCCTGAGTCAGGAAATACCGGCCTTCATTCCGGCATTGCCGTAACAGCGCCGCATCGGCCGCACCCCGTTGTGCAAATGCCGCGTCGATTCCGGCCGCCCGCAGGTACAGGCACAAGCGTCCCAGCATTTCGTCGCACAGGAAGCGGGCTGCAGGCTCCATGGTTCAAGCAGCCGGGGGCGGCTATTGCCCGACCGCGCGCCGCCATTCCGCCGTGGGCTCCACCAGCCGTCGGGCCGTCATGTCAAAGAGGCCATAACTGTAGAGCGCCTCGCAGGCGACTTCGCCGCGCGCGTTGATCATTTGCTGGCGAAGCTTGAATACTTTCTGGTTGGGCTTGGTCGGAGTCAGGTCGTGCTCCACGGTGATGGTAATTTCGTCCCTTGCCCGCAGCTCCTTGAGGAAACGGATATGGCAGTCGAGCATGACGGGGCCTTTACGGTATTCCAGGATTTGGGGAATGCCGTAGCCATTTTTTGTGATGAGGTCCCACCGCGCCTCTTCGAACAGCTGCATGTAGGTGGCATTGTTCACATGCCCGAAAAAATCGATGTGGGTTTCGCGGATCGTTATTTTCGTTTCAAAACGACTCATGCTGGCACCTCGCTGTTTGTCGATGAGGCATATTATTACGAAGCACCACTCTGCAACAGATGGCCCCATGAGCCCCTTTTTCCAGCCGCCGGGATCGGGCATAGTTTCAAAAATCGGCCTGCCGTTCCCGGATATACTGGCGCAGGCTCAGGGCGCATGAATCGCCGGATGGCCGCACCAAATAACAACCAGCATTCCACGGATACTCAGCGTCATACATGAAAAACAGCAATTCGAACATCGCCCCCCTGTCCCTTGCCGCGCTCGGCGTCGTCTACGGCGACATCGGAACGAGCCCGCTTTATACCTTGAACACCATTTTCACGGCAGGCATCCACCCCGTCCCGCTGACGCAGCAGAATCTTTTCGGAATCCTGTCTCTGATTTTCTGGTCGCTCGTGATCGTGGTTTGCATCAAGTATGTGACTTTCATCATGCGGGCCGACAACCACGGGGAAGGCGGCATCATGGCCCTGCTCGCCCTCGCCCTGAGCAAGCTTTCCCGTGAAGGCAGATATCGCCGGGCGATGCTCCTCATGGGAATTTTCGGGGCCGCCCTTTTCTACGGCGACGGTGTCATCACCCCTGCCATTTCAGTTCTTTCGGCGGTCGAAGGACTCCAGGTGGCCAGCCCCCTTTTCAAGGATTTCGTCATTCCCGTGACGCTCGTCATCGTCTTCTTCCTGTTCATTTTCCAGCGCCAGGGCACGGCCAGCGTCGGGGCCCTGTTCGGCCCGGTGATGCTGCTCTGGTTCTCCGTCATCGGCGTTCTGGGAATCCTCAGCATCGCTCAGAACCCGCACGTGCTGGGGGCGCTCAACCCGCTATACGGGCTGCACTTTCTTCTGGAAAGCAGCAGCGTCGGCTTTCTTGCGCTGGGTGGCGTGGTCCTGTCCCTGACAGGCGCCGAAGCGCTCTATGCGGACATGGGACATTTCGGGCGCAAACCCATCACCGTCGCCTGGTACGGACTGGTCCTCCCGGCACTGCTGCTCAACTACTTCGGCCAGGGGGCCCTGCTGATGGCCAGCCCGAAAGCCATCGAAAATCCTTTCTACCTGCTCGCTCCCGGATGGGCGCTCTACCCCATGATTCTGCTCGCCACGGCCGCCACCGTCATCGCATCGCAATCGGTGATCTCCGGCGCCTTTTCCATGACGGCCCAGGCCATCAAACTGGGCTACTCGCCGCGCATGGAAACCCATCACACCTCCGAAGCGGAAAAGGGGCAGATCTATGTCCCGGGCATCAACTGGGCCCTGATGGTGGCGGTTGCCGCCCTGATTCTGGGATTCAAGAGTTCGGCCAACCTGGCCACCGCCTACGGACTTGCAGTCAGCGGCACCATGCTCATGACCACCGTCCTTGCCAACATCGTGTTTCGCCGCCTCTGGCATTGGGGAGCCCTCCGGGGTGGCATGCTCATCGTCGGGCTGATGACGGTGGACGTGTCTTTTTTCAGCGCCAACCTGGCAAAAATCTCGGAAGGCGGCTGGCTTCCCCTGACCCTGGGGCTCGGCATATTCGTGTTGATGACCACCTGGAAACGGGGCCGTACGCTGCTTGCCTTGCGCATGCGAAAGGAATCCATCGGGCTCGACGCCTTCGTCGCTTCCCTGTCAGCCACATCCTGCGTTCGAGTTCCCGGAACTGCGGTTTTCCTGACGGCCAATCCGGAAGGTGTTCCGCATGCGCTGCTCCATACCATGAAGCACATGAAAACGTTGCATGAGCGGATCGTGATCCTGGCGGTCCGCACCCCGGAAATCCCTCGCGTGGACGAACAGAACCGACTGGAGCTGGAACCCCTTCCGAACAATTTCCACCGGGCTACGCTCCATTTCGGATTCATGGAAGAACCCAATGTTCCGGAAGTATTGTTCGATCAGAACCGCCTGCCCATGAACGAAATGGAAACCGTCTTCATACTCTCGCGCGAATCCCTGATTCCCAAGGTGGGCTCGGAAATGGCCCTGTGGCGGGAAAAGCTGTTCATCGCCATGTTCCGCAACGCCGGCAGTGCCATCCCCTATTTCAAGCTGCCTCCGAACAAAGTGGTGGAAATCGGGGCCCAAGTGCTCCTGTAGCAAAACGCTTGCCTTTGACCATCCCGAAAGATTATAATTTTTAAATGCAGGAGAGTGAGGATGCACAGGCATCCTCCACCGAAGGCGCAATCTCCCATAAACGCTCAGGTTTCCCCAAGGAAGGTACTGCACGTCATCACGCCGTCTGGAGAGCCATCGCGCAGGCGATGCACCGAAGGAGCAAGCGAACAGCGGGTGCTGGACGCGAATCTCTCAGGTATCAGGGACAGGGGGAGCGGCAGCCGTCGTTGGATGGTTGCTTTGCCATTTCCGTCCAACCCGGGTATGCATTGGGAGATTCCAGCATGGCCCTTCAACATCCTCACCCCGTACGCGTCCTCATCCTGGGCGCCTCCTACGGATCCCTTTTCGCAACCAAGCTGGCGTTGGCAGGACATGATGCCCAGATGGTATGCCTTCCCGAAGAAGCCTCCCTGATCACCCTGGAAGGCACCCTTGTGCGCTTGCCCATCAAAGGACAGTCAGGGCTTGTGGACATTCGATCGAAACAGCTACCAGGGAACATCACGGCGTCAGTGCCTTCGAAAGTCGATCTGACTGGCTTCGATCTTGTGGTGCTCGCGATGCAGGAACCCCAATACCGGGCGCCGGAAGTGCGTGAATTGCTCGGGCGGGTGGCCGCGAGCCGTCTGCCGACCGTATCCATCATGAATATGCCGCCTCTACCCTATCTTTCCCGGATTCCAGGCCTCGATACCCGGTCGCTGGCACCGTGTTACACGGACGCCACCGTCTGGGACGGGTTCGACCCCGACCTGGTGACCCTTTGCAGCCCGGACCCGCAGGCGTTCCGCCCGGCGGACGAGGGGCTCAATGTACTGCAGGTCAGGCTGCCTACGAACTTCAAGGCGTCCGCCTTCGGGCAGCAAGCCCATACGCAGTTGCTGCGCCGCCTTGCGGCAGACATCGAAGCCGTCCGCTGGCCCGTGAACGGCCAATCGATCGAGTTGCCCGTGAAGCTCAAGGTTTACGATTCCATTTTCGTTCCCATGGCCAAATGGAGCATGCTCATTGCCGGAAACTACCGGTGCATCACCCCGAGCGGCATGCGGCCGATCAGGGATGCCGTGCATTCCGACCTGGCACTTTCCCGCAGCATCTATGATTGGGTCGGTTCGCTCTGCCAGTCTCTGGGCGCCGCCCCTGAAGACCTTGTTCCTTTCCAGAAATATGCGGATGCGGCATCCAATCTCGCAAGCCCGTCCTCCGTGGCGCGCGCCCTGTTCGGCGGAGCGCTCGCCATCGAGCGGGTCGATCTGCTGGTTCAGGCCATTGCCCGTACCAAGGGCATGCAGCTTCCGGCGCTGGACGAAATCGTGGCGCTCGTCAATGACAAGCTGGAATCGAACAAGGCGGCCCAGACACGCCCCCAGGCAGCCTGAGCGCAAGACGTCCTCGCGATGGCAGGATGAAGGCGCCGGGCCTGGCCCGGCGCCTTCGATTGGACTGCAGGCAGCAGTCCGGCGTCCGTAATCCGCCTGACGGGCGACAAAGTGCGGGTTGATTTATCCGTGTATGATTTGCCGATCGCCGCCAACTACCGGGACATCTTGCGCCCGCCGCTGCCATGCCCAATGAGAAGGAAAGCCGTTTTTACGTTGGCAGACAACCCATTTTCGACCGCGAACAACGGCTCGTTGCCTACGAGCTGCTTTTCCGGGTGGGCCATACCGAGCATGCCGACGTAACAGACGACGTTTCCGCTTCGGCAGCAGTGATCACCCACTGCTTCACCGAAATGGGGGCTTTGTCGCTTCTGAACGGACATCGCGGATTCATCAATTTCAGCGCCGACCTCCTGCTTTCAGACGTCGTCGAAGCATTGCCGGTCGACCAAATCGTCGTGGAGTTGATCGAAACGGTGAATATCACCCCCGAGATCGTGGCGCGATGCAAGACACTAAAGTCGATGGGTTACAGGATTGCGCTCGATGATGTCACGAATTTCGAAGAGGCTTATTCCCTGCTTGACGGCCTGATTGACGTCATCAAGATAGACCTGAAGCAAACCGATCTGAAGGCGCTTCCGAAAACGATCGCGCAACTGAGAAAGTTTGCCCCCGTGCTGCTCGCAGAAAAAGTGGATAGCCCTGAACAGGCCGAAAACTGCAGAAAGCTCGGATTCGACCTGTTTCAAGGGTATTTTTATGCACGTCCGGTCATCGTAAGCGGTCGGCGCGCCGATCCCAACAAGCAGCTTCTCATGAGATTACTGCAGCAACTGACCGCCGATTCCGACACGTCGGAAATCGAACAGACCCTTCAAAAGTCGCCTGAACTCACCTACAAGCTCATTCGACTCGTCAATGCCGCATCCAGCGGACGCCTGATTGAAATTTCCTCCCTGAGGCAGGCCATACTTGCACTTGGCCGGGAACCCCTGAAACGCTGGCTGCAAATCCTCATGTACGCCCAGAACGGCGCAGGCTCCGTCCAGAACCCGCTGTTGGTGCTTGCGGCAGGGCGGGCGAAACTGATGGAGCTGATGTGCCGCCACCTCGGATATGCCGCGGTCGACCAGGACCGCGCCTTCATGGCGGGGATGCTGTCCCTGATCGATGTGCTGTTCGAGATGCCGATGGCTGATTTGCTGAAGGAGATCAGCGTCGCCAGCGACGTGCGCGATGCCCTCCTCGCGGGCAAAGGAGCGCTTGGAAACCTCCTCGAACTCGTGCTTTCACTGGAAGCGGGCGATTTCGACAAGGCCGAATCGCAATGCCCCGCCTCCCCGCATGAAGTCGACCTGCTGCAGTTGCAGGTCGAGGCGCTCGGCTGGGCGGATTCGGTGGGAGCCGGCGCCGCCTGAATCTGCCGCGAGCGGCGAACCCTGAATGCCCGCGATCCGAGGAGAGGGTGTCATGCCCGCGCCTGAGCAGCCTTGCCGTTTCCGGCAGGATAGGGATCCTTCAGCACCGCGGACCCTGTCTCCAGCAATGACTTGAGGTTGGACAGGACCTTGGGCCACCCCCCGGACACCGCGTCAATGAGTTTCGAATGTTCCCGTTCGATGGTGTGGGTAATGGTCAGCTTGACCACTCCCTCCACGGGCTCCAGTTCCATCGTGCAAATCGAGAAGCCTTCTGCCGTGATCTCGGGCTTGTTCTGGTGCTGCCAGCGAATCACCAAGCGGCGCGGCTGTTCGGATTCGAGAATCTCACCGGCATCGAAAACCTGGCCGTTGTCGGACACCAATTTCCAGGGCGAACCGGCAGTCCATTGGCTTTCACAATGCATGCCAAACCAGTACTGCTTCATGAACTCCGGGCCGGTCAATGCCGCCCATAAACGCTCCGGCGTCGTACGGATGTAGGTCGCATAGACGAAAGTTGATTTAGCCATTGGTTTTCTCCAGTCGTTGTTTAAGTTCCGCCAGCGCCTTGAGGCGGGTTTTTTCAAACTTCGCGATCCAGCGTTCGTAAATCTCCTGCAGGGGCACCGGGTTGAGAAAATGCAGCTTTTCTCGGCCACGGCGCACGGTGACGACGAGGTTCGCCCTTTCCAGCAAACCCAGATGTTGGGTCACGCCTTGGCGCGTCATGTCCAGGTTCTCGCACAACTCGCTCAGCGTTCGGCCATCGTGTGCATGCAGCAGGTCCAGAAGTTTTCGCCGACTCGGGTCGGCCAGGGCCTTGAACAGCACGTCGGGGTCACGAAGTTTTGCCATGCCTTATACGCAGGTAATTGCTTGCCTTTATAATATGCAATAAATTTATTGCATGTCAAGCGGCTGGCTGTACAGATCGGGGCGATTGCTGCTATAACTTGGCCAGCCAGCGGTTGGCGGATCTTGATTATCCGGGGACAGACAAGCAACACCTGATTCAGAACAAGAATGAGCGATATCTTTCGTGACGTATTTCTAGGATTCATCAGGGTGCACATTCTTCATCACGCTGCCGAACATCCGATTTACGGCAACGAAATGATCCTGGAATTGGGGCGGCACGGCTATGACATCAGCCCCGGAACGATTTACCCCATTTTCCACGGGCTGGAAAAGGCCGGCTATCTCACATCCAGGAAGGAGGTGGCCCAAGGGAAAGTTCGCAAGAACTACGTCATCACTCCGGCCGGCCACAAAGCGCTTATCCGCCTGAAAGGGCAGATTCATGAATTGACCTCCGAAGTTCTGGGAGAGGACGCGCTCATCGGCAAAAAGGCGGCAAAGGTTTCCTCATCGAAGCATTTGCGCCGAACAGCGAATTCATTGCGAAAGTAGATCAGAGGGGACCACGGAACCTCCAAAGGAAGGCAACCGGTCCCGGTCAGCGGTCTGCCGGAGGAAGGAAGCGCTGGTTTGTCACAGGAACGGTCGTGGGACGCTTGATGGAGATAAACGCCCGACCGGCGGCGGCGTGGCAGCCATTGCAAGCCGCGCTCAGGAGGTCGAAGGATTTCTTGAATGCATCGGGGCTTTTCGATTTTATGGAGGCATCGAGATCCGACAGGGGTTTGGCTACAAACTGGGAAAGTAGCGATTTCACTTGAATGTTTTTGAACTCCGGGTTGTACTCAGCGGCATCATCCAGGCCTTCCTTCAGTTCGTCGAGTTCGTATGCCGCAAGGGGCCAGTTGCCGTTGATGCCCGCAAACCACAGTTTTGAATGCCGCGTCTGAATCGCCCCCATCATGTCTCCCAGCCCGGGGATATAGGCTGGAATGGATTTCTGGCCGGCATTTTGTGGCTGGGCTTCGTCAGCATGCGCAGGGGCGAGAAAAGCCATAAAAATGACCCCGAAGAAGGCTGAAAGCAGATCCGTTCGTTTCATCTCGTACGAGTGGTCCCGACAGGTTGTTGACAGACTGTATCGAATACCGATAACGTAAGTCAATGCCAGCGCTGTGACGATTTGTTTCCACAAAGAACGAAACCGGATCTTCATCTGCAACGCGGATGCGCAGACGACTGCGATGAATCCTCCGGCGTTGCTTGCTTGGATTCGTAAGGGACGCATTGCTGATTCAGAACACGACAGGTGGGCCATGTTGAAAGCATTCCCGATGACTGAAGCCGGCTCCTGCAAGTGGAACATCCTGATCAGGCTGCTGGTGGGGCTGGTTGTCTTCTTGCCGGAAGGCATACAGAAATTCCTGTTTCCCGCCCTGCTGGGAGGAGGCCGATTTGCAAAGATCGGGATGCCCTACCCCGACCTGCTGGCGCAATTCGTGGGATTCACGGAAATTGCCTGCGGCCTCCTGATCGTTATCGGGCTCTTCGCGAGGGTTGCCGCCATTCCATTGATCGCGATCATGCTGGTTGCCATTGCGAGCACTAAGATCCCCATATTGCTGGGACACGATTTTCTGATCTTTCACGCGCCTCGTCTGTCCAGGTACGGATTCTGGAGCATGCAGCACGAAGCCCGAAACGACTTCTGCATGCTGCTTGGCTCGTTCTACCTGCTGTTGACCGGGGCAGGCCGATGGTCCTTTGACCACTGGCTGAAGCGGATGAAATCGCGACAATGACGGTCCAAAGACGCCGGGGATTCCTGGCGCAAGCGACCGATCAATGCGTCCCTTTTAAACCCGGCGCCCCTCAAAACGCATTAAAAATGTCGCTGACCAGATTCTCGGCGATACCGAAACCGGCCCCGACTCCCAGTCCACTGACGAGGTTGTTCATGAAGCCGCCGCCGAACCCTCCGTTTCCGAGCCCGCCGGCCCAGCCGCGCGGTTGAATGCCCGGCTGCGGATGGGTTTGAAGCTCCTGTTCGAGCATTTGAATATACTGGGCCATCTGCTGCCGCACCTGCCCTTCCATCTGCCCATAGCCCTGTATCGACAAGGCGATGGAACGCAGTGCCAAGGCCAGTTCCCGACCGGTCGTCGGGTCCTTGGCATCAGTCAGCAGGCGCTGTCCGAGTGCCTGGATCTGCTGCATGATTTCCTGCGATTGCTGTTGCAACTGCGTTGTCTGCTGCTGGGCGAGTTCGAAATTCATCAAATCCTCCGTGCATGGTAGGGCGGAAAGGGAAGTTTGACCTGCCGGCGGTGGCTTTGTTCCGGAAGCGCCGTCCGGGCGCGGCCAAGAATGCGGCTCCTCAATCAAAAACGCAAGACAGCGGCTTCTGCAGCTTCCAGCGCTCCTTCCAGATAGCCACCCTGCCCGGCGGCGGTTTCCGTCCCCGCCAGGATCAGGCGGCCAGAACAAAGCGGGCCGAAAGAGGAAGGAATCCCGTAGGCCGGATGCCCCATGGGCGGCTCCCAATCAGCCTGGGTGGAAGTCTCTGGCTGTTGCGCCCAATCCAGCAGATGAAGCGACTCAGGAGAAAGTGCCTCCGGACCAAACAAGCGGGCGAGTTGGGCAAGCGCGGCCTCCTTGAGCGCCGCCTCTCCGAGCGCTTGGCGTGCAGCAGCCGAAAGCCCCATGAAACCGAACAGCGCCGGTTGCCCCTGAGGCACCGACGCATCGTGGATTTCCATCATCGGCCCCACGAAACTGCTCGCCGTGCCGGAAAGGCCATTCGCAATCCAGAATGGTGTTGCGTATACGGCCAGACATTTGGCTTGACCCGCCATCCAGGTGGGCGTGTTCCGACACCACTGGACGAATGGCTCTGGCAAAGGCGGCGCAAACGCCATCTGGCTCACGAGACGCGGTGGCAGCGCCAGGATCACATGTTCTGCAAGCGCCAGGATCCGGCCAGCGGGCCCGGTCAGCTCCAGAACTCCGTCCTGCGTTTCCCGGATGGCAGTAACCTGTGTGTTGCAGCGAATCCGTTCCGGCGGAAGCCTGCTCGCCAGTGCGTCCACGAGCGCCTGCATGCCGCCCCGAAGGCGCATGGAGCGGGGCTCCGTATTGAACCCCCGTTCGTAGCGCTGCGGCGCTTCCAGCTTGAAACGCTCGACCAGAACGGCCCCTGCGGTCTGTTGCTCAAATGCGGCAAGGCCCAGTTCGGACACCAGCTGGCGCAAGCGCGGTTGCATGTCCGGCCAGAACCAGGCGGGCCCCAGGTCGAAACGCGTTCCCGGGCTCGCGCCGCTGACCGAGGCAATGCGTCCACCCAGGCGCTCTCGCGCTTCCAGCAGCCGGCAATCCACCCCGCGATGGTGCAACAAGGCGGCTGCATAAATCCCGGAGAGCCCACCCCCCACGATGGCACAGGCTGTCCGCATCAAAAGGATTCCGTCCTGGGTCTCAGGTCAATCTCAAGGGTCCAGGCCGATTCTGGCTGGTGAGCGAGCTGCCAGTAGGTTTCCGCGACCGCATCAGGGTCCAGACATCGGTCTGGAACCAAGCCAGGAAAGCGGCCACGACTGCGCTCGGACCAGAGGATGCCGTCCAGCACCACATGGGCCACGTGCAGACCCTGCCCCTGGAATTCACGGGCAAGCGATTGGGCCAGCCCTCTCAAGGCGAACTTGGCCGAAGCAAAAGGCGCGAACCCGGCGCCGCCTCGCAGGCTTGCAGTCGCGCCGCTCAGGATGACCGTGCCTGCGCCCCGCTTCAGCATCCCGGGAAGCGCCGCCCGGCAGGCATTGAAGGCTGTCAGCACAGTGTTGCGCCAGGCTTGTTCGAAATCCTCCGCCTGCAGTTCCAGGAAGGAACCGCGTACCAAGGCCGCCGCGTTATGCACCAGTACGGCCGGGCTTCCGGAATCCGATTCAATGACGCGGAACGCTTCGGCGACGGCATGCGAATCCGCCAGGTCAGCGGAGACCACCCTCACACCGGGCACCGGCCTGGCAGGCCCGGACCGTGCAATGCCGGCCACCCGAAATCCGCCGGCCTGGAAACGCCTTGCCAGGGCACTGCCCAGGCCATCGCCGAAACCGGCAATGACCAGCAGGGGTTTTTCAGGAGACGCGTTCACGAGCGGTTAGCCGGTTTTGAAAATAAAATAAGCACAGGCATTCTGTCACAAGCAGGGTCCGTTACGGCAGCCGAACGGCTGGGACTTCAATAGGCACATAACCGGATTATATGTCATCCATCACTTGCAGAATTGCGACACCCGGCGACATTCCCGGCATGCTTGCCCTTCAGGAGGCCTGCTACATCGGCAACCTGCCGCCCCAAGCGCGGGGCTCCGGCTTTCTTTCCGTCCGTTTCTCACGCCGGCAATTTTCCCGAATGATGGATGAGGCCGGCATTGTCGTGGCAGCCGGAGCAGGCGGGGTAATCGCCGGTTACCTGTGCGCCGCCTCGCTTGATGGCGGCGGAAGTTCTCCCATCCTCGCGCGGCTGGTCGAGCTGATCAATGTCGTTGAATATCGCGGAGCCCCGCTAGGCACGTTTCGGCCGTTTCTGTACGGACCGGTGTGCCTGCACGAGACGCTGCGCGGACAGGGACTGCTGCCGGTCCTGTACGCGCAGCTGAAGCGACATGTCGCCGGCAGGTACGGCACCGGGGTCGCCTTCGTTTCTCTGGACAACCCGCGTTCACTGCGCGCCCATGTGGAAAAGCTGGGGATGACGGCAGTCTGCGAATTCAGCGTGGATCATGCCCGCTACGCCCTGCTCGCATTCGATGTGAACCCGGACTGACGACATACTGGCCGTCTTGATAATCAAGGCAACCGTTGCCATCTCGGTCTGGAATGGGTCCCCCCCACTCCGAAAAAGGTGAATAATGAATTTGTCGCTCCCCGCATCAGGAGACAGCCATGGAAAAAAGCGCAAACAGGCTGGCTGACCAGCAAGTCAAGGCCTACTTCTCGCGCCTGAATCACATTGACGAACTGTTCAGGCAGGCTGAACAGAAGATGGAAGGGCGCCCACAACCGCCTGACGTGACGACCCATCTGGACCGGCTGCGCCAGGAACGCGACAGGCTGGCCGAAAGGCTGAGCAGGACGAGCGCGGCACTGCACGGAAGCCAGACGCTGTCGGAGATCGAATTTCTGGGGCCGCTGGCCATATGGGACATCGTCGCCGAAGAGCTGGAGAAGCTCGTGGAGCGCTTCAGCAAGTGAGCCGGACGATTTCCGATGCTTTGTTGACATGCGTCAAACCCCGAAGATTCGCCACGTTGTAAGTTTCAGAAAGCAAGTCCCATCGGCCCAAATCGCTTGCCTCTGGGGAGTCCGGTGAAGATAAGGCAGACCCTCGTTGCACTGCTCTCACTCCTGTCGCTGGCAGCGACTGCCCGGGACGACGGGATGATTGTCTGGACCGAGAAGAATTTTCCCTCGGCCGGCATGAAAGTGTCTCTGGCAGCCGCAGTCAGCGACGAGTCCGGCACGCAGATCCCCGAGCAAAGACTTCAGGAAATCCATCGTGCCGTGGAAGACACCCTGGCCGCCCACCAACTGCTCGCACAGCAGCCAGGCCAGATTCCAGCGCATGGCGTTCTGGAGGCCAAGATCAGCGTGACGTCGTTCAGGACGGGCGACGCCCTTGGACGCTGGATCGGTTTCGGTGCCGGCGCAGCCAAATGCACACTCCGGGCCCGTCTGCTGGACAGCGAAACTTCGGAAGCCGTCGCGGAGATCATCGACACAAAAGTCGTGGATACCGGCGGTTTTTACACCCTTGGCGTTGACAGCAAATTTCACAGGGAACTGGCAACGGAAATGGCAGACGCGATGGTCAAGCTGCTTGTCGGAGAAGAGGCAAAAAAATGATTCGTCCGGCAACTTGGGCCCTGACCCTGGTCGCGATCTTCGCCTTGCTTGGATGCGCAACCCCTGCCCCTTACCAACAGATGGTCCCGGCTGCCTTGCCGGCCGATTCATCGCTGAAGGGAACGCCGATTGCCATTTTTCCCGTGAGCGGCGGTATGGAAACAAAATCATGGGACATCCCGCGAATCGGGAATTCCGAGTTCCAGCAGGCGCTGCATGAAACCCTTCTGCGGGCCGGCGCCGTGATCCGTGCAAACGTTGAAGGCTCCTATTCCCTTGACTCCAAAATCATTTCCCAGAACGTCACCGGCTCCTTCTCCAACACCATCACGCTGCTTGTTCGCTACACGCTGAAGAATCCCAAAGGAAAGCGGATATGGTCTGAAAACATCCTTTCCGAGCAGGAGCTTTCAGTGAAGGACTCTTTCTCCGGGTCGGAGCGGATGAAACGGCTTCAAACGTCGGCCGTG
>JAKBBG010000023.1 GCA_021826025.1 Pseudomonadota bacterium | reverse complement strand
ATTGACGGTAATTCGCCGCGGCCTCGTCAAAGGCGGCGTGGGCCTGGTCGGTCACTGCCTGGCGCAGGCCCGCATCGAACACGTTCAACGTGGCTGAAGGGCCAATGGACCAATAGCGGCTGGGGGCTGAGACCCAGTTCGAAAGCTCGCCGCTTTCGAATCCGGCAAGCGCGTTCAGTCCGAACACCGGGAAAAAGGCTGCCCGCGCCACGCCGATTTCCGCATTGGCTGCCGCCACCCGCCGTTCCGCGCCGGCGATGTCGGGCCGGCGTTCAAGCAGGGAGGATGGAAGGCCCGGTGCGATCGGCGGCGGCATGGCGGCGAACTCTCCCTGTTCCGGCAGGGAAAACGTGGAGGCGGACTCCCCGATCAGCACGGCGATGGCGTGCTCCATCTGGCTGCGCTTGAGCCGGTTTTCGGTGGCCTGGGACACGGCATTCTGCCATTGCACCTTCGCCAGGGCGACATCCGCTGCACTGGCCCCGCCCCCTTCGAAAAGCTGCTGCGTCAGATCGTACAGCGCGCGATAGGATTCCGCGGCCCGATTCAGCACCCCCTGTTCGGCGTCATAGCCTCGCAAGGCAAAATAGTCGTTGGCAAGTTCCGCGCGCGTGCTGAGCTCCAGGGTGGCCAAATCGGCGGCGCTTGCCACGGCCAGCGCATCGCTTGCCGCCACGGCATTGCGGATGCGGCCCCAGACGTCAAGCTCATAGCTCGCGCCCAGGCCCACCTGATTGTCCAGGTACTTGGGGTCGAACGCCGCAAAATAGAACGGCTTGTTGGTGGAGATCCGCCCATTGATGGAGCCCGCATTGGCCGTGACGGTGGGGAAATACGCCGAGCGGGTTGCGCTTGCCACGGCCCGCGCCTGGTCCAGGCGCGCCAATGCCGCCTTGAGATCCTGGTTGGTCACGCCGACTTTGGCTTCCAGGGCATTGAGGGCAGGATCGTTGAACTGTTCCCACCAGGCGCCCCGCGGTGCGCTGTCTGACGGGGCGGCCATTTTCCACCCGTCCGTCTCCTTGTAGGACTGGGGTGGCGGCGGGGAATCCGGCACCTGGTAGGTGGGCGCCAGCGAACAGGCGCCCAGCAGCAGGGCCAGCGCGGGGAGGGCGATGCGCATGCTCATTTCCCGTTCCGCTCAGGCTGCGACACCGGTTGAGGCTTCACCGCCTGGCCCGACACCAGGGAATCGGAAGGGTTTAGGATGATCACCTGATCGGCGCTGAGTCCGGCCAGCACTTCCACTTCCTTGCCGAAATCGCGCCCCATGGTGACCGTCTGCAACACCACCTTGTTGTCTTTGCCCACCACGGCCACCTGCATGCCTGCAGGCCGGAACAGGAGGCTGTTGGCCGATACCCGCAACGCGCCCGGATGGGTTTTGAGCTTGAAGTGCACTTCCGTATAGCCGCCCGGCAACAGGGCCCCCGACGCGTTGTCGGTTTCCAGCTGCACGAGCAGCGTGTGGGAAGCGGGATCGATGGCGCTGGCCGTGCTCACGAGTTTTGCTTCGAACGACCGGCCGGGATTCTCGCGCACATGCAGTTCGGCCTTGTCGCCCACCCGCATGTCCTGGGCATAGCTTTCCGGCACCTGCGCGTACACCCGCAGGCGCCTGAGGGCGGCCATGTGAAACAGCTCACGCGCCTTGCCGCTGCCGGCACCGGCATCGATCAGGTCCCCCACGTCGATATTGCGCGCCGTGATCACGCCGTCGAAAGGAGCCACGATGCGCTTGAAGCTTTCCAGTTCCTGAAGGCGGTGCAGGTTGGCGCGCGCGGAGGCCAGCACGGCCTGCTTGGCCGCGGCGTCGCCCACCTTGTTGTCGGCATCCTGCTGCGAAACCGTCTTGGTGGCGAGCAAGGCCTTCCACCGCTTTGCCGTCAGCTGGGCCAGATCGTTGTTCGCTTCGGCCGTCTGCAAATCCGCCTCGGCCTGGAGCACCTGCTGGTCCACTTCAGGCGTGTCGATTTCCGCCAGCAACTGCCCGGCCTTGACCGGCGTGCCGATGTCCACCAGCCACCGTTTCAGGTACCCGTTGGTGCGCGCATAAATCGGCGTGTCGGTATAGGCCTGGAGCGTGCCGGGCAACACCAGGTCCTCGCTGGACGCCTCCGCGGAAGGTTTGGTCACCACCACCGGAATCGCGGATTCCTGGTGCGCTTCCTGCGCCAGGGCATCCTGTGCGCGGATCCGGCTGAAAATCCCCCACCCGGCCAGCAGGACCACGACCGCGGCCAGGGTGGCGCCGAGTTTGATGAAAGTGCGGATATGGGACGGATTGGACATGGCTCAGCTCGGGTCCTGGGTGGGGATGGGAGAATTCCGGCCGTGAATGAGGCTGAACACGACCGGCACGAAGAATAGGGTGGCCAGGGTGGCCAGCAGCAGTCCGCCGATGACCGCCCGGCCCAGAGGGGCGTTCTGCTCGCCGCCTTCGCCCAGGCCCAGCGCCATCGGCAACATCCCGATAATCATGGCGAGCGCCGTCATCAGCACGGGGCGGAAACGGGTGAACCCCGCTTCCAGGGCGGCGGCGGAAGCCTGCAAGCCGGCGTTCATCCGTTCCCGCGCGAAGCTCACGATCAGGATGCTGTTGGCGGTGGCCACGCCGATGGACATGATCGCTCCGGTGAGGGCGGGGACGCTCAGGGTGGTGTGCGTGAGGAACAGTATCCACACGATGCCCGCAAGCGAACCGGGCAAGGCGGTGATGATGATGAAGGGATCGAGCCAGGACTGGAAGTTCACCACGATCAGCAGGTACACCAGGATCACGGCGCCCAGCAGTCCGATCTCGAGCCCGGCAAAGGAGGTCTGCATCGTTTCCACCTGGCCCCGGATCACCACATTGGTGCCTTTCGGCAGGTGCGGTGCCATTTCCGCCACGGCGCGACGCACTTCCGAGGCCACCGACCCCAGGTCCGAATCATGCACCGCGCCGAAAATATCGATGACCGGCTTGACGTTGTAGTGGGTGACGACCCCGGGTCCCACGCTGCGGCGGAAGTTTGCCAGGTTGGCCAGCATCTGGGGCTGCGGGTTGCCCGGCGTGGTGATCAGGGTGGTGGCCAGATCCTGCAGCGATTGCATGCGATATTGCGGTGCCTGGGCCGCCACGTTGTATTCCACGCCGTTCCTGGGATTCACCCAAAAAGTCGGATTGGTCTGGAAACTGCCCGAGAGGGAAATCAGCAGATTGGAGGCCACGTCCTGCTGGGTGTAACCCAGCAGTTTCGCGTTGCTGCGGTTCACATCCACGTTGATCTGCGGATAGTCGAAAGCCTGCTGGATGTGCATGTCGGCAGCACCCGGCACATGGCGCAGGCGGGCCAGCAGTTCGTTGGCGTAGGCGCGGTTTCCCTCCAGGTTGTAGCCGATGATCTGGACATCGAGCGGCGAAGGAAGCCCGAAGTTCAGGATCTGGTTCACGATGTCGGCGGGCAGGAAGGAAAAGGTGGTGGAAGGGAATTGCTCCGTCAGCCGCCGGCGCAAGGTTTGCACATACGTATCGCTGGGCTTGTGGCCCGGCTTGAGGGTGATGAATATGTCCGCATCGGCGGGCCCGATGGGTGCCGAAGTGCTGTAGGAAAGGTTGATCCCGCTATAGGGCAACCCGATGATGTCCACCAGGCTTTCCAGTTCGGACTTCGGGACGGCTTCGCGGATCGCGCTTTCCACGGCGTCGCACAGCGCTGCCGTGTCCTCGATGCGCGTGCCGGTCCGGGCGCGCAGATGCAGCTTGATCTGCCCCGCGTCCACGCTCGGGAAGAAATCCTCTCCCAGCCAGGGCAGGAGCAGTCCGGACAGAAGGACGAAGCCCATGAAGCCCGCGGCAAACACCTTGCGGTGGTGCAGCGTCATTTCCAGCAGCTCGTGGTAACGGTCGCGCAGGGTGTGGAAGCCGCGCTCGAAGGCGGCCTGGAAACGCTGCAGGGCGTTGCGACGGGCCGCGGCCGCTTCCGGCGAGTGGGCGTGCAGCCAGTATTTGGCCAGGGTGGGCACCAGCGTCCGGGACAACACGTAGGACATCAACATGGCAAACACCACGGCTTCGGCCAGCGGCACGAACAGGAAGTGGGCGACTCCCGTGAGCAGGAACATGGGGATGAACACGATGCAGATGCACAGCGTGGACACCAGCGCCGGCATGGCGATCTGCTGGGCGCCGTCGAGGATGGCGGTCTCGATGTCCTTGCCTTGCTCGAGATGCCAGTTGATGTTCTCGATCGTGACCGTGGCATCGTCCACCAGTATCCCGACCGCGAGCGCCAAGCCTCCCAGCGTCATGATGTTGATGGTTTCCCCCAGCCAGGAAAGGCACGTGATGGAAGCCAGGATGGACAGCGGGATCGATATGGTGATGATGAGGGTGCTGCGCCAGGAACCGAGGAACAGCAGGATCATGAGTCCGGTCAGGGCGGCCGCGATGACCCCTTCCCGGATCACGCCGCTGATGGCGGCCCGCACGAAAATGGACTGGTCGCCCAGCGGTTCCACCTCCATGCCCTGGGGCATGTCCGTGCGGATGGTCGGCAGCATCTCCTTGATGCTGTCGATGATGTTCAGGGTGGACGCGTTGCCGGTCTTGAGCACGCTCATGAGGGCCGCGCGGCTGCCGTTCACCCGAACGATGTTGGTTTGGGGGGGAGAACCGTCCCGCACATGCGCCACGTCCCGCACGTACACGACCCCGCCCTTGGCCGTGTGGATGGGAATGTCGTTGAGTTCGGCGATGCTGCCGAAACTCGCGTTGAGCTTGACGTAGTACTCGATGTCGCCGATTTTTTCGGTGCCGGCGGGAAGGATCAGGTTCTGGCTGCCGAGGGCGTTGGTCACGTCCTGGGCTGACAGGCCGTAGGTGCGCAGGGCCACCGGGTCGAGGTCCACCTGCACCTGGCGCTGCTTGCCGCCGTAAGGCCAGGGCAGCGATGCGCCCGCCACCGTGGCAAGCTGGGTCCGTATGAAGTTGTTGCCCAGATCGAACAGCTGCGATTCGGAAAGCTTGCTGCTGGACAGGGCCAGCTGAAGGACGGGTACGCTGGAGGCGTTATACGCGAGAATGAAAGGGGGCGTCGTTCCGGGAGGCATGGTCCGCAGCAAGGTCTGGGAAATCGACGTGATCTGCGCCACCGCCATCTCTTCGTTGACATTGGGCTGGAAGAAATACTTCACCACCGCAATGCCGTTGAGCGACTGGGATTCCACGTGCTCGATGTCGTTGACCGTCGTCGAGGCGACACGCTCGCTGAAGGACACGATGTTGTTGGCCATGTCCTCCGGCGGAAGTCCGTCGTAGCGCCATACCACGGCCACCACGGGAATGCGGATGTTGGGGAAAATGTCCGTCGGCGTTTTGCGGATCGAAAACAGGCCCAGCAGCACGATGAGCACCGCCATCACGATGAAGGTATAGGGCCGCTGCAGGGCGATTCTGACGATCCACATTCCGGAGTTCCGTCGCTGCGTGAAAAAAGCGATTATAGATTATCGATAATTTACCCACAAGAGAAACCGCATTGCCGTGCTTCCGGCAAAAATCTCTCGTGATTTCAATAAGCTGCCCTTGGAATCCGGGTCAGCGGGCGCGATCCGCCTTCTGTTTCAGCCGTTCGTTGAAGCGCACCATGTCGATCAGCATGCGCTCGTGCGTGGCCGTGCCGATCGTGTCCATGCCGTCCGTCGCTTCCACCCGGAACTCGATGCGCCGGCCGTCCACGCGGGTCACTTCGGCATGGGCCGTGGCCGTCATGCCGACCGGCGTTGCCGCCAGGTGGATCACATCCACGCGGGTGCCCACGGCGCTTTCGTTCGCCTCGAGGTAAGGCTTGATGGCATTGAGGGCCGCGTTTTCCATGATGAGGACCATCACCGGAGTCGCCAGCACCGCAGGCAGCATGGAATCCTTGAAGCGGTTGGCCAGGTGTTCAGCCGTCACCACGAGGGAGTAGGAGCCTTGGGCTCCCAGGGGAATCGGTTTCATGGGGCATTCTCCAGGAGTGCAATCGGGGGTTCCTGCGGGCCGGACCCGCGCATCGGATAGCTGCGCAGCATTTTATAGGGAAGTGAGGCCGGATGGGCCGATTCGTACAGGCCGTAGCGTTCCGCCTGCCACCACAACCCGGGGACTGCGTCCGGCCAGCGCACTCCCCGGGCGTGGCGGGCGAGCGTGAGGTGCGGCCTGAACTCCCTTACGTCGGGACATAGCCCCAACGCCTGCAGCTTATGGGCCAGGGCTTCGCGCAAGGCGACCATTTCCGGCGCGGCCGCCGCCCCGAGCGCCGCCACGCCGCCAGGCCAGAGCACGGGGCCGGTGAACGCCAGGCGGAACGGGGCGCAAGGCACCTGAAGGGCGGAAAGAATTTCAGGCAGGCGCGGCCGCGGCACGTCCCCGAGGAAATGCAGGGTCACGTGAAACTTGCCGGGTACGACCAGTGCCGCTCCCTTCGGCCAGTCGCAGGATCGCTGGAAGCGGAACAAGGCTGCGCGTACGGCAGGCGGCGGACGCAACGCTATGAAAACCCTGGGCCGGCCGGATGCCTCTCCTGCCGGAACGGGCGTGACGGCATCGCTCATGAGCCGCATTGTACCTTCGCGGGGACATCAGAGGTCCGCGACGGGGATCCTCATTTCCACCCGCAACCCGCCGGTCGGACGGTTTGCGGCCCGGATGCTTCCGCCGTGGGCTTCCAGGGCACGGCTTGCGATCGCAAGCCCCAGCCCGTGCCCGTCGGTGCTTTTCCCCTGGGTCGCGCCGCGGTAGAACGGCCGGAAAATCAGGGGCAGCTCCGCTTCAGGCACGCCGGGCCCCTCGTCGGAAACGGCCACCTGCAGGCTCCGGGCCGGCGCGTCGATGCGGCATTCGATGAGGACGCTGGTGCCCGGCGGCGTGTGCTTGACGGCGTTGCGCACCACGTTTTCCAACGCCTGCTGGAGCAGTTCGACATTGCCATGGACCGCTGCGGAACAGTCTCCATGGAGGGCCACCCCTTTCCCCTTGGCCTCGGCTTCGAAGCGCGCGTCGTTCACGATGTCCGTGAGCAGTTCGGCGACGTTGGCCGTCTGGGTCGGCACGCTTGCGACGCCGGCCTCCAGTTTGGACAGGGTGAGCAATTCGCCCACGAGCCTGTCCATGCGTTCGCATTCGCGTTCCATGCGCGCAAGCGACATTTCGATGTTGCCGGGCTGCTGCCGCACGAGCCCCATGGCCGCCTGCAGCCGTGCCAGCGGGGATCGCAGTTCGTGCGAAATGTCGTGCAGCAGCCGGCGCTGGCCTTCGATCAGGCTCTGCAGCTGGCCCGCCATCTGATCGAAGTCCCGGCCGAGGTCGGCCAGGTCGTCACGCCGCCGCCCCATGAGACTGCCCAGGTGAACGTCGAAATGGCCGGCCGCCACGGAACGGAAGGCGCTGCGCAGGTTGCGGATGGGCTTTGAAAAATACCGGGCCAGCAGGGCGGCGAAAATCAGGCTCGCCACGGTCGCTGCGACCACCGGCACCAGCGGGAACAGTCCCGTGGGCGGGCGCCCTCCCGCATCGATGCCGCCGTCCGGCACGAACAGCAGATAGCTGTGGCCGGCGCTCGGCACTTCCCGGATGGTCGGCATCGCCGGGCCCTGCTGCAGGGCAGAGCGCACGGCATGGAGTATTTCTGCGGACACCGGGCGGCCCAGGAGTTCCTGCCCGTCCTCCCTTACGGCATAGACCGGATGGCGCATGCGCAGCTGCAGCAGGGACTCGAGCGCCTGCGGGCCTCCGTAGCGCAACGTGGTTGCGGCCGCCTCCACGCCGAAGGTGACGGGACGGCTCGTGTCCACGCCCTCCAGACTGCGGCTTTCCTCGTGGCGGATCGCCCAAATGGCGC
This sequence comes from Pseudomonadota bacterium, assembly GCA_021826025.1. GTDB lineage: Bacteria > Pseudomonadota > Gammaproteobacteria > Burkholderiales > Ferrovaceae > JAKBAT01. The sequence goes on along the minus strand of JAKBBG010000023.1, from coordinate 13,634 downwards.
TGCCCACGCCCCAGATGGTGGTGATCTGGGCAAGCCAGACGAAAAAAAAGAACTTCCAGAATAGCCGGCCCATGCCCTAGTCCTGGATGAACCGGTAGCCCTGCCGGTAATCGGTGTAAATGTGCGAACGGCCATCGGAAAGGGTGCCCAGCTTGCTGCGGATCTTGCTCATGTGCACGTCGATGCTGCGGTCGAAGCGGGCCAGCGGACGTCCGAGCGCCTGTTCCGACAGCCTTTTCTTGCTGACGGCCTGTCCCACGTGGCGCACCAGGATTTCCAGCAGGTTGAATTCGGTGCTGGTAAGTTCCAGCGGAGCCCCTTTCCATTCCGCCCGCCGCTGTGCCGGCCACATTTTGAGCAGGCCCGCTTCGAGCAGCGCCGGCAGTTCTGCGGAAGCCGGCGCCTGGGAACGGCGCAGGATGGCCCGGATGCGGGCCGTGAGTTCGCGCGGCGTGCACGGCTTCGCCACGTAATCGTCGGCACCCAGCTCGAGGCCCACGATGCGGTCCGTGTCGTCGCCCCGCGCGGTCAGCATGAGCACCGGAATCCAGCTGCTCGCGCGGATGCGGCGCAAGGTTTCCAGCCCGTTCAGGCGCGGCATCATGACGTCGAGCACGACGAGGCCGTAACCGCCTGTCAGCACTTCAGCCAGCCCCCGTTCCCCGTCGTGGACTGCAGTGGCTGAAATTCCTTCGCCCACCAGATACTCGCGGAGCATCTCGACCAGTTCCACGTCATCGTCGATCAGCAGCACTTTCACCATGTTTCCAGTTTCCGGTAGGCTTTAAGACAGCATCATAATCAAGCGGCCGGCCATGCCCCAGCAGGCCGGTCCCCCTTTACATTCTTTTACCCGCTCCGGCCACCCGGTCTTTACATCCCTTTTGATTCCGTTAACCGCGCTTAACGCCGGGCCGGCTCATGCTCGCCTCCAGTGTAACCCGCACTGCCTGGAGAAATCGCCATGACCCGCACCCTGCTTGTCCGCACCGTCCTGCCCATCGTCTGCGCCCTGGGCGTCCTGCTTGCCCGCGACACCGTCGCCCAGGTACTCCCCTCCCCCGACTCCGGTGCCGCCGTCGCCGGCAGCACCGGAACCGACCGCATTTCCCGCCTGGGCTCCCGGCTGGAACGCCTGAAAGAGCGCCTGCAGCTGGACCCGGGCCAGGTTCCGGCCTGGAGCGTCTGGCACGACAGTCTCCTGGCGGATGCCCAAGCGTGGTCGCAGTCCCGCGCCGCCTGGCGCGCCTCCCTGAGCGCGCCGCCTTCCGGCCTGACGGCGCCGCAACGCCTGCAGGGACGCACCGACCGGCTGCGCCAACGGATTGCAATGCTGCAGGAACACCTCGCGCGCCTCGAAGCGGCGACCGCCCGGACCCAAACGTTTTATGCGCAGCTTGGTCCCAAACAGCAGGCCGCTTTCGACGGCTTCTGGCAGGGGCTGCAGGGGCGCCGCCATGCGCGCGGGCAGCGCCGGTGCGCGCCCTGATTTACAAAACTTTACTTCCCGCGCGACAGGCCGGTCCAAGCCGCCGATAAGGCCGGGAATCGGCGGGCTATTCGCCCCTTTGGATGACTGCGGCAGACAGTACACTGGAGACACTGCCCGAGCAGCCCGCGCTGGCGCAAGGCAAACTTTCACTGACCCAGGAGAACTTCTCATGAGCCTCATCGGCGGTTTGAACGGCCCGACCAACCCCTCTTCGATTTTCCTGAACCCCGGCAACAACCAACCCTCTTCGGTCGGTGCAGGGAGCGACGGGGACGGGGACGGCAGCAGCGCGAACGGCGTGAGCGGCGGCGGCTTTGCCCAAGCCATCGCCCAGGCCCTGTCCCAGTCGGGCCTCGGTAGCCTGTTCCAGTCCTCCTCTGCTTCCGGAACGGGCGCGTCCTCCGGCACCAACGGCAGCAACACGCCCCAATCCGCCCAGGCGGCCGTGCAGGCATTCCTCCAGAACCTTTTCGCCGCCCTGCATCAGGCCGGCGGCGCCGCAGGCCAGACCGGCGGCCATGGCCATCATCATGGGCACGGCGGCGGCATGGCCGCCAACCTGCAAACCCTGATCCAGGAGTTGTCCGCCACCACCTCCTCCAGCTCCGGATCCGGTTCCTCGACCAACAGCACCCTGGGCTCCCTGCAGTCCAGCTTCCAGAACCTGGTCAATGCCCTCGGCAGTACCCAAGGCTCCTCGGCGACGACAGGCAACCCCTCCTTGCAGTCTTTCCTGCAGAACCTGCTGCAGGACGTCCAGCACCAGGGTGCTGGCCTGACGGTGGGTTCCACCGTCAGCACGGCCGTCTGATCGCCGCCTTTCCGGATGGCGGAGCCCCGGCTCCGCTTTTTTTTGCCGGTGCGGCAGGGCCCCGGGGAATTGACTATAATTGCCGGAATGAACTGCAGGTTTTTGGCCGCCAGCCCCATCCAAGATGACTGAACACGCCCTGGTGCGGCACGGGAAGCTCCTCTGGCTGGCCTTTTCGCTGACCCTGTCCGCGCTTGCCCCGGCAAGCCCTTCCAGCGTCTACCTGGAAGAGCTGACATCCCCCGAAGTGCAGGCCCTGGTCGCGGCAGGGACCCGCACCGTACTCATCCCCATCGGCGGCACCGAACAGAACGGTCCCCACATGGTGCTCGGCAAACACAACGAGCGGGCCCGCATCCTCGCAGGAAAGATCGCGCGGGCGCTGGGCGACGCGGTCGTCGCGCCGGTCATCGCCTACGTGCCGGAAGGGGCTGTCGAGCCTCCCCGCGCCCACATGCGCTTCGCAGGAACCATATCGGTACCCGACCAGGCGTTCGAAGCGGTGCTTGACGGCGCAGCCCGCAGCTTCAAGGAACACGGGTTCCGGCACGTGGTGTTCCTGGGCGATCATGGCGGCTACCAGAAGCTGGAAACCCGCGTGGCCGACCGCCTGAACCGCCTGTGGGCGGACGACCCCACCTGCCGCGTCCTGGCCCTCACGGCCTACTATCAGGCAGCCCAGCAGCCATTCGCAGCCGACCTCGAAGCGCGCGGCTTCACCCAGGCCCAGATCGGCACCCATGCAGGCCTTGCCGACACGGCCCTGGCGCTCGCGGTGGATCCCGCTCTGGTGCGCCCCGACCAGCAGGCAGCAGCCAGGCCGGGCACTGCGGGCATTTCCGGCGACCCCCGCCCGGCCACGCCGGCGCTGGGTCAGCTGGGCGTCGAGCGCATCGTGCGCGCTTCCGTGGACGCCATCCGAAAATTTACGGGGGCCGAAGCCGGCCCTTCCGGCCTCAAAGAACAAAGGAGATGAGTTCGATGTCAAGAAAAACGATGGGGGCGGGAGCGCTCATGCTCGCCTTGCTGGGCGCCCTGGGATTCCTTTCCCGCCAGGGGTCTGCGGCCGACGCCCCTGCAGCGGGGCCGGTGCTGACGGTGCACGGCATGCCGCCGGTGCTCGACCCGAACAACCTCTACAGCGAAATCGGGCCGGACCACCTGAGCGCGGCCGTACGCGACGACCTTCCCCGCATTTACGTGCCGAACCTGCGCTCCAACGACGTGTACGTGATCGACCCTGCCTCGTTCAGGGTGGTGGACCGTTTCAAGGTCGGGCACGGGCCCCAGCATGTGGTGCCCTCCTGGGACCTGCGCACCCTGTGGGTGGCCAACAACGACGAACGCCATAACCACGGCAGCCTGACCCCCATCGACCCCCGCACCGGGAAACCGGGTGCCCCTATTCCGGTGGACGACCCCTACAACCTGTATTTCACGCCCGACGGCACGTCCGCCATCGTGGTGGCGGAGGCCCGCCGCCGCCTGGATTTCCGGAATCCGCACACGATGGCGCTGCAATATTCGATCGAAACGCCCCGATGCGGCGGCATCAACCATGCCGACTTTTCCATCGATGGCCACTACGCCCTGTTCACCTGCGAATTCAACGGCAGCATCGTAAAAATCGACCTCGACAAACGCAAGGTGGCGGGCTACCTGAAACTGCAAATGCCGCATACCCGCTTCGTGGATACGCCCGAGGCCACCGGACCGCTCGCGACGGAAATCTGCAGCGTCAGCCGGGGCATGCCCCAGGATGTCCGCATTTCGCCGGACGGCAAGCGGTTCTATGTGGCTGACATGGATGCGGACGGAGTGCACGTGGTGGACGGCAATGCGCTCAAGGAGATCGGATTCATCAGCACGGGACCCGGCGCCCACGGCCTCTACCCGAGCCGCAACGGCCGCCTGCTCTACGTGGCCAACCGCGGCACCCATAAAATCCACGGACCGCCGCACGGCCGCGGCAGCGTCACGGTCATCGATTTCGCGACCGGAAAAATCGTCGACCAATGGCCCATTCCCGGAGGGGGAAGCCCCGACATGGGCAACGTCAGCGCAGACGGCAAAACCCTCTGGCTGTCGGGCCGTTTCGACGACGTGGTGTACCGCATCGACACCGCAAGCGGTGCCGTATCCCAGATCAAGGTGGGAGAAGAGCCCCACGGCCTGACGGTCTGGCCGCAACCGGGACGCTATTCGCTCGGCCACACGGGCAACCTGCGCTGACATGAGGGCCGCGACCGCTCTGGGATTCTGCGTCGCGCTGGCGGCCTGCGGGCAGATGCCGGTTCGGGTGCTGGACGAAAACGCACAGGGGGTGGTGATCCAGGGCACGGTGGAGCGGGACCGGGCAGACGCGGCCGCCGAGAAATCCTGCGCCAGCCACCACCGGCATGCCCGCTTCAACCAGATGGACGCGTTCCGCGACTACGTGTACGCCTGCGTGGAATGAGCGCCGCCTAGCCCGTGCTCCAGTTGCGCGGACGCTTCATGCCGGCGATCCGGCAGGCCTGCTGGACATAGCCATAGGGAAACAGCTCGAACAGCTTGTTGCGCGCCTCCGCCCCGAATCTTTCGGACAGGTGCCGGATGGAATAGCGCGCATCGGGCGCGATCAGGTGCGCTTCGTAATGGCGGCGCATGAAGCGGATCACGTCCCAGTGGTCCGGGGTCAGGCTGATGTTTTCCTTCTGGGCAAAGTATTCGGCCCAGGACTCGTCCCAGTCCATGGGATTGATCAGGTAGCCGTCTTCGTCCAGGCATTGCGCATCCATGGCCGCATCATAGGACGGCCGACCCCCGCCTTATATACCCCCTTGGTCGTAGCCCGGATGGGGGGGTCAGTACGCCGCGGAGCTCGCCCACTGTTCCGAACGCCTGGATGCGGTCCGTGCGCTTGCCTGCTGGGGAAACTCAGTTGAGCGCGCTTGCCAGCAGCTTGCGGTAGCGGTTCACCACCTCCCCGCCGCCCATCAGGTTGAAAATTTCCAGCAGCGTCTTGCGCCCGATGTCGTCGCGGAACTTGCGGTCGCGGCGCACGATTTCCAGCAGCTGCTCGAGGGCCGGCTCGTAGCGTTTCTGGGCCGCCCACAGGTTGGCGAGCTGCAGGCGCGCCTCGAGATCGTCGCCGTCGCGCCCGATGCGTGCCTGCAGTTCGTCTTCGCCGGGCAGGCTGCCCGACTGCCTGAGGAATTCAAGCCGGGCTTGCAGGGCGCGAAAGCCGTCGTCCATGCGCTTTTGCGGCGGAATCCGTTCCAGGGCCCGCTGCGCCGCGTCCAGGCTGCCCTGGTCCAGGGCGATCTGGGCGGCCAGCAGCGATCCTTCCGGGTTTTCCGGCTCGAGCCGCAAGGCCTGCTCCAGCAGCTGCAGGGCAGGCTCCTGCCGTCCCTGGCCATACAGGGCGGCCGCCTGGGCAAGCAGTCGGGCTGCCGGGGAAGGGATGACGCGGCCCAGGAATTTACGCACCTCCCCTTCGGGCAGCGCTCCAGAAAAACGGTCCACTTCCCCCCCGTCCACCACAGCAACCACGGTGGGAATGCCGCGTACGCCAAACTGCCCCGCAAGCCGCTGGTTCCGGTCGGAGTCGATTTTGGCGAGCAGGAATTTCCCCTCGAACTCGCGCGCGAGCTTTTCCAGGATCGGTTTGAGCACGCGACAGGGGCCGCACCACTCGGCCCAAAAATCCAGGATCACGGGCGTATGCCGGGAAACGTCGAGGACTTGTTCCTGAAAGCCGGCCTCGTCGACGTCGATGGAATGGGACGACATGCGTATGAATCCTCTCTCTGCGGCGAATGGCGATGAAAACAGGTGAACTTTACCGCAGGAAGACACGTCGCGGGAACAGTGCCTGAACACCGGGGCGGCGCTATACTTCCCGCATGCCGACCCTACCCCGCCAGCCCACGCCGCGCTGGCTTCCTGCCGCCGGTTTGCTGGCCTTCGCCGCGCTCGCGTTTCCCCTGACCGCCAGCGCTGCCGGGGTGGTGCCCGCCCCAGCCGGCGGGAGCTGGTGGGTCTGGGCGCTGGGCACTTTCGTGGCCTGTTTCTTCATGGGGATTGCCGCAGTGCCGGCCGGAGTGGGCGGCGGCGTGCTGTTCGTGCCCATCGTCAGCGGATTTTTCCCGTTCCACCTCGATTTCGTGCGCGGAGCCGGCCTTCTGGTGGCCATGGCCAGCACGCTGGCGGCAGGCCCTTCCCTGCTCAGGAACGGCATGGTCAACCTGCGTCTCGTGATGCCGCTCGCCTTGTCGTCCTCCTTGAGTTCCATCGCGGGCGCCATGGTGGGCCTCGCCTTGCCGGCATGGCTCGTCCAGACCCTGCTCGGCACCGCCATCCTGGCCATCGCAGCGCTCATGATCGCGATGAGAAAATCGGAATTTCCCCACGTGCCCCATCCGGACCCCCTGTCGCGACGCCTCGGCATCCATGGCGTCTTTCGCGACCCCATTGCCGGCACGGAGACGCCCTGGCAGGTTCACCGCACCGCGACCGGAATCGTTCTGTTTCTCGCCATCGGCTTTCTGGGCGGCCTGCTGGGCGTGGGAGCGGGCTGGGCCAACGTTCCCGGGCTCAACCTCATGATGGGAGTGCCCCTCAAGCTGGCCGCCGCCTCCTCGAGCCTGATCCTTTCCATCGCCAGCGCTTCGGCCACCTGGTACTACCTCAACAGCGGCGCCATCCTGCCCGTCATTGCCGTGCCTTCGGTGATCGGCATGATGATGGGTGCCCGCATCGGGGCCCATCTGCTGACGGTGCTGAACCCTGCTGCCGTGCGCCGGCTGGTGATCGCCATGCTGCTCTTTGCGGGAGCCAGGGCCCTCCTCAAAGGGCTGGGATACTAGCCATGCACCGCCCTCCCCTCTCGCGCGAGGAAAAACGGTATGCGGCCGTACTCCACTGGGGGAGCCTGGTCGGTTTCGTGGTGCTCGTGGCGACGTTCCTGATGGACCTGGCCGGGCTCGTGGAGGTCCAGCCTCCCCTGGCCGATCTGCCCAGGCTGTGGAAGCTGTCCACGGCGGACTATCTGGCGGCCACCCATGGCGCTGCCGGATGGCACTGGGCGACCGCCCTGAGCAACGGCGACTCCCTGAGCCTCATGGGGATCGCGTTGCTGTCGGCTTGCCCCATCTTGAGCATCGCGGCCATCATTCCCATCTACCTGCGGGAAAAAAATTACGTTTACGCCGCCCTCTGTCTCGCCACGGTGGCCGTGCTCCTGGTCGCGGCGTCCGGTGCCCGGCTATTTTTGCGGACGTGATTCCCGTGGCGCCCCTTTTTGAAACCCTGCTGTTGGCGACGGAACACACCGAATTCGACCGCGGCGCGGAACGGGTCGCCTTCGACCTCGCCAGACGCAGCGGACGCCTGCTCGACGTGGTCGTGCCGGTCATACGCAACCTCGAATACGAAGTCGGCACGCCCGATCTCGCAGAGCGACAGGCCCGCGAAACCGCGCACAAGGTCCGGCAACTGCAGGCTGCCGCCGCCCGCGAGGGCGCTGCCCTCCGCCCCGTCGTGAAGCCCTGCGAATCGCTGCACCGGGGCATCCTGGAGCACGCGGCAACCCAGGGCGCGGACCTGATCGTCGTCCGTTGCCGGGGTCGCCAGGGTTTCCTGTCCAACCTCATGGTGGGGGAAATGGTGAGCAAGGTCGCCACCGAATCGCCCTGCAGCATGCTGCTCGTTCCCGCCGGCGCCCCCCCCTGGACACGCACGGCGCTGCTCGCCCTCGACCCGGCCCGCCCCTGCCCCGGCCTGCTGGAAGCCGCTTTCGAAATGGCCGCCCTGGGTGCCCTGCCGCTGACCCTGCTCGCCGTCGTCCGCAGCGGGCTCCAGGGCGAGGCTGAAACCCTGCTTCGCCAGGCCGCCGCGGAGGCGGAAAGGCGGGGAATCGCTGCAAACAGCCGCGTCGAAACGGGGGACCCCGCCGAACGGATACGCGCAACCGCTGCCGCAACGCAGGCCGACCTGATCGTCGTGGGACGGCACCGGGAGGGGAGGCTCCTGAAATCCGCCTTCGGCACCACCACCAAAAAAATCATCGGCCTCACGGACTGCGCCGTCCTGGTGTTCCAGCCTGTGCGGGGCGACGACTGAGGAGGACTCCCATGTACCGACGCATCCTGGTCGCCACGGACGGCGGCAAAAAATCCGATCCGGCCCTGCAGGAGGCCATCCGGCTCGCCAAGGACCAGCAAGCCCAGCTGCGGGTGATCTATGTGGTGGACGAAACCTACATCCTGGGCAATGCGGAATTCGTCGATCGCACGGCCATTGAAAAGGCCTGGGTCAAAACCGGCGAGAAGGCCCTCGAGCACGCCAAGCGGGCCGCCGGCGCCGAAAACCTCGCCATCGAAACCCGGCTGCTCGAAACCCAGTCCCTGGGCGAAGACGTCGCCGACGCCATTGCCAGGGAAGCGGGGGACTGGTCGGCCGACCTGATCGTGATGGGCACTCACGGACGCAAGGGCCTGCAGCACTTGCTGCTGGGAAGCATCGCGGAAGGGGTGATTCGGGCAAGCCCCGTCCCCGTGCTCCTGGTCCGGCTGAACTGATCTTCTCTTTCCGGCAATGGCCCGGGTAACGGGCTTCGTGAAAGTTTTGTTACACATTTTCAGGCCGCAGCAGGCGATGTCCGGCAGGTTTGTGAGTAAACTTCCACCAGGAGGTTTTCGTCCGTGACAAGCTTGAAGAATTGACTGCCGTGGCCACACTCTCTGCAAATACAGTCACAGAACTAGCCCAATTTGCCGGCGCAATGTACGACGTGGCGCTGGGCAATCCCGACATGCAAGCGGCGCTGGCGTCAGCCAACGCCCAGGGGCTGTCGCCCTTTTTGAATGCCTACTACAGCGCTCAATTCGGCAGCACGCCCACTGACGCCATCGCGCAAACGGTTGCCGACAACCTGGGACTTTCCGGAACCAGCCTGTCGGTTGCCGAGTCGTACATCACCGCACAGCTCAATGCGGCCTCTCCGGACAGCCGTGGCGCCACGATCGCCACCCTGCTGGACCAATTTGCAGGCCTCACCGGCGATGCCGTTTTCGGACCGGCTTCCCAGGCGTGGAACGCCCTGATCAGCGATGCCGTCACCTATGGGCAGTCCTCTGCGGCTGCCAGCAACGTCCCCCTTCAGTCCCTCCCCGGAATATCCCTGAATGCCCCGTACACCCTGACCACCGGCACGGACCACATCGTCGCGGCGTACAACAATGCCGTGATTGACGGCTTTGCACAGGGTGTTGGACTGGCCAATTCCGGCGTGGCGCCCACGTTCACCACGGGAGACACCATTTCCGGAGGAACCACCACGGGGGCGACGTTCAACCTCACGGATACCGAAACGGGCGGGATCTGGAACCCGACCGCCGTGCCCCAGGCATCCGTGACCGGCATCCCCAACCTCAACCTGTATTCCGGCGAAGCCGTCGTATTTGCCCCGGTCAATAGCACCATGGGATTCAGCGGGCTCGCCAACGTCCACATCACCAGCGTTTCCGGCGTGTCCCAGGTGGACGAAGTCGTGGTGGGGCCAAACACTGCCGTCACCATCAACGACCAGGCGGCTGCGGGGCTTGGCCTGGCGATTTATGGCGGCTACGGCATGGTCGTGCAGGGCGGCAGCACCGTGACGGTGAATGAGGTCAACGGCAGCGGCTATGGCAATTCCCAGCACGCGATCCTCATCAACGGCGGGGTGGGCACCACCCAGGTGACGGTCACCCAGACCGAAAGCTCGCCCAACGGATTTCTGCAGGGCGTGACGATCAATGACAGCAGCAACACCATCCACAGCATCACCGTCAGCGGCCTGGACAACGTTTCCTGGACGGCCCCGGTCAACTATGGCGGCTCTTCCGGCTACGGATACGGCAGCTACTACGGAACCAAGCAGTTCAACAGCGGCGACCTCAAAATCAACAATGCCGGCGCGCTGACCCAGCTCAGCATCAGCAACATGGTCAACGGCGCCTACGCCACCGTCACCGGCGCCACGGTCCTGGCGAACCTGACCGTGGAGAACGTGTCCGGCAACGCCTTCATCTATCTCTACAACGACCTTGCTTCAGTCTCGGCGCTTGACCTGACGCTGCAAGGCATCAACGGGGCCGTCAACCTCTACGATGAGTTCAGCGTCTATGCCACGCTCAACGTGTCCGTCGCCGGAAATGCCACCCTCGATTACACGGTAGCCTCAGCCCTGCTGACGGATAACCTCCAAACCCTGAACGTGTCCGGCTCGGGCGTCCTGGATTTCACGCAGTCCCTCCAGACGCCCGCAAACCTGGCCCACGTCAATGTCCAGGGCTCCGCCGGTCTCACCGCCGACCTTTCCGATGCAGGCAACGGCAGCACGGTCATCAACGCCAGCCAGTCCTCAGGCGCCGTGACGGTGTGGCTGGATGGATCCCAGCAGCAGGTTTTTCTTGGGGGAACGGGGACGACCATCGTCAACCTGGACGGCAACGCGTCCCAATCGATTACCGCAGGGCCGGGAACCAGCAACGAAGTGGTTCTCAACTTTGCGCTGAGCAGCACGCCACTCACGCCCCAGACTGAATCAGCCGTCAAGGGCTTCGACATCCTGGGAGTCACTTCATCCGTCGGTGCAGGTTCCCAAACGATCGACGTGGCTGCCTTTTCGGGAGACGCGTTCCAAACCCTGGACGTGCAGGGAGGAGCCCTCTCCGGAACGCTGACTTTTTCCGGTGTGGCCGCGGGAACCACGCTCCAGGTGGATGCGGGAGATTCGCAGGCCCTCGTCGTTCAGACGTTGGACACGCAAGGGCCAACCGACAGCCTGTCGGTGGCCCTGGGCCAACCCGGTTCGACCGGCAACGCGACGACCGCCGCGATCACCCTTGAAGACGGGCTGCTGCAGGGCATCGGCAGCGTCTCCCTGAGCGCCCCCGGAACGGCCGGATCCACGCAGACCCTGACCCAGTTCACGGATCTCGCCCTGGGAAGCCTCACCCTGTCGGGATCCCAGTCCGTGCTCATTTCGACCCTGACCGACCATGCCGCCGCCCTCACGATTGCGGATCAGGCATCCGGCAGTTTCAGCATCCAGTCGCTCAACGACGCGGATCTCGCCACGCTCACGCTTTCGGGAAACCTTGCGCTCACCCTGTCGGGGGATGCCGTCAGCAGCGGCATCACGGTCAACGCAAGCCAGGACACCGGACCGGTGACCCTCAATCTGACCAGTGGCGCAGCGGCCGGCGCAACCGACCAGATCACCCTGGGAAACGGCAACAACACGGTGATCGATCCCAGCACTTCGGGGACTGTTTCCATCGCCGCAGGCAGTGGCTCGAACCAGATCGTGCTTTCGGGGTCCGGCATTCAGGGCACCATCTCGCTGGCGTCCCATGCCGCGACGGCAGTGGACCAGATCTCCCTTGGCGCCGTGGGTTACAGCGGCAACCAGGCCCAGGTCATGGTGACGGGATTTTCTGCGGGGACGGACCAGGTCCATTTCCTGGGCGACCCCTTGGCTGGGGCAACGGTTGCCTCCATCTCCCAGTCGGCAGCGTCAACCTATGCGACCGCCCACGGGCTGGACCTCACGCAGTTGTCCACCTGGGTGAACGGCGCCCTGGCGGCGGGCGGACTGGACCTGGCAAGCCATGGTGTCGCGAGTTTCCAGTTCGGAGGAAACACCTACCTGGTGGAACAGGCCGGCGCCACCGGAACGTCCTTCAGCTCCGCCGACACGCTGGTGGGATTCACGGGCTTGCTCACGTTCACGCACCTGTAGTTTTCCCCCCCCCTTCCGGCGGGGAGTAGAAAGCGCGATAAAACCAGGCATGGGTGGCCTCGATCTGCTGCTGGATGGCCGGTGGAATCTCGTGACGCTGCGGCGGCACGATGGCGCCGCTGCGACGGTGGGGAAACTTGAGACGGTAGTGGCTGTCGCTTTCCTGGGCCAGCAGGGTCAGGTGCTGCGGGTCGATGTCGTGGGGCTTCAGCCCGAGCCAACCGAATATCCGGTTCATGCACGCCACCGGTTCGGCCACAAGATGCTCGAACTTGACGAAGTAGAGGCGATCCCGGATGGCGGCCGGCAGGTTCTGAACGGCCCGGATGGATGATAGGGGTGTGCCGACAGCCTTGCCGGGCGTGAACAGCTGAATGGCGCGGTGATAGCGGTCGAAATCGGCCAGGTGGTCCACGAAATCCACCAGCACCGTGCGCTGGTGTTGCGCTTCGATCGAACCGTACACCTGGCCCAGTTCCCGAATGTTGATCAGCAACCGGGCATTGGGCTCCAGCTGCAGCAGCAGCTCGATGCCATGCAGCCAGGCCCGGTTCTTGTCCACGACCCAGGGCTTGTCGCAATCGTGGTACCAGGACTTCAGGAACCCCGTCATGGCCTGTTGCAGATGGGCATAGGTGCGGCTGGGCTGCACATCGAGCTGGGCCAGGAAAAATGCGTCGTCGCTGATGAACCGCCGCACGTTGAGCAGGGCGTTGCACAGCGGCGAACTGTGGCCTTCGCAGTGGATGTCGGGATGTTCGGCCAGCAACTGGCACAGGAGGGTTGAACCTGCGCGGGGCAGGCCGGCGACGCCGATGAAACCGGTTGAATACATGCCCAGTCCTTGCAAAAAACGTATGGGATTTCATGGCCGGCCCGCGGTTTCAGAAAACGGCGGCCCGGACATCGTCTTCCGTAGTATACCCACACGCTTGCGGGGAAAATCCAAGCGCCCCGCAAAAATCCAGCGCCCCGGCGCCGGCAAGTTTTTTTCGCGCCTCGCCGGAAACAAACTGCCGGTGTCTGACCAGGATCGCGACCACGTCGGCGGATTCGAGCGCTTCTTCGAGCGAAACAAGCGCAAGGGCTTCATGGCTGTCCAGGTTGGGCTCCACGGCGACCACCTCGAACCCTTCGCCGTGCAGCTCGCTTGCGACCTGCACGGCAGGCGACTCCCGCAAATCGTCCACATCCGGCTTGAAGGCCAGCCCCAGGCAGGCGATCTTCGGGCTTCGCCCCGTTTGCTCCGCCGCACGGAGCGCCCGGCCCCGGATCTGCTCCGTCACCCAGGCTGTCTTTCGGGTGTTCACGCTGCGGGCCGTCTGGATCAGGCGGGAATTTTCCGGATCCCGCGCCGCGATGAACCAGGGGTCCACGGCAATGCAATGCCCTCCGACGCCGGCTCCGGGTTGCAGAATGTTCACCCTCGGATGCCGGTTTGCCAGCCTGATCAGGTTCCAGACGTCGATCCCCTCCTTTGCGCAGATCATGGACAATTCGTTGGCAAAAGCGATGTTCGCATCGCGGTAGCTGTTTTCGGCGAGCTTGCACATTTCCGC
>JAKBBG010000022.1 GCA_021826025.1 Pseudomonadota bacterium | reverse complement strand
GGATAGAAACCGGCGCGCTGGAAACAATCGGGGCGGTTGATGCCCGCCGCTTCCACTTCGATCAGCACTTCGCCGGGGGCAGGCTGCGGCGTGGGGCGTGACCCCAGGGTCAGGACTTCGGGGGGGCCGGGTTGCGGGATTTCTACGCATCGCATGCGGGAGGGCACAGACATGTACAGGCTTCCTGATGGGTGAACGGGCATTAAAGTAACTGCAAGAGAATACCATCGCCTATGGGATAATGGCAGGATGCCCCGCCAGACCCGCCGTGACCCCTGGAACCACCGACTGCATGGACCCCTGCCGCGCCGGCTGCGCCGCTGGCTCACCAGTCGCGACTCCCTCACGGCGCGCCTGCGGGCCCATTCCCGCGCCTTCCGCGTGGTCCTGCTGTTTCAGGGATGGGCACGCCCCCTGCCTGACGAATATCCCGTGCTCGAGATCCGGCCGGGCAACCGGGCCTGGGTCCGCGAAGTGCTCCTGTGCGACGGCGACAAGCCCCTCGTGTTCGCCCACTCGGTGCTGCCGGCTGCGGGCGAACACGGCCCATGGAACCTGTTCGCAGGCCTGGGCACGCGCCCCTTGGGCGAAGTCCTGTTCACCGACCCCGCCATTTCACGCCACGCCCTGCGTTTCAAGTCCCTGACCGCGCGCCATCCCCTGTTCCGCAGGCTCTCCCCCTACGCCACGGCGCCCCGCCTGGAAGCCCGCCGCTCCCTGTTCCATCGCAGTGCACGCAGCCTGCTCGTCACCGAAGTGTTTCTCGACCCCGCCGCACTGATTTGACGCATCAACGCACAGGAATTGTGCGGCTCCGGGGTTTTGCATTAAGGTAGCGTTTTTTACAGGCTACAAGACTGCCGGGGACGCCGCACAATGGAAACGCTGAAATCGGGGAGCGATACGCTCTTTATCCTGCTGGGAGCCATCCTGGTGTTCTTCATGCATGCCGGTTTCGCGTTCCTGGAATTGGGCACGGTGCGGCGCAAAAACCAGGTGAATGCCCTGGTCAAGATCCTGATGGATTTCGCCGTATCCACCATTGCCTACTTTTTCATCGGCTACACCCTCGCCTACGGCACCCAGTTTTTCAGCGGCGCCGAATCCCTGGCGGCCAAGAGCGGCTTCGAGCTCGTCAAATTCTTCTTCCTGCTCACCTTCGCCGCCGCCGTGCCCGCCATCATTTCCGGCGGCATCGCCGAACGGGCGCGCTTCGAACCGCAGCTGATCGCCACGTTCCTGCTGGTGGCCCTGGTTTATCCCTTTTTTGAAGGCATTGCCTGGAACGACCGCTTCGGCGTCCAGGCCTGGATCACCCAGGCCACGGGCGCAGCCTTTCACGATTTTGCGGGCTCCGTGGTGGTGCATGCGGTGGGAGGCTGGATTGCGCTGCCGGCCGTGCTCCTGCTGGGCGCCCGCCATGGCCGCTATGGCAAGGACGGCTCCATCCACGCCCACCCCCCTTCCAACATCCCGTTTCTCGCGCTGGGAGCGTGGATCCTGGCCGTGGGCTGGTTCGGCTTCAATGTCATGAGCGCGCAGACCATCGACAAGATCAACGGGCTCGTGGCCATCAATTCCCTCATGGCCATGGTGGGAGGCACCATCGCCGCCTGGGCTGCCGGCCGAAACGACCCCGGCTTCGTCTATAACGGGCCCCTGGCAGGGCTCGTGGCCGTATGCGCCGGCTCGGACATCATGCATCCCCTCGGTGCCTTGGTGGTTGGCGCCGTGGCCGGCGTCCTGTTCGTGCGCATGTTCACGCTGGTCCAGAACCGGTGGAAAATCGACGATGTGCTGGGAGTCTGGCCCTTGCACGGCCTGTGCGGCGCCTGGGGCGGCGTGGCGGCCGGCATTTTCGGAAGCCGTGCCCTGGGCGGCTTGGGCGGAGTGACCGTGGGCGGCCAGGTGGCCGGCACCCTGCTGGGCATCGCCATCGCCCTGGCCGGGGGCACGCTGGTGTACGGGCTGCTCAAGGCCACCCTGGGCATCCGCCTCGACCAGGAATCGGAATACCTGGGTGCCGACCTTTCCATCCACAAGATCAGCGCGACCCCGGAACACGATGCCTGAAGGCGACCCGCTGGCGCCGTCGCGCGCATGTTATAGTCACCGGGTTGCGGGTTCGCTACAATCCGCAACGAGCCCGGGCTGCCGTTTCGCTGCGCCAGCCCCGGATACCCGACTGACGAGCCAAGGATTTCAGTAGGCAATGATCAACGTATTGGTGGTGGACGACCACTCCATCATCCGCAGGGGCATCAAGCAGCTGTTCCAGGACACGCCCGACATGCGCGTCACCGGCGAAGCCGAAAACGGAAGCGACGCCCTGCAACTCGTGCGTGAAAACGACTACCAGGTGGTCCTTCTCGACATCAGCATGCCCGGTGAACACGGCATCGACGTCCTGAAAAAAATCAAGGAAATCCGCCCCACCCTCCCGGTCATGATCCTCAGCATGTACCCCGAGGACCAATATGCCATGCGCTCCCTGCGTGCCGGCGCAGCCGGCTATCTCAACAAGCAGGGCGCCCTGACCCAGCTCGTGGCGGCCGTGCGCCAGGTGGCGGGCGGCAAGAAATTCATCAGCAGCGAGCTGGCCATGCAGCTGGCCGAGAACCTGTCCAACGGCAACCCCGAACTGCCCCACCATACCCTGTCCCACCGCGAATACCAGACCCTCTGCCTGATCGCGTCCGGGAAAAAGCTGAGCGAAATCGCCGAAACCATGTCCCTCAGCGCCAAGACCGTGAGCGTCTACCGGGCCCGCCTGCTGGAAAAAATGAAGCTCAAGACCAACGCCGAACTGATCCACTACGCCATCACCCACAACCTGGTGCCGTGACGGCCGGCCCTTCCCCGATCACTTCAGGATAAACTGCACCCGGTTGGGTGGCGCACCGGAAGGCGCCGACGCTTCGGCCCGTCCGCGCACGATGAAAAGCCGTTCCGCCGGCACCTGGCCGTCGTGCACCAGCCAGCCTTCCACCGCTTCGGCGCGCCGCAAGGCAAGCGCCGCCAGACCGTCATCGGTCACCGGCGTGTTGGCCATCATCAGCTTTTCCATTTCCGGCACCGGCAAGGACTTTTCCAGGCCCAGAAAATTGCGCGGCTTGGGGAACGGCTCCTCGTCGTACGCCTCGCGCAGCAAGTCCGGATAGGCGGAGGCAGGCACGCTGGCGCCAGGCTGCGGCGAACGTCCCCGGGCCAGTTCCGCTTTCACCCACAAGGCCCGCACCTTCTGTTCGATGCCGGTGCGGCGCAGCGCTTCGGCATCGGCTTCGCGGTCGGCATGGCCCTCGATGTCGAGCCTGAGGCCCGGCCGCTCCGCCAGCGCCCTTGCCAGCGCACGCAGCTTGCCTTCGCCGTCGGGCGTCACCGCTGCGCGCCCCGGGGCGCAGGCCACCCAGGAAGCCGCCTCCTGTTGCTCGAAAAAGGCGCCCAGCAGCTGGAACGGGGACGTCACGGCCTTGGCGATCAGGTTCAGGACCATTTTCAGGATGATGCCGCCCACGGAAAACTGCGGATCGTCGATGGATCCTTCGATGGGCAAATGGATGTCGATGGTGCCGTTGCGGTCCTTGAGCAGCGCGATGGCCAACTGCACGGGCAGATGCGTGGCGTCGGGACTGTCCACTTTGCTGCCGAAGGTGAGCTGGTCCAGGATCAGGTGGTTTTGCGCCGTCAGCACATGGTCCAGCACGTGGTAGCTCACGTCGAAGCTGAGCTTGCCCTTTTCGATGTTGTAACCCACGTACTTCCCCGAATAGGGGCTGAACGGCGCCAGCTCCATGCCCGCGACGCGGGCGTTGACGTCCAGAAACAGGTTGCCGCGCAACGGGTTTATCTTCCCGGCGATGCGCAGCGGTGCCTGGTTCACGTCCCCCCGCAGGTCCACGTCAGCCGTGGTCGCGCTGTCCGAGGACAGGCCGGTCACCGCTCCGCCCAGGTGTTCGAGGCGGGCGTTGTAATGGGGGGTGACGAAATGGTCGCTGAACTGGACCGAACCGCCCTGCAACACCACTTTTCCGATCGTCACCGGCGCCGGCTTTTCCGGTGCCTGGGCGCTGGTCGCAGCGGAAGAGGCAGGCCGGGGAGACGGGGGGGCACTCTCCTTTTCGGAACGCAGCACTTGCTGCAGGTTGATCTGGCCGTCGGGATTGACCACCACGCGGGCAAAGAAATCGTTCAGGGCTACGCCCCGGACAGCCAGGGCAAAAGGGGCCGTCTGGAGTTTCACGCCGTCCAGGCGCAGGGACTTCCAGCGCAGCAGGTCGCGCGCATGGACCGGGTCCACGGCCGCCACGTTCACCAGGGAAAGGTTTCCCTGGAACGCGCTGCGCATCCCGGCCGGCCCCTCATCCAGGCGCACGCGCCCTTTCAGTCCCGCCTCCCCCCGGGTGATCAGCAGGTTGAGGTAGCGCCCGAGGATCGGCTGGAACGGCAGGAGATCCAGCCCCGATACGTCTGCGTCCCACTGCGCCGCGAACGGTGCAAGTCCGGTCTCCCCTTGCATCTGAACGCTTCCGCGCCCGTTCACGGTGGCCGAAAATCCCGTGCGCACCGGCTGGTCCGGCCCTCCCGGACCGAGCTCGAGGGAAAGCGCGCTCACGCGCGTGGTGACCGGGCGCCGGAGCGCGCTTTCCGTGAACTGTGCCGACGGCACCGCAAAGGCCAGGCGCTGCCAGCGCACCCGTCCCTGCGCGAGGGCCAGCGTGACCTGCTGCGCGTCCAGGCGCGCCTCGTCAATCCTGAAATCCCACCCCTGCGCGCCTGCGAAGCGGCCCTGCACGCCCTGCAAGGCCAGGTTGCCGCTCACCTGCACGGTGGAACCATCGCCCGCGCGGGTTTCAAAAGCCACATCCCCGTGCAGGTCCATGCGTCCTGCGGCGATGTCCGCGGGCAGCGCTGACGGCAGGTAATCCAGATAGCGCGGCAGGTCGACCTGGATGAGGTCCAGGTGGGCCCGCAGGCGCGGTTGCGGCGCGAACGGCAGACCCTCCCCCCGGAATGAGACCGCGCTGCCGTCGACCCGCGCGTTCAGCACGGGCTCTACCGCCTCCTGGGCTTCGGACGGGATGGTGGAAAGCGCAGGAACGGCGAGCTGCAGGTCCGTGACGCGGTGCGTGGCCTGGCGTGGCCGGTCTTCCAGCAGGATCGAACCGCCGTCCACGAGGATGTTGTGAATGGCGAAGCCGGCAGGTCCGCGCGCGGATTTTTCCTGGGCCGGCGCTGCGTGCAACAGGTCGTCGAAATTGTAGCGGTGCGGCGCTTCGAGCACGATGTGCACGGTGGGATTGACCACGTGCAGCTGTCGCAGCACCGGCGCCAGATGCCACAGGCTCGTCAGGGATGCGCCCGCTTCCAGCGAGTCGAAACCGGCAAACAGGGTTTGCCCGTCAGGCTCGTAGAGACGGGCTCCCTGAATCGTCAGGGTCAGCGTGAAGGGATTGAAGCGGACCGAGTCGATCGTGAAGCGGCGATGAAAGCGTTCCGCCACCGCCTGTTCCGCCTGGGAACGCACAACGTCCGGCAGCACGAATGCGCCGAACGCCGCGAGGAGCAGCACGGCTGCGAGCAGCCCAAGGCCAATTTTTTTGGCGCGCGACATGGAATTATTGTGGCCCCATCGCGCGCCGCTGTCCACGGCGGGACCGGCGCGTCAGAGGGAAATGCCGCCGCTCGCCTCGAGGGCCACGCCGTTGATGTAGCTTGCCTCGTCGCTCGCGAGGAACGCATACACGTTGGCCATCTCTTCGGGGGTGCCGAAGCGCTGCAGCCAGGACCGTTCCCGCATTTTTTCAAGCACGGCTGCAGGGATGGTGGCGAGGATGCCGGTGGCGATGAACCCGGGGCAGACCGCGTTGACGCGGATACCCTTGGGACCCAGTTCCCGTGCCCAGGTTTTGGTGAAACCGATCACGCCGAACTTGCTCGCGGCATAGTTGGTCTGGCCGAAGTTGCCGTACAGCCCCACCACGCTCGACGCGTTCACGATGGCGCCCCGGCCCTGTTCCAGCATGAGGGGAACCACGGCCTGGGTGCAATGAAACACCCCCTTCAGATTGACGTCGATCACGTCGTCAAACTGCGCTTGCGTCATGGTGACGAGGCGCGCATCGCGCGTGATGCCCGCGTTGTTGATGAGGACGTCGATGCGTCCGTAAGCTGCCGCAACGGCAGACACCACGTCGTCCACGCTGCGGCGGTCCGCCACGTCGAGAACATGGCCCTCGGCCCTCCCGCCTGCGGCACGGATCGCCGCAGCGGCTTGCTCCACCGGATCGCGCTGCACGTCGCACAGCAACACCTGGGCGCCCTCCGCGGCAAACTTGCGCGCCGTGGCCAGTCCGATGCCGTTGGCCGCCCCGGTGATGAGCGCCACCCTGTCCGCAAGTTTCATGTTTTTCCCTTTGTGAAACAGTCCATTAAAAAATACTGCACCGCAACATTATAGACTGTTTCAGGGCCTTGCGGCCGGACGCCTCAGTCGGGCAGTTCCTGCCCCCGCGTTTCAGGCAGCAGCCAGGGCAACCCCAGGCCCAGCAGGTACACGAGCCCGATGCTGAGCGCCGCGTGGGGCACGCTGCCGAAGGTTTTGATGATGGAACCGGCCATGATCGGAAACACCCAGGCCACCAGCCGGGCCGCGTTGAAAATCACGCTGACCGCCGTGGCGCGCACGGTGGTGGCGAACAGCTCCGCGGGGTAGATGGCCATCCAGACATAGGCGCAACCGAGGGTGAAAAACCCGTTGACCGGCGCCACCCACAGCATGGCATCCACGCTGCCGACCCAGCGGTAGGTGGCCACCGTGGCGAGCAGGCTTCCCAGATACGTGAGGAAGAGGAACCAGCGCCGACCGGTACGATCGATGATGAACCCCGCCAGCATGTACGCCACGATCGCTCCTGCCGTGTAGAGCAACGCCACCCGGGCGCCCCAGGACACGGGGTTGGCGAGGCCGGAAGCTTTGGCGAGGCTCACGGTGTAGACCGGCAGCCAGCTGGAAATGGCCCACCAGCCGGCCGTGGTGGTGGCGGAAAGCAGGAACGCCAGCACCGTGCGGCGCATCGCTTCCTTTTCACGGAACAGCTGGAACAGGGTGAAAGGACGTTCGGGCGCTGCGGCCACCCCGGGCGCGCCTGCGGTGGCCGCCCAGCGCCGGGCCTGGACGGCGGCCTTCCATTTCTGCGACTCGTCCAGGGTGCGGCGGATATAGAGCAGAAACAGGGCCGGCAAGGCCCCCACCCCGAACATCAGGCGCCAGCTGTCGGCGCCCAGGGGCAGCGTCGACGACAGATAGAACCACACCAGGGAGGCCAGCAGGGTGCCCCAGCCGAAGCCGGACTGGAGGAATCCGGCCCCGATGGGGCGCGCCCGGTTGGGCCAGGTTTCCGCAACCAGC
This sequence comes from Pseudomonadota bacterium, assembly GCA_021826025.1. Classification (GTDB taxonomy): domain Bacteria; phylum Pseudomonadota; class Gammaproteobacteria; order Burkholderiales; family Ferrovaceae; genus JAKBAT01. The sequence goes on along the minus strand of JAKBBG010000022.1, from coordinate 14,593 downwards.
GACACGCCGGTAGCCCACTCGCTGCCCATGGCAAGACCGGTCACGAAGCGCAGCAGGGCGAGCTGGGAGAAGTCTGATGCGAAGGCGGTCAGCCCGGAAAACAGGGCATAGCCGAACACCGACCAGAGCATCACCCGCTTGCGCCCCAGGTAATCCGCCAGCACGCCGCCCGCAAGGCCGCCGATGCCCCATCCCAGCAGCGTGATGCCGATGGCGGCCCCGGCATAGATGGCCTGCGAAGGCAGCTGGTCCGGCTGCAGCAGCATTTTGAGGGCCGGCGGCAGCACCACGATCAGGGCATAGGCTTCGTAACCGTCGAACACCCAGCCCAGAAAACTGCCCGCCAACACTTTCCAGTGCTGCGGGGTCAGTCCGGCATGCCAGGAAGCTGCACGCATGAAACATCCTCCAGTCAGTGGTCAGGGTGCGGCTCCCTTTATGTGTCTGCCGCAGGCACAGGGGATTTAGGGTAGCATTATTTGCGACCGGCCGTTTCGGCCGCCGGCGCCGCGACCCAAGGACACGGACACCCATGCAACCCACTCCCCCCATCGGGCCCCTCGCGGGCCTGCGCGTGCTCGAGCTGGGCCAGCTCATCGCCGGCCCTTTCACCACCAAAACCCTTGCCGACCTCGGCGCCGACGTCATCAAGGTGGAGCCGCCCGGCACCGGAGATCCCCTGCGCCAGTGGCGCCTGCTCCACGAAGGCACGTCGGTGTGGTGGGAAGTGCAGTCGCGCAACAAGCGTTCCGTCGCGATCGACCTGAGGCACCCCGAAGGCCAGGCGCTGGTACGCGAGCTCGCGGCCAGCGTGGACATCCTGGTGGAAAATTTCCGTCCCGGCACCCTGGAAGGCTGGGACATGTCCTACGAAGCGTTGTCCGAGAGGAATCCGGGGCTCATTCTGCTGCGCATTTCCGGCTTTGGACAGACCGGCCCCTATCGCGACCAGCCGGGTTTCGGCGTGGTGGGCGAAGCCATGGGCGGATTGCGCCACCTCACCGGCCAGCCCGGGGAAGTGCCGGTCCGGGTGGGCGTGAGCATCGGCGACACGCTGGCCGCCCTGCACGGCGCCATCGGCATCCTCGCGGCGCTGCATGAGCGCAGCCGCAACGGCGGACGCGGCCAGGTGGTGGACGTAGCCCTTTATGAGGCGGTGTTCAACTGCATGGAAAGCCTGCTGCCGGAATACAGCGCCTTCGGCGCGGTGCGCGAGCCCGCAGGCAGCGCGCTGCCCGGCATCACGCCCAGCAATGCCTACCCCTGTCTGGACGGCTGGGTGCTGGTGGCCGGCAACGGCGACAGCATATTCCGGCGCCTGATGGACGCCATCGGCCGCAAGGACCTGGGCGACGACCCGGACCTTGCGCACAACGACGGGCGCAGCCGGCGTGCGGCGGAAATCGATGCCGCCATCGGCACCTGGACCCAGACCCTCACCATCGCCCAGGTTCTCGGGGCACTGCAGCGCGCCCAGGTTCCGGGCGGACGCATTTACACGGTGGCCGACATCGCACGCGACCCCCATTACCGCGCGCGCGACATGATCCTGTCCACCACCACGGCCTCCGGACTCGCCCTGGAAGTGCCCGGCATCGTGCCCAAACTCTCGCGTACGCCGGGCCATCTCCGGCGGCGCGCCCCGCGCCTGGGTGAAGACACCGATGCGGTACTGGGCGCCCTGGGCTACGATGCCGCGGCCCTGCGCCGGCTGCGCGATGAGGGGGTGATCGGATGAGCAGCCGGGTCCGCATCAACGAAGTGGTCACGCGCGACGGGTTTCAGTCCGAACCCCGCTTCATTCCCACCGAAGACAAGATCGCGCTGGTCGACCTCATGAGCCGGGCGGGCTACCACGCCATCGAAGTCACGTCCTTCACGAGCCCGAAAGCCATCCCCATGCTGGCAGACGCCGAAGCCGTCATGGCCGGCATCACGCGCAACCCCGCGGTGGAATACGTGGCGCTCATTCCCAACGTGCGCGGCGCGGAACGCGCCCTCAAGGCGAACGTGGACGCCTTCAATCTGGTCATGTCCGTGAGCGAATCCCACAACCGCGCCAACCTGCGCATGAGCCGCGACGAATCCTGCACCCAGCTCGCGGACGTGATCCGCCTTGCCCACGACGCCGGCACCCCGGTCAACGTGTCGCTTTCCACCAGCTTCGGCTGCCCTTTCGAGGGCGCCGTAAATCCGGAGGCCGTACTGGAATGGGCCGGACGCTTTTCCGACCTGGGCGTGCGCGGCGTCTCCCTGTGTGACACCACGGGCATGGCCGACCCGGGGTCCGTCAGCCGGTTGTGCCATGATGCGCGGGACCGCTTTCCAGGTCTCGCGCTCACGCTGCATTTCCACAACACCCGCGGCATGGGCCTTGCCAACGCGCTGGCGGCCCTGCAGGCCGGCATCCGGGAATTCGACGCCTCCCTGGGCGGGCTGGGAGGATGTCCCTACGCGCCGGGCGCCACGGGCAACATCTGCACGGAAGAACTGGTGCACATGTTGCAGCTCATGGGGTACGACACGGGAATGGATCTTTCGCTACTTCTGGAGGGCGCGGCCCGGGTGGAATCCCTGGCCGGTCGCCAGGTGCCCAGCCAGCTGCTGCGGGCAGGACCGGCGGGCAGTCCGCGCGCCAGCAGCTGCGCCTGAAAACGCCGCTCAGGCCGGCGCCTTGAGCACCGCGCCCGTGCCGTCCTTCACGGTCACGTGAACCGGGATGCCCTGGGCCACGCTTTGTCCCACCGTGCAGAACCCTTCGAATTGGGCCAGGACGCGGTCAAGGTGCTCCAGGGAGGCGGCGGGCACGCCGAGCTGCAGGACGACATGCAGTGCGAGCACCCGCAGGCGGCCTTCGGGGTTGCGCCCGATGTCCGCCCAGCCTTCCGCTCGCAGCGGTTCCGGCGCCTGCTTGAACTTGCGCAGCGCGAACAGCAGGGAGTCGCTCATACAGTTGGCGACGGCCGCCACCAGGAGCTGTGCCGGACTCGGACCGGCCGCGCCGCCCAGCGGCGGATTTTCGTCCGCCACCCAGGCTGAGGGCCGGGATTCGAAACGAACGGTGAAACGGTAGTCCTGCTGCTGTTCCAGGACGACCTGGGGCTGCGTGTCTGGCACGATGGAATTCCTTTCAGGATGTCAGAGGGAAACCTGTTTCAGCACTTCATCGATCAGCTGTTCCAGCTGGGCCGGCGGCAACGCGCCGGACAGCCGCCCCAGTTCCTGCCCTGACGCGAAAACGGCCAGCGTCGGAATGGATCGGATGTTGAAGCGGGCGCCCAGCGCCGGTTCCGCTTCGGTGTCCACTTTGGCAAACAGCAGGCGGCCGCCATGTTTTTTCGCAGCTGCTGCGAACACCGGGGCAAAGCTGCGGCAGGGGCCGCACCAGGGCGCCCAGAAATCCACCAGTACCGGCACGGCCTGCTGCCCCAGCACCGCGTCGATGTTCGCGGCGTCGAGCGCGTGCGCGCCGGCGAGCAGCGGCTGCTTGCAGGCGCCGCAGGTCGGCGCCTCCGCCAACCGCGCTTCCGGCACGCGGTTGGCCGTCTGGCAATGCGGGCACACCAGCTGCATCATTGGGGCTTGCCCCCCATGTCGATCGCCTTGCCCTGGGACAGGGACGTCACGTACACCAGCAGCGCCGTGAGTTCCTCGCTGCCTTCTTCGGGAACCTGTCCTTCGAGCGCCCCCCCGATGCAGCCGCGTATCTGGTCGGACAGGGTGAACACGCGCCCGGCCCGTTCCTTGTAGCGCGGAAAAACCGCGGCCGCATTGGCAAGGCTCGGGATGGGTTTGCCGTCGGGCCGGCGACCCGGCTCGAGGCCTCCGCCCAGGTGGCAGGATTCGCAGACCCGTCCGTTCCCCTTGAACTTGGCCTGGGTGAACAGCGTCTTGCCCTGTGCCGCCAGTTTGGCGAGATGGGGATCGGACACAGGGGCGGGCGCGGTGGCGGCGACGGCGAGCGTGGCTGACCCCAGAAGGATCGTGGCGGCGAGTTTCAGCAGTGCGGATGAGTTCCTGCGGACGTGGTTCATGGCTCCTCCCGATGTAGAAGATGACGCGTTAGTGTATCACCGGTGGCAACGGCCCTGCCGGCGGGAAAGGGTACAATGGAAAAATGGCAGGTCCCTATACGATCCTCATGAGCAACCTGGCTTATGCCCGAGGCATCGGCGGAAAGATTTCCCATCACGTCCGTTACCTGCATCGGCATTTTTACTGCGCCCCCACGGTGCAGCGGCGCGCCCTGGAACAGCTGGGCGCCCTCGTCGCCCGCGAGGACCCGGACCTCTGTTGCTTCGTGGAAATCGACCAGGGGTCCTTTCCTTCCGCCGGCATGAACCAGCTCAAGGCGCTTGCCGGCCCCCACTACGGCCACGCCCACATCGAAAACAAGTACGGCCCTGAAAGCGGCCTGCGCTCGTTTTTCATCACGCGCGGCAAAAGCAACGGGTTCATGGCCAAGCAGCCCTACCCTTTCGAAACCCTGTACCTGCACCACGGCATCAAGCGCCTGGTGTACAAGATCCGCCTCAACCCCGGATTCACGCTTTTCTTCTCCCACCTGTCCCTGAACCGGCGGGTCCGGCAATTGCAGCTCCTGGAAATCCGCCAGCTCATGCTCGCCGAAGCGGGGGACGTGGCCTTTCTGGGGGACTTCAACCTGCTCACGGGCCTGTCTGAACTGGAACCGCTGCTCCACCGTTCGGAATTCGTCTTGCTCAACCGGCATGACGAACCCACGTTCAGGTTCCACAAACGCGACCTGGTGCTCGACGTCTGTCTCTGTTCCCGGCAACTTGCCTCCCGCGCCACGTTGCGCGTCCTGCCCCAGCCCTATTCCGACCATTCCGCCCTGTTGCTCCATATCGGGGCCGCATCCCCATCCGGTGGCCGCCGTGCATGAGGTCGGCCGATGGATCGCCGCATACGGCTACTGGGCGGTATTTTTCGGCACCTTTCTGGAAGGGGAGACGGTGCTCCTGGGCGCCGGCTATGCCGCCCAGCGTGGACTGCTCGACTGGCGCGCCGTGGTGGCGCTCGCCTGCCTGGGCGCCACCCTGGGCGACCAGCTCGCGTTCGCCCTCGGGCGCTGGAAAGGCCGCACCCTCTTCATCCGGTTTCCGGCGCTGGGACGACGCGTGCCGCCGTTCCTGCAATTGCTGGAGCGTCACCATGTCTTCCTCATCCTGGCCATCCGCTTCCTGTACGGCTTTCGTATCGCCGGCCCCGTCATTCTCGGCACCACCCGCCTGCCCATGCCCCGCTTTTCGGCGCTCAACTTCCTGGGTGCCGTGCTTTGGGCCTTCGCGGTATCCGGCGCCGGCTATTTCTTCGGGGTTGCGCTGGAAGCGGTGGTGGCCGACGTGGAAGACGTGGAGCTCGTGGCAGTGGGCCTCCTGCTTGCCGGAGCCTTCGTGGCCGGCTGGTGGCTGAGCCGGCGCGCCACCCGCCCTCCTTCCGACACCCCGCGATAGGCGCCGCATGTCCGATTTTTTCAACCGGTTCCCTCCTTCCTTCCTGGCCCTGGAGCACAGCGCCCTGGTGTTGGGAGGCCTGTTGGTCTACGTGCTGTTCACGCGCATCGGGCAACAGCGGCGCCCTCCCGCGTCCGCGGTCGCCTGGATCCTGCTGATGGCGCTTTTCCCCTATTTCGGGCTGCCCCTGTTTCTCCTGTTCGGCACCCGAAAATTCGCCAGGCCCCTGCGCAAGCCCGCGCTCCCGGCGCGCGTGCCGGATGACGCCGCGCCCCGGTGGGTCACCGGTCTGCTCGCGGCCATGAACGTGCCGCCGCCCAGCAGCAACCTCCGCGTCGATTTCCATGAAGACGGCGAAGCATCGCGCCGGGCGCTTTTCGGCCTCCTGGAAAACGCGCAGCGGGAGGTGGATCTGTGCAGCTTCATCCTGGCCGCCGACGACGTGGGGCATGCGCTTGCGGCCGCCCTCCGTCAATGCGTGCGCCGGGGAGTCAGGGTCAGGCTGCTGCTCGACGCCCTGGGGGATTTGCGCCATTCCCGCCGCCACGTGGAAAAATTGCGCGCCAGCGGCATCGACGTGCGCTGGTTCATGCCGCTGCTGCACAACCCCTTGAAAGGGCGCACCAACCTGCGCAACCATCGAAAAATGGTGATCGCCGATGGCCGCCAATTGTGGAGCGGAGGACGCAATTTTGCCGCGGAATATTTCAACGGCAGCCGCCGCAGGCCTGCCTGGGTGGATTTGAGCTTCGTGGTGGAAGGCCCGCTGGCGCGCCAGGCCCAGGTGCTGTTCGAACGCGACTGGCGCGCGGTGAATGGCGCCGAACATCATCGCCAGGGGTTTCCCAGGCCGGCGCCGATCCTGCCCGGAACCCACGTTCAGCTGGTGCCAAGCGGGCCGGACCTGCCCGACGACACGCTCTACGACCTGCTGCTCACGGCAGCCTACCAGGCCCGGCAACGGCTGGTGGCCGTGACGCCCTATTTCGTGCCCGACGATGCCTTGCTGTCAGCCTGGTGCCTGGCCTGCCGGCGCGGGGTCTCCTTCACGCTGCTGTTGCCCAGGCGGTCCAACCACCGTCTGGCCGACGTGGCGCGCGAACCGGCCCTGCGCGAGCTGGCAGCCGCCGGCGCGCGCATCCTGCTCTACCCCGCCATGCTGCACGCGAAGGCAGTGATCGTGGATGAGCATCTTGCCCTGTGCGGCTCGGCCAACCTGGATGGAAGAAGCCTGTTCCTCAACTTCGAACTGATGACGGCGTTTTATGGCGCGCAGGAAATCGCCTGGCTTTCCGGCTGGGTGGACAGGCACGCGGCCCGGGCGACAGCCTACCGCGCTCGCCCTCCCGCTTTCGGACGCAGCCTGCTTGAGGGGCTCGTGCGTACGGTCGGCTATCAGTTGTGAGACTGGGCCAGCCGCAGCGGGTGCGCGTCGTCGAACGCGGCCGATGACCAGCCGTCCCTCTCGCGCAACAGGCGGCCGAAGGCTGCGGGAGACAGCGGGCGGGAGAAATGGAAGCCCTGCAGGACGTCGCAGCCGTGCCGCACCAGAAAACGCACCTGGGCTTCCTTTTCCACGCCTTCAGCCACCACTTTGAGTCCGAGATTGTGCGCGAGGTCGATGATGGCCAGCGCGATGGCGGCATCGTCCTGGCTCTGCGTGATGTCGCTGATGAAGCTGCGGTCGATCTTGAGCGCGTCGAGCGGAAACTGTTTGAGGTAGGCGAGGCTTGAATACCCTGTTCCGAAATCGTCCACCGACAGCAACACCCCCAGCTGCTTCAGCTTTTTCAGGATGCGCGCGGACTGGCGGGGGTCTTGCATGAGTTTCGACTCGGTGATTTCCAGCTCGATCTGGTCTGGCAAAACGCCGTGCGCCGCCATGATGTCGCGCATGCGCACATCCAGGTCTTCCTGCAGGAACTGGCGCGCGGACAGGTTGATGGCGATCGGAGGCACCTCCAGGCCGGCTTGCTGCCATTGCCGCAGCTGGGCGCAGGCGGACTCCAGGACCCACAGTCCCACCGGCAGGATCAGGCCCGTTTCTTCCAGCACCGGAATGAACTCTCCGGGAGGCACGGGGCCCCGTTCCGGATGGTCCCAGCGCAGCAGCGCTTCGGCGCCGCAAATGCGGCCCCGGTCGCGGCTCACCTTGGGCTGGAACTCGAGGCGAAACTCGTCGCGCTCGATGGCGCGCCGCAATTTGGAACGCAGCTGCATGCGCTCGAGCATCCGCTGGTTCATCTGGGGCGCATAAAACTGGTAATGGTTGCGCCCCTGTTCCTTGGCCCGGTACATGGCGATTTCCGCATTGCGGATAAGCTCGTCCGCCTCGTCGCTGTCCGAATCGTACAGCGAGATGCCGGCGCTTGCCGACAGGAACGTCTCCCCCCCGGAAAACTCGAAGGGGAGGGACAAGGTGTTGAGCACCTGCTGCACGATCTGGGCTGCATCTTCGATCTTCGCAAGGTCGGTCAGGATGACCCCGAATTCGTCGCCGGTCATGCGGCACACCACGTCGCCGGCACGCACGCAGGTCATGAGCCGCTGCGCCACCTGCACCAGCAGGCGGTCTCCGGTGCTGAACCCGTGGCTGTTGTTGACGAGCTTGAAGCTGTCGAGATTGAGCACCAGCACCGCCACCATGGTCTCGTTGCGCCCGGCCCGGGCGATGGACTGCGCCAGGAGGTCCCGGAACAGGGTGCGATTGGGCAACCCTGTCAGGGCATCGAACTGGGCCAGATAGGCGAGCTTCTCGTTCGCGTTGCGGCGCGTCAGGGCCGTGGCGATGATGTTGGCCATGCTTTGCACGAAACTCACCGCATCCGGCGTCACCGAATGAGCCCGCTCCGAATGGACGCCCAGCACCCCGTAGGGCGCCGCCGGCCCGGGAATCAGGACGGACACGCCGCTCAGGATGCGCTGGCTGCGGGCCATTTCGGAAAGGGAAGTATGTATTTCGTCGGCGAAATTCTGAATCACCAGCGGCTGGCCAAGCGCCAGCACCTGGCTCGACTGGGTATCGTCGTCCGCATGGGTCATGACCTGGCCGATGGCCTCTTTCGGCCATCCCACCGACGCTTTCAGGATCAGGTCGCGCCCGTCGTCGCCCAGCTCGAGGATCTTGCAATACTCGAAGTCCAGGGTTTCACTGATGATTCGGACCGCCTGGGCAAGCAGCGACTCCGGGTTGGGATCCGCCAGGGCCTGGCGCCCGAAATCGGCGATCAGGGCCTGGCGCCGCTCCCGTTCCAGCGCCTGCTCCTCGATTTCGCGGCGAACGGTGAGGTCCACCATGCAGCCGGTCATGCGCACCGCCTTGCCGGTTGCGTCCCGGACCACGAACCCCCGGTCGAACACGGTACGATAGCCTCCGCCCCGCCCCAGCAGGCGGTATTCGCAGGCCCAGCGCGAACGCTTTCCGTCGATGGCGGTCTGCAGGCTCACCATGACGCGTCGCCGGTCTTCGGCATGCAGCCGGCCGGCCCACAACGCCCGGAATCTGGCCACCTGCTCTCCGGGCCACCCAAACAGGCGGTCGAAGTTTTCGCTCAACCAGAGGACGTCCGACTCCAGATCCCACTCCCACATCACGTCATCGGTGACGCTGGCAATGGTCTTCAGCCGTTCTTCGCTCAGGCGCAATTCCTGCGACAGGCGTCGTTGTTCGAGCAGGGGCAGCACGACGCGCGCCAGGGTCTGCAACGCGTCCCGCTGGGATTCCGTGAGCACGCGGGGGTGGCGGTCTATGACGCACAGGGTTCCCAGCGCATGCCCTTGGCCATCGCGCAGCGGCACGCCAGCATAAAAGCGCATGCCCGGGTCGGACAATACCAGGGGGTTGTCATGAAAGCGGACATCGTGCGCAGCGTCGGGCACTTCGAACAACGTTTCCGACAAAATGGCATGGGAACAAAATGACCCGTCACGGGGCGTCTCGGTAATGCCCTCGAGACCAAAGGAAGACTTGAACCATTGCCGATGGTGATCCAGGAGGGTGACGAGCGCGATGGGAACGTCGCAAATGCGCGCCGCCAGCTCCGTCACTTCATCGAGCAACGGGTCGCGCGGCTTGTCGAGCGCCCCATAGGCCTGCAACGCCTGAAGGCGTTCCGCTTCGTTGTGTGGCAGCGGCGCAACTTGCATGGTTTTGTCCCCCCCTTTCGGGTTGCTGATGCGGTTTGTTCTGACAGGAACCGCCTATGGGACATGCTAGGGAAAAACGGAAGCCGGGGATGCCGGGAAGCCTGAGGAGTTGTTGCGGGAAATTCTGGCAAACGGCTGTAGGGAATTCTTGCTATTGGTCCGCTCCGGCCGGCAGATAGCGGGCGGCGATCTGGACCAGGTCGCGCGACGTCCTGCCTTTGCACACAAAGGCCACGGCACCGGCGGCTTCGGATTCCTCGCGATAAATGGGCATGTCGTTGCTGGAATGAATCACCACCCGGCATTCCGGATGCATCGCCCGGATGCGGCGCGTCGCCTCCAACCCGTTCATGCCGGGCAGGGCGATGTCCATGACCACCAGGTGCGGCATTTCGGCCTTGCACAAGGGCAGGGCGTTTTCCGCGCTTTCCGCCCCCAGGAGTTCGCAGGCCGGAAATGCCGCGCGCAGCATGAGGCTCACTGCTTCGCGGGTGGGTTCGTGATCCTCCACCACCAGGATCTTGGCCACGAGAGGGGTTGCTGTGCTGTTGCGGGTTGCGGGCATGCGCATCGGGCCTTGTGCAGAACGTACTGCGGCCCAAGCTAACACCTGCGCCGAAACCCCGTCTGTAGGGAAATCTTGACGCCTGCAGGCTAATCCAGGCTCGTGAGCCCGTGCTGGATGGCGAACTTGATCAGGGCGGCGAGGTCGGACAGGTGCAGTTTCTGCATGAGGCGGCTGCGATAGCTGTCCACGGTTTTCGGGGAAAGGTGCAGCATCAGGGCGATTTCCGCGCTGGAATGGCCGTCCGCCACCAGTTTGATGATTTCGCGTTCACGCCGGCTCAGGCGCTCCAGCGGGCTTTCGCCGGTGCGTCCTCCCAGCCCTTCCGCCACGATTTCCGCCACTTTCGGACTGAGGTAGCGGCGTCCCGCGTGGACGGCCCGCACGGCATCGAGAATTTCCCGGCCCGCGGACTCCTTGAGCAGATAGCCGCGTGCGCCCGCTTCCAGGGCATGGAACACATGCTGGGCGCTGGAGTGCATGGACAGGACCACCACTGCCGTGTCGCTGCCCTGCGCAAAAATCTGGCGCATGGATTCGATGCCGTCCAGACCGGGCATGGAAATGTCGAGCAGCGCCACCTGGGGCTTGAGCCTCAGCACTTCGGCCACCGCTTCGCGCCCGTCCGCGGCCGTCCCCACGATGCGGATGTCCGGCTGAGAGGCCAGCAGGGCGCCCAGTCCTTCGCGCACCACGGCATGGTCATCGGCGATGAATACCGTCAGCGCCATGTCAGGCGTCCTCCGCGAGCGCCGCTGCGGAAGGATGCGGCAACGTGACGCAGATCCGGGTACCGCGGCCGGGTTCCGAAAACACGTCAAAGGAGGCGCCGATGCCTTCGGCCCGCTCCCGCATGGTGGTCATGCCCATGCCGTGCATCGTCCGGGGAACCCGTGCGGCCGGCGTGAACCCCCGGCCGTTGTCGGCCACCACCAGCACCACCTGCCCGCCCTCCTGCCTGCACCGGATTTCCAGCGCCGTCGCATGGGCATGTTTGACGCAGTTGTTCAGGGCTTCCTGGGCAATGCGGAACAGGGCGATGGCCGCTTCCGGCGCGAGCCGCGGCCGGGGTTCGGCGCCGTCCACGACCAGTGCTTGGCCGCTGCGCTGCGCCACCCTGCGCGCATGCTCGCGCAGGGCCGCAAACAGTCCCAGCTCGTCGATGCCCGGCGGACGCAACTCCACCATGATGTGGCGCAAGTGCTGCAGGGTGTCTTCCAGCAGCTTTTGGGAATCTTCCAGCCGGTGCCCGAGGGACGCCTGCAACGGAGCCGGCAGCGCCTGCCCGAAAAGCGTCAGGTTAAGGCTCAGGGCCGTGAGTTCCTGCCCGATGGTGTCGTGCAGCTCCCGCGCCAGGAGCCGGCGTTCATTTTCCTGCACGGCCAGCAGGCGGCGCGAAGCGGCCTGCAACAGTTCGGCATGTTCTTCCAGAGCCGCTTCGACGGCTTTGCGGGCGCTGATGTCGATGCCCATCCCGACCAGGCAGGGCCTGCCGTCGAACTGCAGCCGCCTGCCCGTGAAATAAAAAGGGGTTGCAGTCCCGTCCTTGGCCACGAATGCCGCTTCCACGCTGGATTCGCCTTTTTCGAAGACTTCCGATATTTTTTCCAGGACGCGCTCCCGGTCGGCCCCAAGAAAAAATTCCCCCGGGTGCATGCCCCTGATCTCTTCGTCACTGTATCCCGAAACCAGGGCAAAGTTCCGGTTCCAGCGCAGGAACTCCCCGGCATCATTGTAGAAATACAGGATGCCCGGCATGCTGTCGATCATGGCTTCCGAAAAACTCCGCTCCCGCTGAGCCATCGCTTCCGCATGCTTGCGCTTGCTGATGTCGCGATAGACCGCAGAGATGCCGGTGACCCGGGACGCGCCCGGCCGGCCGGGGTCGGGGCCCAGCACGGGGACCAGGGTGATGGCCACGTCGAGCGTCGTTCCGTCCTTGCGGCGCCGCACCGTTTCCACGGCGCGCACCCTTTCACCTGCCTCCAGCCGCGCCTGCAGTTCGGCCCGTTCCCGCTGGCGCTCCGCAGGAGACAGCCGGATGACAGGCTGCCCCAGCATTTCGTCCGCAGCGTAGCCGAACATGCGTGCGGCTGACGGACGCCAGTCGGTCACGATGCCTTCAAGGCTGCACTCCACCACGGCATCTCCCATGCTGTCCACGATGTCGGAAATGCGCCGCAGGTGCCCTTCGGTTTCGCCCCCAACGTCCATGCGGTCGAAATGGTCCAGGGCAAAGGAAACGTCCTCGGCCACGCCCAGCAGCAGGGCCACTTCGCGGTCCTGGAAATAGTCTGCTTCCCGGGCATATACGGTGAGGGTGGCGCACACGCGACCGGCGCATTTGAGGGGGAACGCGGCGGAGGCCCGATAGCCGCGTGCCTGCGCTTCGCCGCGCCAGGGCAGCGTGGACGGATCGTCCAGCAGGTCGTTGCAGACGTGATGGCGCCCCGGGATGGCGACGGGGACCCGGTGCAAATAGTCGCTTTCGTCGCCCCAGCGAGCCACAGGCACGAGCATCCCGCTGTGCGCGTCGCCCCAGCCGACCCAGGCCATGAGAAACCCCCCGAATTCCACCAGGATCCAGCACACCTTGTGGAACAGGGCATCGCGCGTGGACGACTGCACGGTGGCCTGGCTGACTTGGGCCAGCACCGAGTACAGACGATCCTGCCGCTGCAGTTGTATTTCCGTCCCGTGAGCGCTTTGCAGCACGTCCCCCTCCTGCTTTGTAACAGGATGTTATTTCCATCGTGGTCGAACAAAACCGATTCTTGCGGGAAAGTCCCCTTTTGACAAGCCGTCGCCCGGAGTTGGCGGTTGGTGCCGGACTCGCTTCAGACCACGCCGCTCCAGCCCAGGGTTTTCTGGGGCTTTCGCAACGTCCGGCTTCCTCAGGCGGTGCCCGAAATCGGTCAGTTACATTCCTATTTTTTAAATTTGATACGGAAAGGGAAAGGCACGGCCGGGCGGCCGTGCCGGGATCGCCACTCAGCGCCCGTAGTAGGCGGTAAAGCCCGCCTTTCCGAGCTCGCTGGCGTGAATCATGTAGCCGGCCAGTGCCGCGGTGGCGTTGGGGGGGAGCTCCAGTTTCGGCACCTTGAGCGCGTGGACGGTGAAAATGTAACGGTGCGGCTTGTCGCCGATGGGAGGGCAGGCCCCGCCAAACCCCGGCTGGCCAAAATCGGTCCGCACCTGCAGGGCTCCTTCCGGCAGCGCGCTCCCGGATTCCTTCCCCGCCCCTTCCGCCAGTTCATGGACCGAAGCCGGAATGTTGAGCACCACCCAATGCCACCACCCTGAGCCGGTGGGGGCGTCGGGATCGTACACGGTCAGCGCGAAGCTGCGGGTGCCCGCTGGCGCGCCCTGCCACTCGAGCGCCGGAGAAATGTTCTTTCCGGTACAGCCAAACCCGTCGAACACCTGGGCCACGGTCAGGCGTCCTTCCGGTTGGATGGTCGGGCTGCTCAGGGTGAAATCGCCGGCCGCGGCGCCAATTGCAAAAACAGCCAGGCTGCCGGCCAGGCAGGATTGCTTCAAAGTCATGAAAAGCCTCCGTTTCGGGATCAGATCGGGGAGAAATTATGCCATGAGGTCACAGGGCCCGTACCCGCACCCCGTCCGAAAGCCGGCTGGAAGGATGGCGCACCACGCTGCTACCGGGAGACAGTCCGCCTCGCCGGGATGCAGGAACGCGCTAGCGCCCTTCGGCCCGTTTCAACATGGCTGCCCGCGCCCGTGCGAAATGTTCGTCAGCCAGCCGCTTTTGCGCAGGGGAAAACGCGAGGTAGAGGGCATTGAAAGTGCCGGCGATATCCCTCAAGTTCTTCATTTGCCGTTCTTTCAGGGCCAGCATGCTTTCAAAATGTTCAGGGGCCGTTGCCGGCGCATGCTGGATTTCCAGGACCATCTGGTTGCGCGCATCCTCCAGGTTCCGGTGAACGGCGCCTGCGTAAGCCTGCCACAGCGATTCCTGCGCCGGCGTGATCTGCAGTTCCTGGTGAAATTCGGACATCCGGGCGTCAATCCGCGCCTCATGGGCAACGTAGCGCTGGTCCAGGCTCGCGGCGGAGTCTCCGGCATAGGCCGGAAGCCCGGCTGACAAGATGCAGGCCAGAACGGCTCCCGCCATGCGTGTGGTTCTCTTCATGTTTTTCTCCTGGTCATCAATCGTCATCGCCGAAGCCGCCGCCATCGCCAAAGCCGCCGTCATCGCCAAAGCCGAATCCGCCGCCCATCATGCCGAATCCGTCCATGCCCATTTCCGGCGGGCCGAAAGCGGGGCCGTACCCGCCGACCATCATGGGGCCCGTGTAGCCGTCCCCGAGCGGCAGGTTTCCGCAAGCTCCCAACAGCAAGAACAGCCCGGCTGCAAACCATCTTTTCATTGGGACCCCTTCGCCTT
>JAKBBG010000092.1 GCA_021826025.1 Pseudomonadota bacterium | reverse complement strand
TGAGCAGGTAGCTCAGGGCGGCTACGGTGAAGGGACTCCAGAGGGTCATGCGGCAGAGGTTCCGGTTTGGGCTTGCATCCAGGCGCTCAGGGCGGCCAAAGGAGCATCATGCCTGCGATTGGCCAGCATGCATAGGGCGAATTCCGAGGGCCCGGAGGCGAATCCCAGGGGCGCCACCAGGCGGCCCTGGGCGAGTTCCCGCCGGGCCAGCTGTTCCGGCGCGATGGCGATGCCGAGCCTCGCCACCGCCGCCTCCAGCATGAGCTGCAGGTTGTCGAAGGGGCGCGCGAGGGAGAGCCGGCCGGGGTCGAGCCCCTGCAGCTCCGCCCAGTCGAGCCAGGCATCCTGCCGCGACAGGGTGTAGAGCAGCGGCACGCCCAGCAGGTCGGCCGGACGCCCGGGCCGGGGCTGCCAGTCGGGGGCGCACACGGGTCCCGCGCGGTCGGCAAACAGGGTCTGGGCCGCCACGCCCTTGGGCCAGGGCGGGTGCGCGCTCACCACCAGGGCGTCGATGCGGCCGCTTGCCAGGTCCTGGAAATCGCCCTGGGTTTGCAGCTGCAGGCGCAGGGCGGGGTGGGTGCGCTCGAAATGTTCCAGGCGGCGGATCAGCCAGAGGGCGAGGAAGCTGCCCGGGGCCGCCAGGGTCACGGTGTCGCCCTGCGGGCTCACGCGCAGCTGTTGTCCCGCCGCTTCCAGCAGGTGCAGGGACTGGGCCGCGGCACGGTGCAGCAGCTGGCCGGCGGGCGTGAGGGCCACGCCCTGGGCATGGCGCACGAACAGCGGCTGGCCGACCCATTCCTCGAGCTGGCGGATCTGGTGGCTGACGGCGCTGTGGGTCACGCACAGGTCCCTTGCCGCCACAGAAAAATTCAATACCTGTGCGCAGGCGTCAAAGATGCGTATGGCGTTCAGGGGCGGCAGCTTGCGCATTTTAGATATGAGTTAAATTGACAGCTAATGCCAGTATAAATCGCTTTTTCCGGGCGGGCCGTCCTTTCTACAATGGGCCCAACCGCTGACACCATTCCCGGAGGCCCCATGGACATTCCCGAACTGCATCCCCGACTCGACGCCGCACTGCACGACGGCTGGCAGGGCTTTCGCGGCGAAGTGTGGAAACGGCAGGTGGCCGTGCGCGAATTCATCCGCGCCAACCACCGCCCCTATTTCGGCGACGCCGCCTTCCTGCAAGGGCCCACCCCCCGCACCCGGCGCCTGTGGGAGGCCGTGGCGGCCCTGCTCCGGCAGGAGCGGGAGCGGGGCGGGGTGCTTGCCGTGTCCGCGGAGACGGGCTCGGCCATCACGTCCCATGCGCCGGGCTATATCCGCCGGGAAGACGAAGTGATCGTGGGGCTGCAGACCGACGCCCCCCTCAAGCGCGCCATCCATCCCAAGGGCGGACTGCGCATGGTGGAACAGTCCCTGTCGGAATACGGCTTCCCGCCGGTGCCGGAACCGATCCGGGAGATTTTCGAGCGCTACCGCAAAAGCCACAACGAAGGCGTGTTCGACGTGTACGACCCGGAAATCCTGGCCTGCCGCCGTTCCGGCGTCATCACCGGCCTGCCCGACGCCTACGGGCGCGGACGCATCATCGGCGACTACCGGCGCGTGGCGCTCTACGGCGTGGACGCCCTCATCGCCGAGCGCCGCAGCCTCAGGGCCGACACCGACGGCGCCGAGTTCACGGAAACCGTGCTGCGCGAACGGGAGGAGCTGTCCGAACAGATCAAGGCGCTCGAGGAGCTCAAGATCATGGCGCTCGCCTACGGCTTCGACCTCTCGAAGCCCGCCGCCGACGCGCGCGAAGCGGTGCAGTGGCTGTACTTCGCCTACCTGGGCGCGGCCAAGGAATCCAACGGGGCCGCCACCAGCATCGGGCGCATCACCGCGTTCCTGGACATCTACATCGAGCGCGACCTGCAGACCGGCCGCCTGACGGAGGCGGAAGCCCAGGAACTGGTGGACCAGCTCATCGTCAAGTGCCGCATCATCCGCTACCTGCGCACCCGGGACTTCGAAGCCCTCTACAGCGGCGACCCCACCTGGGTCACCCTGAGCCTTGCCGGCATGGGCAGCGAAGGCCGGCCGCTGGTATCGAAAACCTGCTTCCGCGTGCTGCAAAGCCTCTACAACCTGGGCCTGTCGCCCGAACCCAACCTCACCATCCTGTGGAGCGCGGGGCTGCCCGAAGGGTTCAAGCGCTTCGCCGCCCAGGTGGCCATCGACACGTCCGCCGTGCAGTTCGAAAACGACGACGTGATGCGGCCCCAGGAAGTGGGCGGCGTGCCCCTGGGCGACGACTACGCCATCGCCTGCTGCGTGTCCCCCATGCGCGTGGGGCGGCAGATGCAGTATTTCGGGGCGCGCGCCAACCTGGCCAAGGCCCTGCTGTATGCCATCAACGGCGGCGTGGACGAGATGACCGGAGTGCGCGTGATGCCGGGGCTTTCGCCCATCACGGCCGACGTGCTGGACTACGACGAGGTCCTGCACCGTTTCGGCAAGGTGCAGGACTGGCTCGCCGGCGTCTACGTGCGGGCGCTCAACGCCATCCATTACATGCACGACCGGTACGCGCCCGAACGCCTCATGATGGCCCTGCACGACCGCGACCCGCTGCGCACCATGGCCATGGGCATCGCGGGGCTCAGCATCGTGGCCGACAGCCTGTCCGCCATCCGCCACGCGCGCGTGAAGCCGGTGCGCAACGAAGCCGGGGTGGCGGTGGATTTCGTCATCGAAGGGGAATACCCCGCCTACGGCAACAACGACGACGCGGCGGACCGCATCGCGGTGGAACTGGCCGAAGGGTTCATGGCGCGCCTGCGCCGGCACCGCTTTTATCGCGGGGCGCTGCCCACCCAGTCGGTGCTCACCATCACGTCCAACGTGGTGTACGGCAAGAAGACCGGGGCCACGCCGTGCGGACGGCCGGCCGGGCAGCCGTTTTCGCCGGGCGCCAACCCCACCAACGGGCGAGACCGCAACGGCTGGATCGCGGCCGGCTTCAGCGTGGCCAAGATCCCCTTCGCGGCGGCCCAGGACGGCATCAGCTGGACCGCCTCTTCCACCCCGGGAAGCCTCGGCAAGACGCCGGAAGAGCGCATCGTGAACCTGGCGCGCTGCATCGACGGCTTCTGCAACGCCAGCGGGTTCCACATCAACGTCAACGTGCTCGACCGCGCCACGCTGCTCACGGCCATGGAACATCCGGAGGACTACCCGCAGCTCACCATCCGGGTGAGCGGCTACGCGGTCAACTTCATCCGCCTCACGCGCGAACAGCAGCTCGACGTGATCGCGCGCACGTTCCATGCCGCCTGCTGACCCGGACGGGACGCGCAGCGGCCACGTGCATTCCTACGAGACCGGCGGGGCCGTGGACGGCCCCGGCGTGCGTTTCGTGCTGTTCATGAACGGCTGCCAGATGCGCTGCCACTACTGCCACAACCCCGACACCTGGAAACAGAAGGCGGGGCGCCTGCAGACCGTGGCGCAGACGGCGGCGGACATCGGCAAGTACGCGCCGTTCCTGAAAGTGGCCGGAGGGCTCACCATTTCCGGCGGCGAACCCCTGATGCAGGCGGGCTTCGTGGGCGCGCTCGCGCGCCGGGTGAAAGCCGATCACGGCCTGCACGTGGCGCTCGACACCAACGGGGCGCTGGCGGGCCGGCTGCCGGACCGCTGGTTCGATCCGGTGGACCTGGTTCTGCTCGACCTCAAGCACATCGACCCCGAACGGCACCAGGCGCTCACGGCCACGCCGCTCGCGCCGGTGCTCGACGCGGCCCGGCGCCTGTCCCGCATGGGCATGCCGCTGTGGATCCGCTACGTGCTGGTGCCGGGATGGACGGACGCAGAGGAGGACGTGGAACGGCTGGCGGATTTCGTGGCGGGACTGCCCACCGTGCAGCGGGTGGAAGTGCTGCCGTTCCACAACATGGCGGCCTACAAATGGGAAGCGATGGCGGGCAGCCGCTACCGGCTTGCGGACACTCCCGCGCCCAGCCTGGAGACGGAAGCGCGCGTGCGCGCGCAGTTCGCTGCGCGCGGCCTGTTCACGGCGTGAGCCGCGCCGGATCTTAACGCAACTTTACCCGGCGCCACGGCCGTGCCCGCGGCAGCCCCATCGGCAAAGGTCTATAATGACCTTAACCGAGAACAAAAAATGTCGAAAGTGGCACTGCCTGGCATTCTCAAGATCGCGTTCAAACTGCTGGTGAACGATCGGGGGAAGTTTGCAGCGCTGCTCGTGGGGATCCTCTTCGCGGTGTTCCTCATGATCATGATGACGTCCATGTTCGCCGGCATCCTCAAGCGTTCTTCCGCCACGGTGCTCAACGTGGGCGCACGGGTCTGGATCATGGACCCCGCCGTCAACAACGTGGCGAGCAGCATTCCCATGCCCGACTACGTGCTCGATGCCGCGCGCAGCATTCCCGGCGTGAAATACGCCGT
>JAKBBG010000091.1 GCA_021826025.1 Pseudomonadota bacterium | reverse complement strand
TTGATGCCGGACGCATTGCCTGCCGTGACGGTTCCATCCTTCTTGAATGCCGGTTTCATGGCAGCAAGCTTTTCCAGGGTTGTTTCACGAGGATGCTCGTCCGTATCGAACACCGATTCCCCTTTCCGGGTCTTGAGCGTGATGGGAACGATTTGCGACTTGAAGCGTCCTTCGGCGATGGCACGGGCGGCGCGGCGCTGGGACTCGAGCGCAAAGGCGTCCTGCTCTTCCCTCGTGATATTCCACTTCACTGCTAGGTTTTCTGCGGTAATGCCCATGTGACCGGCGCCGAAGGGATCGGTCAGGGTGGCCACCATCATGTCGTTCATCGCGGTATCGCCCATGCGGGCGCCCGAACGCATGGCGGTGGACAGGTAGCCGCCCTGGGACATGACTTCGATGCCGCCGCCCAGGCCGATTTCGGCGTCCCCCAGCAAAATGTTCTGGGCCGTGGACACGATGGCCTGCAAACCGGAAGCACACAGCCGGTTGACCGCCATGACGGTGGAGTCCATGGTCATGCCTCCTTCGATGCACGCGACCCGGGCCTGGTAGGGGAAACGCGGGCCGGTGGGAATGGTGTTGCCCACGGTTCCATAGCTGACTTGCGCCGGATCGACGCCGGCGCGGGCGATGGCTTCCCGGATCACGAGGCCGCCCAGCACTGCGGGTTCGAATCCGGACAGGGATCCTCCAAAAGCCCCAATCGCCGAACGAACGGCGCTCAACACCACCACTTCTCTGCTCATCTCTGTTCTCCCACCCACGCGGTTTTCAACGAAAGCCGCCTACGGCAGCTTCAGCCCAGTTCCTTTCCTGCAAGCCTTCCGTGCAGGTCATGCTCATCGGCTCCTTCGATCAATACGTCGGCGAATTCGCCCGCCTGCAGGCGCGCATCCGGCGACACCCGCACGATTCCGTCGATTTCCGGCGCATCAGCGGCCGTTCTGCCGACGGCCCAGCCGTCAGCGCGTATCTCGTCCACCAGCACCCGGCGCACGCTTCCGACACGCCCTGCCAGCCGTCCGGCGCTGATGCGGGCCTGCACTTCCATCAGGCGCCCTTGACGCTCCTGTTTCAGGGATTCGGGCACGGCGCCGGGAAGGGCATTGGCGTTCGCCCCCTCCACCGGCGAATAGGTGAAGCAGCCCACCCGATCCAGGGATGCCGCTTCGAGGAATTCGAGCAGCATGCGGAAATCGTCTTCGGTCTCCCCAGGAAAACCCACGATGAACGTGCTACGGAGCGCCAGGTCGGGACAGGTCCGGCGCCAGCCCTGGATACGCTCCAGGGTCCGCTCCACGTCGCCCGGCCGTTTCATGGCCTTGAGAATGCGCGGGCTCGCATGCTGCAGGGGCACGTCCAGGTAAGGAAGGATCTTCCCTTCCGCCATGAGCGGAATGAGGTCGTCCACATGCGGATAGGGGTAAACGTAATGCAGCCGCACCCAGGCACCCAGTTCTCCCAGGGCTCGCGCCAGATCCGTCATGCGCGTGCGGAGCGGCCGCCCGCTCCAGAATCCCGTGCGGTATTTGATGTCCACGCCGTACGCGCTGGTGTCCTGGGAGATGACCAGCAATTCGCGCACCCCCGCTTTCACCAGATGTTCGGCTTCCTGCAGGACATCGCCGACCGGCCTGCTGACGAGATCGCCGCGCAGGGAGGGAATGATGCAAAAGCTGCAGCGGTGGTTGCATCCTTCGGAAATTTTCAGGTAGGCATAATGGCGCGGGGTAAGCTTGATGCCCTGCGGAGGGATGAGGCTCGTGAAGGGGTTGTGGGGGGGAGGCAGATGGCTGTGAACGGCATGCATCACGGCCGCCTTGTCGTGCGGACCAGTCACGGCCAGCACCTGCGGATGCGCTTCCCTGATCCGCTCGGCATTGGCACCCAGGCATCCCGTCACAATCACGTTGCCGTTTTCCCGGAGAGCCTCGCCGATGGCGTCGAGCGATTCCTCGATCGCGGCATCGATGAAACCGCAGGTGTTCACCACCACCAGGTCTGCGCCGCCGTAAGTGGGCGCCACCTCGTACCCTTCTGCGCGCAACTGGGTCAGGATCTGCTCGGAATCCACCAAAGCCTTGGGGCATCCCAGTGATACGAAGCCGACGCGACCGGCCGAACCTTCCATCGTATGGGTCACTGCTCAGCCCGGTTCGCCGGTTGCCGGAGGGGACCCGCTCGACTCCTCTTCTCCGGAGGGCGCCTGCTTGGGCGCCGGAGCGGGCCCAGACGACGGCGTGTAGGGGAACTGGAACCCGCTGAACATCGAGCGGGCCTGCTTTTGCATCTGGTTCTGCATTTCCATGAACAGTTGGGTGCTCTGTTCCAGGTAATTGCCCATCAGCCCCTGCAGGGCCGGGCCTTGCGCATTGAGAAACTGCTTCCAGACATCGGCGCTGACGCCCGGGGATTCGCTCCCGCCCGATACGGCGGCAGACTGTTCCTGCAGTTTCTTCTGGATGTCGACAAAATTCTGGATGCCCTTTTCCAGGTAATTGCCCATGAACCCCTGCATGGCATTCCCGTAGGAACGAATCATCTGCGACAGCATGTCGGAAGTGAACAGCGGCGCCACCCCCGCTTCTTCTTCCAGGATGATCTGCATGAGGATGCTGCGGGTCAGGTCCTGGTTGGTCTTGGCGTCCACGACCTGGAACTCCTGGTGGTCCAGCACCAGCTGCTTGACTTCCGAAAGCGTGATGTAGCTGCTGGTTTCGGTGTCGTAGAGCCTTCGGTTTGGATACTTCTTGATCAGGCGAACCGGATTGGACATGGGATTTCGGGCCTCAAAATTTGTGCATGACACAACAACCATGCGACAATACGCAGCATGCAACGTGATAATACTAACATAAAAATTATAAAAAACAAAAAGTTAAACGCATGTTGCGACGCCGCGAAAATATTTTATTGCATCGCATCAAAAAATCTTGACAACCCCTCCAGAAATCCGTATCGTGGGAATTGTTGCAACGCAGCACACGACGTCAAGGCCGACAGCAATTCCAGGCATCAGCTACTTTTAAGGAGTACGCCCATGTACAACGCACCTGAACAAGTAACGGAGTTTAACAAATCCGTCCTCAATGCGGCATTGCAACTGGCCAAGATCTCCCTCGACACCACGGAGCGCCTGTTGGGGCTGCACCTGGAGGCGGGAAAGGAATCTTTTGCGGACGCAAGCGCTGCACTGCACACCTTGAGCGAAGCGCGCGACCCGCAAGCATTTCTGGATCTGCGCACCAAGCTGTCTGAAAAAGGGGTGGAAAGAATCACAGCCTTCTCCCGCAGCCTGTATGACGTGGGCGCCTATGCGCAATCCCAGGTTTCCGCGCTTTTTGAAGCGCAAATTGCGGACTGGAACCAGTCCGTGGCCAACAACATCGACCAGGCCGTCAAAGCAGCGCCCGCAGGTGCTGACGTGGCCATCGCCGCCGTGAAGTCCACGGTCGCAGCGACGGCCGCAGCCCTGGACGGTGTGACCAAGACGGCCAAACAAGTGGCCAGCTTCGCTGACGCCAGCGTCAAGGCCACAGTGGATGCCGCTTCGGCAGCGCTCAAGCCCGCAGCCTGAGGCAGCCTATCGGCCCGGTACCCTCTCCTCCTCCTTTATTGCAAAGGTTCCCTTTCGATAAAGGCTTCAACCCCACGACTCGCATCGTGGGGTTTTTTTTTAAAACATGTGCTGGCCGCCATTGATGGAAATGTTGGCCCCCGTGATGAAGGCTGCCTCCTCTGAAGCCAGGTAGACGATGAGGCCCGCCACTTCCTCCGGCTTGCCAAGCCGGCCCACAGGTATCTGGGGCAGTATCTTGGCTTCGAGGATGTCTTTCGGAATCGCGGTCACCATTTTAGTGCCGATGTAGCCCGGGGAGATGGTGTTGACCGTGACGCCTTTGCGAGCCACCTCCAAGGCGAGCGCTTTCGTGAACCCGTGCATGCCGGCCTTGGCCGCCGCATAGTTGGTTTGCCCGAACGCCCCTTTCTGCCCGTTCACGGACGACACATTGATGACGCGGCCCCATCCCCGGTCCACCATGCCGTCGATGAACGGTTTGGTCATGTTGAACACGCTGTTGAGATTGGTGTTGATGACGGCGTCCCAATCGACCTTGGTCATTTTCTTGAAGGTCATGTCGCGCGTGATACCCGCGTTGTTCACCAGCACGTCCACAGGCCCCACGTCGGCGGCCACCTGTCCGGCCATGCGCCCGCAGTCTTCGGCGTCTGAAACGTCCACCGGGTAAGCGTGGAAGTGGTATCCGCGCGATTTCATGCCTGCCAGCCACGCATCAGCCGACTTGTTGCCATGGGAATATGTGGTCACGACCACATAGCCCAGGTCGGCCAATTTGACGCAAATCGATTCGCCGAGCCCCCCCATTCCTCCCGTGACCAGCACCACCCTTTTTTGCATGACGTTTCCTCCCGTATCGGATATGGCGATCAGATGCGCGCCCGGACATAGCGGCCGGGGGCGGGTTCGATTGGCGGATG
>JAKBBG010000090.1 GCA_021826025.1 Pseudomonadota bacterium | reverse complement strand
GCGATGACGTTGGTGGCGTCGGCCAGCACGCGCATGACCCGCATGTCGTTCACGGACACCATCATCTGGAAGGCCCGCGAATAGACGAAATCGCCCACCAGGACGCTGGCGGCATTGCCGAACAGTTCGTTGGCCGTCTTCTTGCCGCGGCGCATTTCGGACTTGTCCACCACGTCGTCATGCAACAGGGTGGCGGTGTGGATGAATTCCACCACGGCGGCCAGCGTATGGTGATGCAGGCCTTCGTAGCCCAGCGCTTTCGAAGACAGCACCGTAAGGGCCGGCCGCAGGCGCTTGCCTCCGCTGTGAATGATGTACTCGGAAACCTGGCGCACCAGAACGACGTCGGAATGAAGCTGTTCGCGGATGACGCGGTCCACGGCCGCCATGTCCCCATCGATTAGCCGGCGGATTTGGTCAAAGCTCACGGAATCGGACACCTGCACGGATCTCGGGTTGGGATGCCCAATGGTAGGGATTGCCGGCGGGCTCTGTCAACGCGGCCGCCACTGAGCGGTAACCTGTTGATCGGTTTTGACAACGTCGACCCGGAGAAGGTATAGTTGCGGATTCATTGATTTGAACAGGCAGGGAGCGTCGTCATGTACGCTGTAATCAAAACCGGCGGGAAGCAATACCGCGTCCAGTCCGGCGAAAAACTGAAAATCGAACTCATTCCCGCGGAAGTGGGCGCCCTGGTCCAGCTGGACCAGGTGCTCATGGTCTCTGACGGCGACGCCGTCACGTTCGGCCGTCCGCTGGTCAGCGGCGCCAAAGTGACCGCCACGGTTCTGGCCCATGGCCGGCACGACAAGGTCAAGATCTTCAAGATGCGCCGGCGCAAGCATTACCAGAAGCACCAGGGACACCGCCAGGGGTTCACCGAAGTGCAAATCGACACCATCACTGCAGGTTGAGGTTAAGCCATGGCACATAAAAAGGCAGGCGGGAGTTCCCGCAACGGACGCGACTCCGAATCGAAACGTCTGGGCATCAAGGCCTACGGCGGACAGCTGGTCTCGGCCGGCAGCATCATCGTGCGCCAGCGCGGCACCCGCATCCATCCCGGCCCCAATGTGGGCATGGGCAAGGACCACACCCTGTTCGCAAAGGTGGACGGACGCGTGGCCTTCCGCAACAAGGGCCCGCTGCAGGACAAGATCGTCACGATCGAGCCCGTGACCCAGGCGGCCTGAGGGCTCCCCTCCTTTCAGGAAAGCCCTATCTGCCGATAGGGCTTTTTTATTTGAATGAAGTTCATCGACGAAGCCACCATTCAGGTCCATGCCGGCAAGGGCGGGGACGGCTCGGCCAGTTTCCGCCGGGAAAAGTACATCCCCAAAGGCGGGCCAGACGGCGGTGACGGCGGACGCGGCGGCAGCATCTGGGCCGTGGCGGACCGCAACATCAACACCCTGGTGGACTACCGCTACGCGCGCATCCATCGGGCGAAGAACGGCGAGCCGGGACGCGGGTCGGACTGCAACGGCAAAGGGGCCGACGACATCCTGCTGCGCGTGCCGGTGGGCACGCTCATCACCGATGCGGAAACCGGCGCGACCGTCGCGGACCTCACCCGTCACGAAGAAAAGGCACTGTTGGCCCGAGGCGGCCAGGGCGGGCTTGGCAACCTGCACTTCAAATCCAGCACCAACCGCACGCCGCGCCAGTTCACCCGGGGCGAGCCCGGGGAGTCGCGCGAGCTGCGCCTGGAGCTCAAGGTGCTGGCGGACGTGGGCCTGCTGGGGTACCCCAACGCCGGAAAATCCACCTTCATCCGCGCGGTTTCCGCTGCGCGGCCCAAGGTGGCGGACTACCCGTTCACCACCCTGCATCCCAATCTCGGCGTGGTACGCGTGGACGATGCCCGCAGCTTCGTGATCGCCGACATTCCCGGCCTGATCGAAGGCGCCGCCGAAGGGGCGGGGCTGGGACACCAGTTCCTGCGCCATCTGGCACGCACCACCCTGCTGCTGCACATCGTGGACAGCGCACCCCTCGACGATGCCGTGAACCTGCTGGACCAGGCCCATGCCCTGGTGGCGGAACTGCGCAAGTACGACGAGGCCCTGTACCGCAAGCCGCGCTGGATCGTGCTCAACAAGGCCGACATGCTCGACGCCGAAAACCGGGCCGCCGTGCGCCGGCTGTTCGAAACGGACCTGGGGCCCCAGGCCCGCATTTTCGAGATTTCCGCCTTGACGGGCGAAGGCTGCCGCGAGGTATGCTACGCCATCATGGAAACCATTGAATCCTTGCGCTCCCAGCCGCCCGAAGCGGAGAGCGCCCCGTGAATTCGTTCGTCGGGGTCTCGCGCCGCCTCGTGATCAAAATCGGCAGCAGCCTGCTCACGAACGATGGCCGCGGCCTCGACCAGCAGGCCATCCAGGGCTGGGTGGCCCAGATTGCCGCGCTGCGCCGCCTGGGCAAGGAAGTGGTCCTGGTCTCCTCGGGAGCCGTGGCGGCGGGCATGCAGCGCCTGGGGCTCGCCGAACGTCCCAAGGCCCTGCACCTGCTCCAGGCTGCCGCCGCCGTCGGCCAGATGGGCCTTGCCCAGGTGTGGGAGTCCTGCTTTTCACAGCATGGGATCCGCACAGCCCAGATCCTGCTGACCCACGAGGACCTGTCGGCCCGCAAACGCTACCTCAATGCGCGTTCGACCGTCACGACGCTGCTCACGTGGGGGGTGGTGCCCATCATCAACGAAAACGACACCGTGGCCACCGACGAAATCCGGGTGGGCGACAACGACACCTTGGGTGCCCTGGTGACCAACCTGATCGACGCCGACGGCCTCGTCATCCTGACCGACCAGCCCGGCCTGTTCACGGCGGACCCCCGACGCGACCCGGCAGCGACCCTGGTCGGGGAGGCCCGTGCCGGCGATCCGGCCCTGGAAGCCATGGCTGGCGGCGCGGGCAGCATGCTGGGCCGGGGCGGGATGATCACCAAAATCACGGCAGCCAAACGCGCTGCCCGCAGCGGTGCCCATACGGTGATCGCATCCGGACGCGAACCCCGGATACTGGAACGGCTGGCGGCCGGCGAAGCCATCGGTACCCAGCTGACCGCCCAAACCCCCACCCTGACGGCGCGCAAGCAATGGCTTGCAGACCATCTCCAGGTCCGCGGGGAAATCACGCTGGACTCCGGAGCGGTGCGGGCCCTGCGCCAGGATGGAAAAAGCCTTTTGCCCATCGGCGTGATCGCGGTCTCCGGCGAATTCGAACGGGGTGAACTGGTGCGCTGCCTGGACCAGGAGGGGCGGGAAGTGGCGCGTGGACTGATCAATTACGGCGCTGCCGAAACGTCGAAAATCCTGAAGACCCCCTCCGAGGGCATCGAAGCCGTGCTGGGTTACGTGGACGACGAAGAGCTGATCCACCGCGACAACCTGGTCACGCTGGGCTGACCCCTACTGGGGAACGGAGAGCTCCAGCTCCCGCCACCGGTTGGCCCACTGGAAATTGCCCTGCACGGGCAGTGGCACCGGAACGAAATCCGCAGCAGCTGCCCGCTTGCGCAAGGTTTCCCAGCGCAACCCCGCCCGCTTGAGCCACCCGGCCAGCCGGTCTTCCGGCACCCAGCCGAACACGGCCAGCGGATCCGGTGCGTCACTGCCCAGGTTTGCCATCACCCCGTCGAAATCTTCGGGCGTCTCGCCCGGTGCAAGACCGCCCTTTCCGGCCTGCGCGACGATGATGGCGGCCGCGGCGCCATGGCGCCGCGCGTTCTCGAACTTGCCGCGCCAGTGACCGAGGCTGCGCCCGAGGGGATGCGCCAGGGCTTCCGCTGACGATACCGCGGCGCCGTCCGGAATGGGGGGGGCTCCGGCCAGCATCACGACGGTCTTCCCGCGCACGTCGGCATTCCGGTAATGGTCCCAGCCCAATGCGGAAACCGTGAGCCCGTAGCCCACGAAAACCCAGTCCGAACGGCGCAGCTCGCCCTTCTTGTCGAGCCTGCGGGATTGCAGCCGGAAATCTTCCGGAGCATGCAGGGGGATTTTTTTCCCTTTCACCAGCAGTTGCAACGCCACTTCGGAATGCACTTCGACGAGAGCCACCGGGTGCATCGGCGACGGCACCGGGGGTCGGTTGCGTTCGTCGCGTCCGGGGCCCGGCTCGCCCGCGCTCCGCCCTGCGCCGCCTGCCCCGGCGGACGTGTCGGAGACGGACCAGCCGTTGCCCACGCATGCGCCCAGTGACAGTGCGGCGCCCAGGATTCCCAGAATTTTCGGCAGTTTCACATGCCCTCCCCTGCGAGGAGCCCATTATGGAGTGCCGGAGTTCGGCGGAACTGGGCTAAAATCGCGGTTTCC
Organism: Pseudomonadota bacterium; assembly: GCA_021826025.1. Lineage (GTDB taxonomy): Bacteria > Pseudomonadota > Gammaproteobacteria > Burkholderiales > Ferrovaceae > JAKBAT01. The sequence continues at coordinate 402 of JAKBBG010000090.1, read as the reverse complement.
TTTTTCTTTTTCGACAGCCCCATGCGCCTTTCCCGCTTTTTCATTTCCACCCTCAAGGAAGCGCCGGCCGAGGCCGAACTGGTCAGCCACCGCCTCATGCTGCGCGCCGGGTACATCCGCCGGCTTGGCAGCGGCCTCTATACCTGGATGCCCCTGGGACTGCGGGCGTTGCGCAAGGTGGAGGCTGTGGTCCGGGAAGAAATGGACCGCAGCGGCGCCGTCGAAGTGCTCATGCCCGCCGTGATACCGGCCGAACTGTGGCAGGAAACCGGACGCTGGGAAAAATTCGGCCCCCAAATGCTGAAAATCAAGGACCGGCATGACCGGGATTTCTGTTTCGGCCCCACCCACGAAGAAGTCATTTCGGACATCGCGCGACGCGAAATCCGCAGCTACCGCCAG
>JAKBBG010000089.1 GCA_021826025.1 Pseudomonadota bacterium | reverse complement strand
CTGCCTTCCCCCCACCCGCACTACCCCCTGACCCGCTATTTCTTTTTTCCGGGTTTCGGGGAAGGCACCGGGGGGCTGCTGCGGGAAAAGGGGCTGCTCGACGCGCGCGACGCCTTCCGCAGATCGCCGCAGGCGCGCGACCGTTTCTGGGCCGGCCTGGAACTGCCGCCGCCGGTTTCGGGGGAGCGCGTGGTGACGCTGTTCGGATACGACACCGTCCAGGTGCACGATCTTTTCGAGGCGTGGAGTGCCGGCAGGGAAGCCGTCCGCTGCCTCGTGCCCGAAGGGACGCCGCTGGCCCTGCGGGCCGCCCACCATGCGGGGCGGGCACCGGGCGCGGCGCGTGCGGTTCTGGGGACGCTCACCTTTGCCTGGGTGCCCTTCCGCGACCAGGTGGACTACGACCCCCTCCTGTGGGCCGCCGATTTCAACTTCGTGCGCGGGGAAGATTCCTTCGTTCGCGCCCAGTGGGCGGCGCAACCCATGGCCTGGCACATCTACCCGCAGCCGGGCGGGGCGCATCGCATCAAGCTCGAGGCCTTCCTTCAAAAATACCTGGACGGACTTGAACCTCCCCTCGCGCGGCGGGTCCATGACCTGTTCCTGGCCTGGAACGGAGACGGCCCCCTGGGCGGCGCCTGGGAAGCCTTGTCCGGCGACTGGCCTGCCTGGTCCGCCCATGCCGGGAACTGGGCGGCGGCGCTTGCCACCGGTCCGGATCTGGCGGGCAATCTTGCGGAATTTGCCCGGAAATTGTTATAATTTACAGTTAATTTTTATTCCTTCGGGGATCAGGCGACATGAAACAGGCACAAGAACTTCGCTCCGGCAACGTGATCATGGTGGGCAAGGACCCCATGGTCATCCAGAAGACCGAGTACAACAAGGGCGGCCGCAGCGCGGCGGTCGTCAAGATGAAACTCAGGAACCTGCTGACGAGTGCGGCGAGCGAGGTGGTCTACAAGGCCGACGACAAGCTCGACCAGGTCATTCTCGAGCGCAAGGAAGTGACCTTTTCCTACTACGCGGACCCTTCCTACGTGTTCATGGACGGCGAGTACAACCAGTACGAGATGGACAAGGAAAGCCTGGGCGACGCGCTCAATTACCTCGAGGACGGAATGCCCGGGGAAATCACGCTGTATGACGGGCGCCCCATATCCGTGGAACTGCCAAGCTCGCTGGTGCGGGAAATCGAGTACACGGAACCGGCCGTGCGCGGCGACACGTCAGGCAAAGTGCTGAAGCCCGCGCGCCTGAAAAACGGCTTCACCATCGCCGTTCCGCTTTTCTGCGAGACGGGCGACCGGATCGAAATCGACACCACCACCGGCGAATACCGTCGCCGCGTCACGGGCTGACCGGAACGGCACGCCATGGCGCTCAAACGGCCCCAGGGGGCGGAAGGGCGCCTGGTGTGGGTGGAGCACCATTCCCGCGTGCTGGCGGACAACCCCCTCGGGGATCCTGCGCAGCGCCGTTTCCCGGTGTGGCTTCCGCCCCAGTACGACCAGCCTGCCTTCAAAAACCGCCGTTTCCCCGTGTTCTACGACCTGGCCGGCTATCTGGGCGCCGGCAGCGCACGCGTGGGCTGGAAGCCCTTCGACGAAAACGTTCCGGAGCGTGCGGCGCGCCTGATCCATGAAAAAGCCATGGGTCCCGTGATCCTGGTGTTTCCCGACTGTTTCACGGCCCTGGGCGGCACGCAGTACATCAATTCCAGCGCCATCGGCCGCTATGCCGACTACCTGACGCGCGAAATCGTGCCGTTCATCGACCGCGAGTTCCGCACCCTGGCCTCGCGCGAACACCGGGGCGTGTTCGGGAAATCCTCGGGAGGCTACGGGGCGATCGTGCATGGCATGAAATATCCCCACGTCTGGGGCGGCGTGGCCAACCATTCCGGCGATGCCTACTTCGACTTCGTTTATCGCAGCGACTGGCCCAATACCCTGAACGTGCTGGCCCGCTACCGCAGGCCCCAGTCCAGGCCAGGCCCCGTTCGGGCGAGCAGCGCCCGGGGGCTTGAAAAGGGCCTGGACGACGGCCGGGTGCGCCGTTTCCTGGAACATGTCTGGGGCGCAAGCAAACCCGCGTTTGCGGAAACCCACGCCCTCATGAACCTGTGCATGGCGGCAAGCTACGATCCCGATCCGCGCGCGCCCAACGGTTTCAGGCTGCCGTTCCACCTGGACTCGGGCGCGCTCATTCCCGGCCGCTGGGCCCGCTGGCTCGCCCAGGATCCGATTCATCTCGTGGCGGGGCATGTCCCTGCGCTCAAATCCCTCAAGGCCCTGTTCATCGACTGCGGCTGGCGCGACCAGTATCACATCCACTTCGGCAGCCGGCAGCTGTCCCAGGCATTGCACCGCGCGGGCGTTCCCCACCGCTATGAAGAGTTCGACGACACCCATTCGGGCATCGACTACCGGCTGGACCGCAGCCTGCCTTTCCTGTTCAAAGCCCTGAAAAACTGAAGTCCACTTCGGGGCGTCGTCCCGAAACCAGCGCGGCCAGCGCCTTGCCGCTGCCGCAGCCGGTGGTCCAGCCGAGCGTGCCGTGTCCCGTGTTGAGGAACAGGTTGGCAATGCGCGTGCGCCCGATGAGCGGACGGTTGGAAGGCGTGGCCGGACGCAGTCCCGCCCAGAAGGTCGGCCGGCCATAGTCCGCCGCTTCGGGGAAGAGGGCGCGCGCCCGCTCGAGCAGGGCGTTGCAGCGGGCCGGATTGAGGCTCGTGTCGTAGCCGTTGAATTCCGCCGTTCCCGCGATGCGCAGGGTGTCTCCCAGCCGGCTGAACACCATTTTCCAGGCATCGTCGGTGATGCTGACCTGGGGGGCCGCATCCGGGCGGACCAGCGGAACCGTGGCCGAATAGCCTTTGACCGGGTAGACGGGAATGCGGATGCCGTGCGGCCGCAACAGCAGGGGCGTGTAACTGCCCAGCGCCGCCACCACGGCGTCGGCAGCCAGCGGGACCTCCAGGCCGTTCAGGCGCACGCCGGTGACACGGCCCCCGTTCACACAGAGGCCTTCCACTGTCTGGTTGAAGCGGAAGGCGACGCCGGCAAGCCGGCATTTTTCGGCCAGCGCCCGGGTCCACAGGTGCGCATCGCCGGTCCCGTCCCCCGGCGTGTAGGTGGCGCCGACCCAGGTTGCACGCGTTTCGGCCAGGGCCGGTTCGATCCGCAGCGCCTGGGCGCGCGTGACCCGGTGGCGCGGATAGCCCAGGCGCGTGATTTCGGCGGCAGCCCGGCTGCCGCGCTCCCACTCTTCCGGGGTGGCATAGAGGTTGAGGATGCCGCGATCGAGGGCCTGGAAGGCGATGCCGGTGCGTGCGCGCAGGTCGTGCATGGCCGCCCGGCTGTACATCCCGAGGTTCAGCAGTTCGCGCAGGTTGCGCCGGTTCCTCGACGGCCAGCACTCCAGGAAGAAGCGGGCGCCCCATTGCCACTGGGGCAGGTCGGCGCGCAGGCGGAACAGGACCGGGGCGTTTTCGCTGAAACCCCACTGCCAGAGCTGCGGCAGGGTTTCAAGGCTGGCCCACGGCTCCACATGTCCCACCGACAGCTGGCTGCCGTTGGCGAAACTGGTTTCAAGCGCGGCTTCGGGCTGGCGGTCCACCACGGTGACTTCGTGGCCTTCCTGGCGCAGGTACCAGGCGCTGCTGACACCCAGGATGCCCGAACCCAGAACGACGACATGCATGAACAGATTCCTTGCGACTTGCCCGGCAAACCGCGCACAAGAAAAAGGGGTCATCCAGTTTATCAGAAGCGGGAGCGGCGCAGCAGCGCTATAATGGCGCCCGGTTTTTCATTTCACAATCAGGACGCGGGCTATGAACCTCGATCGAGTGCCGGCAGGGCGCGACATTCCCAACGATTTCAACGTGATCATCGAAATCCCGATGAACGGGGAACCCATCAAGTACGAACTGGACAAGGAAACCGGCGCGATGTTCGTCGACCGCTTCATGTCCACGGCCATGCATTACCCCTGCAACTACGGGTACATTCCGAAAACCCTCTCATCCGACGGCGATCCGGTGGACGTTCTGGTGCTCACCCCGATTCCCCTCATCACGGGCGTGGTGGTTCGTTGCCGGCCGATCGGAATGCTCAAGATGACGGACGAGGCGGGAGGCGACGCCAAGCTGCTGGCGGTGCCCGTGGACAAGCTGTGCAACATCTACCGCACCATCCAGAGTCCGCGGGATTTGCCGGAACTGACCCTCAACCAGATCGCCCACTTTTTCGAACATTACAAGGATCTCGAGCCCGGCAAATGGGTGCGGATCGACGGCTGGGTGGGACAGGAAGAGGCCAAGGCGGAAATCCTGGCCGGCATCGACACCTACAGCCACGCAGAAAAGAAGCCCATGTACTGAAAGGCCGTCAGGCCGGGGTCAAGCCGATGATCGGGCGTCCGTCCGGCATGGCGCGCCGGGCGGGTTTCCAGGCGTGCCCATAGACGATTTCGAAGGTGGCCGGCAGGCCTGTGGCGGTGCGCAGGCGCTCGTAGGCGGTTTCCAGGGAGCGCCAGCGCCGCCGTCCGGTCAGGCCCCTGCGCCGCCCGGGGAGGGTGTTGACGCCGCCCAGCAGGCGCAGGTCGCGCAGCAGGGCGGACAGTCCGGGGTACGTCACGGTCAGGTCTTCCCGGTCCATGACCGGATCGGAAAACCCCGCATGCACCAGCGCGTCCCCCACGTCGTGCATGTCCGCAAATTCC
>JAKBBG010000088.1 GCA_021826025.1 Pseudomonadota bacterium | reverse complement strand
CTCGGCGTCGAAAGACTCGCTATGTTACGCTATGGAGTCAATGACTTACGCGTGTTTTTTGAAAACGACCTGAGATTTCTACAACAATTTCGTTAAATTAAATGAAATTTTCAGAATCCTGGCTGCGTGACCTGGTAGACCCCGACCTCGACAGCACTGCGCTGGCCCATGCCCTCACCATGGCGGGACTTGAGGTGGAAGCGCTGGAGGCGGTTGCTCCCCCTTTTGACGGCGTGGTGGTGGGCCAGGTCCTGACGGCTGAAAAACATCCCCAGGCGGACCGGCTCAAGCTGCTCACGGTGGACGCGGGCCAGGCGCAGCCGCTGCAGATCGTCTGCGGCGCGCCGAACGTGACCGTGGGCATGAAGGCCCCCTGCGCACTCGTGGGCGCCAAGCTTCCCGGAGGCCTGCAGATCAAGGCGGCGAAAGTCCGTGGGATCGAATCCAGCGGCATGATGTGCTCCGAGAAGGAGCTTGGCTTGCCCGAAACGGGCGACGGTCTGCTGGTGCTTTCGCCAGAGGCAGTGCCGGGCACGGATTTGCGCGCCTGGCTCGACCTGGACGACCGCCTGTTCACGCTCAAGCTCACGCCCAATCGGGCCGACTGCCTGAGCATTCAGGGAGTGGCCCGGGAAGTGGCAGCGGTCACCGGCGCCCGGCGCAAGGCCGTGCCGGTCGCCCCGGTGGCTGTGACGCCGGGGGGGGCCGCCGTCGCCGTCCGCGTCGAAGCGGCCGAAGCCTGCCCGCGCTACCTGGGCCGCTCGCTGCGCCTTGACCACCCGGGCCGGCCCACGCCGGAATGGATGGTGCGCCGCCTCACCCGTTCCGGGCTGCGCTCGCGCGGGCTGGCGGTGGACGTGACCAACTATGTGCTGCTCGAACTGGGTCAACCGCTGCATGCGTTCGACGCAACCCACCTTAAGGGCGACATCACGGTGCGCTGGGCCCGCAGCGGCGAAGCCATCACGCTCCTCAACGAGCAGGTTGCGGCGCTGGAACCGGACATGCTGGTGATCGCCGACGACTCCGGTCCGGTGGCATTGGCCGGAGTGATGGGCGGAAAGGATTCGGCCGTGACCCCGGCAAGCCGCCAGCTCTTTCTGGAAAGCGCCTTTTTCGCACCGTCGGCCATCGCCGGGCGTGCCCGAAGGCTTGCCCTCAGCTCCGATTCCGCCTACCGCTTCGAGCGCGGCGTGGATTTTTCGGCCACCCGCGATGCCCTGGAGCGGGCCTCCCACCTGCTGATTTCCCTGTGCGGCGGCGAAGCGGGCCCGATCGTGGAATGCACTGCCTCCTTGCCGGAACGCCGTCCGGTGATCGTGCGTCCGGCGCGCGTGCGCCGCATCCTCGGGCTCGACCTGCCTGATGCGTTGATCAAAAGTCTTCTTGAACGCCTTGAATTGCATGCAGAATCAGCTCCTGACGGGCTGAAGGTCCAGCCGCCGAGCTACCGTTTCGACCTGGCAATCGAGGCGGACTTCATCGAAGAAGTGGCGCGGCTTCACGGGTACGATGCCATCCCTGCGCTTCCGCCCAGCGGATCGCTCAGGATGCTTGCATCTCCGGAACGCCAGCGCGGAGAAAGCGTTTTGGCCCGGTTGCTGGTGGGCCGCGAATACCAGGAAGTGGTGACATACAGCTTCGTCGACCAGGCCGAGGAGCAGGCGCTTTCGGCGGAACCGTCAACCGTGTCGCTGCTCAACCCGATTGCCGCCCAGTATTCGGTGATGCGTTCCACCCTGGCGGGTGGCCTGCTCACGACCCTGCGTTCCAACCTGAGCAGAAAGCAGGAGCGCGTCAGGATTTTCGAGATCGGCCGTTGTTTTTCCAGGGATTCTGCGGGCTATTCCCAGCCCAAGCGCATCGGCGGGCTGGCCTATGGCCTGCGGCTGCCTGAACAATGGGGCAGCGGGGATGTCCAGGCGGACTTTTTTGACCTGAAGTCCGACGTGGAAGCCCTGATCCCGCACCCCGCCATGCGCTTCTCCCCGTTGCAAGACCATCCTGCGCTTCATCCGGGGCGCGCCGCACAGGTTTTCCTGGAGGACCGGCCGGTGGGATGGCTGGGTGAACTGCATCCGAAGCTGGTGGGCCGGTACGAATTTCCCAGGGCTCCCCTGTTGTTCGAGCTGGATCTTGAACCGCTGCTGGCCCAAACGCTGCCCCGATACCACGAGCCTTCGCGCTTCCAGCCCGCCCGCCGCGACCTGGCCGTCCTGGTTCCGGAAAACGTGCCGGTGGGGGAACTGCTCACGGCCTTGCAAGGGGTGGCCTGGCCGACCGTCTCGGAACTGTCCCTATTTGACTTGTATCAGGGTTCTGGTGTACCGCCTGGCAAAAAAAGCCTTGCTTTCCGTATAGTTATGCAAGATACTGAAAGGACGTTGACGGAGGCGGATCTCGAATCCTGCGTTGCCGCGCTGCTGAAAGTGCTGCAGAACCGTTTCAATGCGGAGTTGAGATAACGGAGCATCCATGACACTCACCAAAGCTGAACTTTCTGATTTGCTGTTTGAAAAAGTGGGTCTGAACAAAAGGGAAGCCAAAGACCTGGTGGATACGTTTTTTGAGGAAATCCGGACTGCGCTCGCCAATGGCGACAGCGTCAAGCTGTCCGGATTCGGCAATTTCCAACTCCGCACCAAACCCCAGCGTCCCGGGCGCAATCCCAAGACCGGGGAGGAAATCCCGATTTCCGCCCGCCGCGTCGTCACCTTCCATGCCAGCCAGAAGCTCAAGTCTCTGGTGGAGAAGCACAGTGGCAACGCAGAACCTGCCTGAAGACGGGCTGCCTCCGATCCCGTCCAAACGCTACTTCACCATCGGTGAAGTAGGGGAGCTGTGTGCCGTCAAACCCCATGTCCTGCGCTACTGGGAGCAGGAATTTTCCCAGCTCAAGCCGGTCAAGCGGCGCGGCAACCGCCGCTACTACCAGCCGCACGAAGTCATGCTGATCCGGCACATCCGCAGCCTGCTTTACGATCGCGGGTTCACCATCAACGGCGCCCGTCACGTGCTGTCCTCCCCGGAAGAAAAGGCGGCCATCCGCCAATTGACGGAACCGACGATCAAGTCGGTCCAAAAGATCCCCGAGTCGTTCAAGAAAGAGTTGCAAGCGATCATCGCCTTGCTCTCCGACTGAATCTTTTATGGCATAATTGAAAATTCGGGGCGTAGCGCAGCCTGGTAGCGTACCTGCATGGGGTGCAGGTGGTCGGAGGTTCGAATCCTCTCGCCCCGACCAGAATTCCCGCCGCAGGCCCCCTTCGGCCTGCAGTGCAGCGGATTAGGCCTTCTCCTGAGGGAAGGCCTTTTTTGAGAGAAGATAATGGGCGCTTCGCCGTCGCTTCTTTCCCCGCCCATGAAACTTTCCCTGCAGCACCTTTCCAATCCGGAATTGCTGAGTCTGATTTTCGGGGCCCGCGGCGACTATTCCGCCTACCGTCACTCCCTCACCCCCCTGTTTGACGGAACGGCCGGAACCCTTCAGAAAAAATGCGCGGCCGCGCGCGAGCTGCTGATCCGGGGACTGCACGAATCCATGCAGCAAAGGAGCCTTTTGTCCGAGCCGGCTGCGGTGCGGGATTACCTTCGCATCAGCTACGTGCGTCGCGAACACGAATCCTTCATGGTGCTTTGCCTGGATGCCCAAAACCGCCTGATCTGCGCCGAAGAGCTGTTCCGGGGGACGCTGACGCAGACGGCCGTGTACCCCAGGGAAATCGTGAAGTGCGCCATGCAACACAATGCCGCGGGAGTGATTTTTGCCCACAACCATCCCTCCGGCCTCGCCACGGCGAGCGCCGCAGACCGGCAGCTGACCGACACGTTGCAGAAAGCCCTGGCGCTGATGGACATCAAAGTCCTGGACCACTTCATCGTGGCCGGCCAGGAACTGGTCAGCTTTGCAGAACGCGGGTGGCTGTGACGATGGCCGAACGCAGTTCGGGTTCGCTGACCCGTCCCAGCTTCCGCAGGACGACCCGGCCTGCCGGGTCGAACACCAGGGTGAAGGGGATGCCCGACTGCCGGTTGCCGTACGGCGCCGTCAGGTCGAGCGTCGCCTGGGTGCCCAGCAGCATGGGGTAGTTCATGGGCTGGAGCCGCAGATAGGCTTCGACGGCTTCAGGCTCGTCAATCCCGATGCCGATGAAGCGGACCTGATCGGAAGGCCAGGCAGCCTGGAGGTGCCGCAGCATGGGCATTTCGTCCTTGCACGGTTCGCACCAGGAGGCCCAGAAATTCACGACCAGCACGCGGCCTTCCCACTGGCGCATGGATTGCGTCCGGCGGTGAAGGTCGGGCAGGGTCAGGTCCAGGATGGGCGAATGGGCGATGCTGGCAGCCCCTTCCGACTGGCCCGAACCGTGCTTCCAGTAGTTGAGGCTGTGATAGATGGAAATCCCTTCCCACACGACGAAGAGCAGGACGATCAGCGCGATCAGTTTAAAAATTGGACGTTTCATTTGGTCAAACCGGGGCGGAAGGCTAAGGGCTCAGAAAAATGTCCGGTCAACACGCCGAATGGGCATGATAAAATTTGCAGCCGGACTCATGGGACGGACAGATCCCGCTCCATGGATCACTTTATCAGAATAACAGCCGCTAATCGCTGCTCCTACAGGGGAAACCAGTATGGCCACAGAAGTAAAGGTCCCGGACATCGGGGATTTCAAGAATATTCCCATCATCGAAATCATGGTGAAAGCCGGGGACAAGGTCAAGGCTGAAGACCCTCTGGTGACGCTCGAATCCGACAAGGCCAC
>JAKBBG010000021.1 GCA_021826025.1 Pseudomonadota bacterium | reverse complement strand
CGGTGCTCAACGTGGGCGCACGGGTCTGGATCATGGACCCCGCCGTCAACAACGTGGCGAGCAGCATTCCCATGCCCGACTACGTGCTCGATGCCGCGCGCAGCATTCCCGGCGTGAAATACGCCGTACCCCTGTATTCTTCCGTGGCCCTGGTGAAACTGCGCGGCGGCACCTACCAGGCCACCACGGTCATTGGCCTGGACGATACGAGCCTGTACGGACGGCCGGAACTGCTGGAAGGCAACATCCGCGACATCTACGGCGAAAACGCGTTCGTGGTGGTGAAGGACGCCGAGTTTTCCAAGCTCGGCAGCCCGCGCCTGGGTTCCGAATTCGAAATCAACGACCATCGCGGCAAAATCGTGGGCATCGCGCGCGTCACCACCTCCGGCCTGTTCGGCATTCCCACCCTCTACACCACCTACAGCCGCGCCGTCTCCTACATTCCTTCCACGCGCTTCACGGCGGCGTTCATCCTGGTGGAGCCCAAAAGCGAGGCCGACATTCCCCGCATCCAGGCCGACGTCGCCAAACTGGGTTATCAGGCGCTCACCGAAGCGCAGTTCGTGCAGAAGGTGTCCGACTTCTACATTTACCAGACCGGGCTCGGCACCAACGTGCTGCTCATGACCGTCATCAGTTTCGCCGTGGGGCTGTCCATTTCGGCCCAGACCTTCTACACCTTCATCCTGGAAAACCTGGAGAAGTTCGGGGCGCTCAAGGCCATCGGCGCCAAGGGCCGGGAGCTCGTGTCCATGATCCTGTTCCAGGCCACGTTCACGGCGCTCACCGCCTACGGGCTGGGCGTGGGGCTCGCCACCGCGCTCATGACGGTGGCCAAGCTGCGGCTGCCGGACTACGCGGCGGAAATCACCTACCTGAACCTCGCCCTGGCCTTCGTCATGGTGCTGATCATCGCCGCCATTTCCAGCTTCATCGGCATCCGGAAAGTGATCCGGATCGAGCCGTTCGACATTTTCCGGGGGTGACATGGCCGCCGCGCTACAGGCTGTCGCGCTCACCAAGTGGTTCGGGGAAGCGGAAACGCGCACGATCGCCGTGAACGAAGTGAGCTTTGACGCCGCCTTCGGGGAAATCCTCTACATCGTGGGGCCTTCGGGCAGCGGCAAGACCACGCTGCTCAGCATGATTTCCGGCATCCTGCGGCCCAACGTCGGGCAGGTGCTGGTGGAAGGGACCGACCTGTGGCAGCTGTCCGACGACGCCATCGCCGAGTTCCGGCTCAACAAGGTGGGTTTCGTGTTCCAGGACTACCACCTGTTTCCGCGCCTGACCACGGCCGAGAACGTGGCCATTCCGCTCATCCTGCAACAGGTGCCGTGGGACGAGGCGCTCAGGCGGGCGCGCGGCTACCTCGAGGTGGTGGGGCTCTCCTCCAAGGCGGAGCTGCCCCCCGTCAAGCTGTCCGGGGGCGAACAGCAGCGCGTTGCGATCGCGCGCGCCATCGCGAGCGAGCCCGACCTGCTGATCTTCGACGAGCCCACCGCGTCGCTGGACGGGGACACCGGACGCAAGATCGTGTCCTTCGTGAAGGAACACATCCTCAACGCGCAGCGCTGCATCCTCATCGTGACCCACGACAGCCGCATTTTCGAATATGCCGACCGCATCATGAACATGGAAGACGGGCGGCTCACGCGCATCGCCAACGGAGGGCAGCATGAAATTTAAGCCGATATTCCTTCTGGCCGTCCTGGGCGTGCTGGCGGCCGTGTCCGCCGCCTACCTGTTCGGCATCCGGGGCAAGCCGCAGCCGCCCGCCTTCGCCCCGGCGTCCAACCCCTACGAAAAAGGCATTTACGCCAACGGCCTGATCGAAAGCCTGCAGGGCAGCGGCGAAAACATCAACATCTACCCCGAAGTGGCCGGCACGGTGACGGCCGTGCCGGTGGCGGAAGGGGCCCGCGTGGCCGCCGGCACGACCCTGCTGCTGCTCGACGACAGCGTGCAGCGCGCCACCACGGAACAGCTGCGCGCCCAGGCCGATGCCGCCGCAGCCCAGGTGGATCTGGCCCAGGCAAGCTATGCCAACGCCGAAGACCAGTGGCGCAAGCAGCAGGCCTCCCACGACCTCGACGCCCGCTCGGTGAGCCGCGACGCCCTGGACACCGCGCGCCATGGGGTGGACGTGGCCCGGGCCACGCTGGAGGCGGCCAGAAAGCAGGCCGTGGCCGCGACCAGGGCCTACCAGGCGGCCCGGGTGCTGCTGTCCAAATACACCCTCAAGGCGCCGGTGGACGGCACGGTGATGGCCGTCAACGCCGCCACCGGCGGGTACCTGTCGCCCCAGGGCGCCTACGACAGCTACACCGGCTCCCTGCTGCCGGCGCTCGTGATGGGCAGCGGCAGCGGGGAGCTGGCGGTGCGCTGCTACGTGGACGAAATCCTGATCCAGCGCCTGCCCGACCCTTCCAGAATGCGGGCCCGCATGTTCATCCGCGGCACCAACCTCGACCTGCCGCTGGAATTCGTGCGCATCCAGCATTACGTGTCGCCCAAGATCGAACTCTCCAATCAGCGCACGGAACGCGTGGACGTGCGCGTCCTGCCCCTCGTGTTCAAGTTCAGGCCGCCTGAAGGGGTCACGCTCTACAAGGGCCAGCTGGTGGACGTGTACATCGGAGACCACTGATGCGTCCGCTTCCCCTCCTGTGCGCGTTTTCCACCCTGCTCGCGGCCTGCGCGCTGGGGCCGGACTTCACGGCGCCGCAGGCCCCCGCCGGTGACCGCTACACGGCCGAAGGCGATCCCGCCGCCACCGCGCGCGCGGGCGGACAGGCCCAGCAGTTCGAACGCGCGGCGGGCCCCGCCGCCCGGTGGTGGCGCGCCTTCCGTTCGGCGGAACTGGACGCGCTGGTGGACCAGGGAATCGCCCACAATCCGGGCCTGGAAGCGGCCCAGGCCAGCCTGCTCCAGAGCCGGCACGCCCTGGAAGCGGGCTATGGGGTGTTTTATCCGCAGCTGTCCGCCGGGGCAGGCGCCTCCCGCGAAAAGTTCTCCCCGGCCCTGTTCGGCAGCAATTCGCCCGGCCCCACGTTCAACCTGTTCACCCTGTCCGCATCGGTGAGCTACGCCCTCGACGTGTTCGGCGGCCAGCGCCGCACCGTGGAAGCGCTGGCCGCGCAGGCCGACGTGCAGCAGGCCCAGCTGCTGGGCAGCTACCTCACCCTGTCGGGCAACCTGGTGAACACGGCCATCGCGCGGGCCGCCTACGGTTCGGAACTGGAGGAAACCCGGGCCCTGATCGCGCTCCTGCAGCAACAGGTCGCGCTGGCCCGGGCGCAGGCGCAGGCCGGGACCGCGCCGTTTGCCACCGTGCTGGCGCTGGAAGCGCAGCTCGCCCAGGCCCAGGCCACCCTGCCGCCGCTGCAGCTCAAGGCGGACCAGGCGGAGCACCTGCTGGCCACCCTCTCGGGCGTGCTGCCGTCCCGGTGGCAGGCCCGGCCGCTCGCGTTTTCCCAACTCGCCCTGCCGGACAGGCTGCCGCTGTCCCTGCCGTCCGACCTGGTGCGGCGCCGGCCGGACGTGCGCGCGGCGGAAGCAGGCCTGCATGCGGCCAGCGCGGGCATCGGGGTGGCGACGGCCGCCCAGTTTCCGAGCTTTACCCTGAGCGGGAGCTACGGGCAGTACAGCACCTCCAGCGGCACCCTGTTTGCGGGCCTGGGCAATTTCTGGAGCCTGGGGGCGGACGTGGCGGCGCCCATTTTTGACGGGGGCACCTTGCGCGCGCGCCGGGAGGCGGCCGAAGCGGGCTATGCCCAAAGCCTTGCCCTGTACCGGCAGGCCGTGCTCGGTGCGTTCGGCCAGGTGGCGGACGTGCTGCGCGCCCTGGACCAGGATGCCCGCACCCTGCAGGCGGCCGAAGCGGCCCAGGCTGCGGCGGAAGGGAGCTGGCGTCTGCTGGAAGTGAACGAACGGGCCGGGCTTGCCAACGGCCTGCAGGTGCTGGGCGCGAAAACCCAGTGGCACCAGGCCCGCCTGGCGGTGCTGCAGGCCCAGGCCGTGCGCCTTCAGGACACCACGGCGTACTTCGTGGCGCTGGGCGGCGGGGGAGAGCCGCCGCCGGCGCCCTAGGAGGCCGCCCGCGCGAGCCTGCGCTGGGGCAGCAGGGTGAGCGACACCGCGCCCAGCACGAGCAGGCCGCCTTCGATCTGGACGAGGGTGGGCCGGTGGCCCAGCAGTGCCCCCACGGCCATGGCCGCCACCGGCACCAGGTTCAGGAAAATCGCCGCCCGCGCAGCGCCCAGGCGGGCGATCCCGGTGGTCCAGAACAGGTAGGCCAGCACTGTTCCGCCCACCACCATCGCGGCGAGCGCCCCACCGGCACTCGCGCCCAGCCCTCTGAGCGGTTCGCCGCTTGCGATCGCGACCGCGGTCAGCACGAGCGCGCCGGCGGCCATGACCCAGGTGGTGTTGGCAAGCGCCGAACCCTGGGCCGGCATGTAACGCCGGCTCATCACGTTGTAGAGCGCCCAGCAGGCGTCCGCTCCCAGCATCAGCAGGTCGCCCTGCGACAGGCCGCGGGTGCCGGCGCCGTGGCCCTGCGTGACCACCACCGCGACGCCCAGGAGGGCGAGGGGCAGCGCCGCGAGATGGCGCACCGAAAGCTGTTCGCGCAACAGGGCGGCGGCGAGCAGCGTGGTGAGCAGGGGATTGGTGGCCATGATGAGCGCTGCATTGTTGGCGGACGTGAACTGCAGGCCGAAAAAGAAAAACAGGTTGAACCCCACGATGCCCGTCACGCCGAGCAGGACGTAGCGGTGCGCATGGGCACGCACAAGGGGCAGCAGGGGCTCCTGCTGCAAGAGGCAGTAGGCGAACATGAGGATGGCGCCGAGCAGAAAGCGCAGGGCGGCGGCCCACAGGGGCGGCAGGTCCGTGAGCACGTAGCCGCCCAGCACGAAATTCGCGCCCCAGAAAAAGGAGGCCAGCAGCACCAGCAGGATGGTCCGGGCGTTTCCAGGCATGGCAATCACCATTAGAAAAATTATGGATGATCCAATGTATTTTGTTGTTTAATAACGAACAAGCGAAATTTATTCCGTTGTTTGTTTAGAAAAACTGATGCCAAGACGCCTTCCATCCCTGAATGCGCTGCGCGCCTTCGAAGCGGCGGCACGCCACCTGTCCTTCGTGCGGGCCGCCGAAGAACTGCACGTCACCCCCGGCGCCATCAGCCAGCACATCAAGTCCCTGGAAGCGGATCTGGGAATCACCCTGTTCCGGCGCGGACACCGGCTGACCTTGAGCGACGCCGCCGGCGAACTCTGGCCCCGGGTGGCCGACGCCTTCGACCAGATGGAACGCGCGGTCTCGAACGTGCGCCAGCAGGGGGCGGGCAACACGCTGGTGGTGTCCACGCCGCCGGCCTTTGCTTCGCGCTGGCTGATTCCCCGCCTGGAAGCGTTCCAGGAGCGTCATCCGGGCATCGAGCTGCGGCTGCTCGCCACCCAGCGCCTGGTGAACTTCCAGCTGGAGGACGTGGACCTCGCCATCCGTTTCGGCGCAGGCGACTATCCCGGACTGCAGGTGGAGCGGCTGATGCCGGAAGCGATCATTCCGGTGGCTGCGCCCGGGCTTGCGCAGGACATCCGTACCGCCGCCGACCTGGCGCAGAGCCCGCTGCTGGAAGACGAATCCCATGCGGGGTCCGGCTTCTTTCCGGACTGGGGAACCTGGCTTGCGACGCTCGGCGTGCAGGGCGGACCGCCCTTGCGCATCCGCCGGTTCGGCGACACGAGCCTCGCCCTGCAGGCGGCCGGCGCAGGACTGGGCGCCACCCTCACCTGGTACAGCCTGGTGGTGGACGATCTGAAGGCCGGACGTCTGGTCCACCTGCTCAACCAGACCATTCCCACGTCACTGGGGTATCACCTGGTGGTGCCGCCCAATCGCGCCGGACTTCACAAGGTGCAGGTCTTTCGTGCCTGGCTGCTGGAAACCTCCGCACGGCAGGCGCCGCCCGCTCCCGCCTGAATCACCAGTCCATGCCCCAGGGGCTCATCATGGGGCCCATCATGGGGCCCATCATCCAGGGGTCCTGGTACATGAACGGGTCTGGGCCGAAATCCATGGACGGGTCGAAGGGCTGGAGCACCTGCTTGGGCCAGAGGTAGAGGGTGTCCGTCGCCACCCGGGGGTAAACGTAGTCGAGGTTGCCGATCTTGCCGATGGTGGGCGTCTGCAGGGTGCCGATGACGGTGATTTCGCGCCGGGGCGCGTACACCTCCGGATCGTAGAAGCCGGGCAGGCAGGCCACGAAGCGGCCGTCGCTGCGGTCATCCTCCGCGGGGCGGGCCTGGTAGTCGAGGGGGCGGCTCAGCACTTCCATGCAGGTGTCCTTTTTGCCCGGCATGGTGTGCACGATGCTGCCGCCCCAGCGCACGCGCAGTCCCAGCACTTCCGGCTGGCTTTGCGCCTGGTGCACCGTCACGTCCGCGAAATCGTTGCCCGCAAGCTGTTGGGGAACCATGGTGCCGCAGCCGGCGAGGCCGGTACAGAGCAGGGCAAACACGAATGGGAGGCGGCGTCGCATGGGCCTGATGATAGCGAAGAACAGGCGCCGCCATTCGGTCGGATTGTAAGGAAAACTTTCAGGTCTGCAGGTCCTGCGCCGGCACCGGCCGTCCCAGCAGGTACCCCTGCAGCAGGTGGCAGCCGAGGCCCGCGAGATAGTCCTGCTGCTCGCGCGTTTCCACCCCTTCCGCCACGACGGTGAGGCCGAGGGCCTGGCCCAGGGCCACGATGGCCCGCACGATGGCTTCGTCGTCCTTGTCGCGCCCGAGGTCCTGCACGAAGCCGCGGTCGATCTTGAGTTCGTCGGCCGGCAGGCGCTTGAGGTAGAGCAGGCTCGAATAGCCGGTGCCGAAATCGTCGATGCAGATCTTGACGCCCAGGCGGTGCAGCTGCTCCAGGATGCGCAGGCTCGCGTTCACGTCGCGCATGGCGGTGGATTCGGTGATTTCGAGGATCAGGTGGTGCGCCGGCAAGGCATGGCGGGCCAGCGTCTGTTCCACCGTGCCCACCAGGCTCGCGTGGCTGAATTGCAGCGCCGACAGGTTGACGGCCATGGTCCAGTGGTTGCGCCCTTCGCGCAGCCATTGCGCCATCTGCCGGCACGCTTCGTCCAGGACCCATTCGCCGAGGGGCACGATGAGCCCGGTGCGTTCGGCCAGGGGAATGAACTGGTCCGGCGCGATCAGGCCCCGTTCCGGATGCCGCCAGCGCACCAGCGCTTCCACGCCGATCGTGGCGCCGCTGCGAGCGGCCACCTTGGGCTGGTAATAGAGCACCAGTTCCCGGCGCGCAAGGGCGGCATGCAGGTCCTGCAGCAGCTGCAGCTGGTCGTGCACGTTGGCGTTCATGGACGACTCGAAGAAGCAGTAGGTGTTGCGGCCCAGTTCCTTGGCGTGCAGCATGGCCGTGCTCGCGTTGGCAAACAGGTCGCTTTCCCGGTTGCCGTTGTCCGGGTATACCGCGATCCCGATGCTGGCGGACACGTGCAGTTCATGGCTTTCCACCCGGAACGGAGGGCGCAGCGCCGAAAGCAGCTTGTCGGCGATGGTGGCGGCGTCCGCCGCCTGTTCGATGCCCGCCAGCAGCATGAACTCGTCTCCGCTCAGGCGCGCCACCGTGTCCTGGGCGCGCAGGGTGCCCGAGAGGCGTTGGGCGATTTCCACCAGGAGGCGGTCGCCCAGCTGGTGTCCGTACGCATCGTTGATGCCCTTGAAGCCGTCCATGTCCATGTTCATCAGGGTGAACAGGGCCCCTTCCCGTTCGCCCACCTGGATCGCCTGCGCCAGCCGGTCTTCCAGCAGGATGCGGTTGGGCAGCTTGGTGAGCTGGTCGTGCAGGGCCAGGTAGCTCAGTTCGCGGTTGGCTTCCTGCAGGGAATCCGACAGCAGGGCGGTGCGCGTTTCGAGGCGGGAGTCCAGCACCGAGGTGATGAGGGCGATGCTGATGACGGCCAGGGTGGCCAGGATGATGATGACCGCAAGCCAGCCCGTGCTGAGGGAGCCCGGAGCCGCCGCACCGCAGAGGCTGCCCCTGGGAAAATCCGCGGCCGCCATGCCGGTATAGTGCATGCCGACGATGGCGAACCCCATGATGACGGCCGCGCCGGCCCGCCAGGTGCGCACCCGGGGGGAATGCCAGCGCAGCTGGAATGCCAGGCGCAAGGCGGCTCCGGAAGCCAGGATCGCGATCAGCACCGAGAGCACGAGCAGTGCCGGCTGGTAGTGGATGGGCGGGCTCATGAGCATGGCCGCCATGCCGGTGTAATGCATGCCGGCCACGCCCAGGCCCATGATGACGGCGCTGGCGCCCAGGCGACGCCAGGGCAGCTGCTCCTGGCAGACGATCCACAGGGCAAACGCGGAAGAGGCGATGGCGATGCAGAGGGACAGCAGCGTGATGAGGGGGTCGTACCCCAGCGGAATGGGCAGGCTGAACGCCAGCATGCCCACGAAATGCATGGACCAGATGCCGAATCCCATGGCGCTGGCGCCGCCCGCGAGCCACCAGCGCGCCGCCGCACCCTGCGCCCGGGTCACCCGGCTCGCCATGTCGAGCGCGGTGTAGGACGCCAGCATCGCGACGATCAGTGAAAAAAAGACCAGCAGGCCGTTGTAGCTGCCAACCACAACCGGTTCCCCCTCGGACGCTTCGGACCGTCATTGTTATACGGCCATTCTAGCAGCCTCGCGACGCCGCGGCTCGCGGGCGGCCGGACAGCCCGGCGGGCCGTGCCTGCGCTCAGCAGCTGGGCGCCCTTTTGGCCAGGGTTTCGAAGGCTTCCGGGGGAATCGGCTGGGCAAACAGGAACCCCTGCGCATAGTCGCAGCCCGCTTCCGCCAGGATGTCGCGCTGGGCCGGCGTTTCGACGCCTTCGGCGATCACCCCGAGCCCCAGCTTGTGCGCCATCACGATGATGGCTTCGCACAGGGTCACGTTGTCGGCGTCGGTTTCCAGATGCTCCACGAAGGAACGGTCGATTTTGAGGTAATCCACGTCGAACTTGCGCAGGTAGGAGAGCGACGAATAGCCGGTGCCGAAATCGTCGATGGCCACCTGGATTTCCGCGTCGCGGAAGCGCAGGAGGATGTCGCTCACGCCCGGCTCGGCGTCCAGCAGGAGCCGCTCGGTGATTTCGAAAATGATCGAGCGCCCGGGCAGGCCCAGGGCTTCGAGCACGCCCAGGCAGGCGAAGTTGTGCGCCTGGTCGTGGAACTGAACCGGGGAACGGTTCACGCTCACCTGGAATTCCGGATCGAGGCGCTTGCGCCAGCGCGAGACCTGGCGCGCCGCTTCGCCGAAGGCCCAGTTGCCGATGTCCAGGATCAGTCCGGTTTCCTCCGCAAGCGGGATGAACTCCAGGGGGCTCAGGAGGCCGCGCACCGGATGTTGCCAGCGCAGCAGCGCTTCCGCCTTGCGAATGCGGCCCGTGGCCATTTCCACGATGGGCTGGTAGAGCACGCGGAACTGGCGTTCGACGAGCGCGCTGCGCAGGTCGTTGGTCAGGCGCATGCGCCGCTGGGCCGTCTCGTGCAGGGACAGGGTGAAATAGCTGTAGCGGTTGCGGCCCTGGTTCTTGGCGGCGTACATGGCCTGGTCCGCGTTCTTGACCAGGGTGTCGATGTCGGCGGCGTCGTTGGGGTAGAGGGCGATGCCGATGCTGGCGGATACGAAAGCCACTTCGTTGCCCAGGGGGTACGGCTTGGCCAGCTGGTCGATGATCTTGCGGGAAACGGTTTCCAGGGCGCCGCTGTCGCCCAGTTCGGACACGATCACCGCGAACTCGTCGCCACCCAGGCGCGCCACGGTGTCCGACTCGCGCACGCAGTCGCGGATGCGCCGGGCCGTCTCCTGCAGCAGGGTGTCTCCCACGTCATGGCCCAGGGTGTCGTTCACGTCCTTGAACTTGTCGAGGTCGATGAGCAGCAGGGCGAGCGGCAGGCGGGAACGGGCGGTTTTTTTCATGGCCTGGGACAGGCGGTCGCGGAACATGTTGCGGTTGGGCAGCCCGGTGAGGGTGTCGAAGTTGGCCTGGGTCCAGATCAGCTCTTCCGACTGCTTTTTCTCGGTGATGTCCGAGAACAGCGCCACGTAGCGGTGCACCGAGCCGTCCTCGTTGCGCACGGTGTTGATGGTGAGCCACTTGGCGTAGATTTCGCCGTTCTTGCGCCGGTCCCAGATTTCCCCCTGCCACTGCCCCTGGGTGAGGAGGTCGTGCCACATGGCCTGGAAGTAGGCGGCATCGTGGCGGCCCGACTTGAACATGCGCGGATCCTGCCCTTTCACTTCCTCGAAGCCGTAGCCCGTGATGCGTGAAAAGGCCGGGTTGATGGCCACGATCCGGTTGGTCTCGTCGGTCACCACCAGCCCTTCGCCGCTGTTCTGCAGGATCAGGGAGGACAGGCGCGACTGTTCTTCGAATTCGCCGCGCTCGATGGCGATGGCGGCGATGTTGGCGTAATGGATGACGAGGTCCAGGTCCTTCTCGTCGGGCGTGCGCGGCGAACGGAAATAGATGGCGAAGGTGCCCAGCAGGCGGTCGGTGGCGCCCAGGATGGGCTGCGACCAGCAGGCGCAGATGCCAGCCTGGATGGCCAGGTCCTTGTAGGCGGCCCAGTTGGGATGGGTCGTGATGTCTTCCACCACCACCATCTGGCGGGTGTAGGCGGCCTGGCCGCTCGACGTCACGCCGACGCCGATGGGGCGCCGCTCGATGGCGTTGCGGTAGAAGTCGGGCAGGCTGGGGGCCGCGGCGATGACCAGCTGGTTGTGGTGCGTGTCCGCGAGCCGGATGGTGCACAGCATGTCCGGCCGTTCGGACTCGACGCCGAGCGCGATGGTTTCCAGCACGTCGGGCAGGGAGGCTCCGCGGGCGAGTTCGTCCAGCGCCTGGCTGCGCAGGCGCTCGCGCTGTTCGGCACGCTTGCGTTCCGTGATGTCGCGGCCGATGCCGATCAGTCCCAGGAGTTTCCCGTGCGCGTCGGCGTAGGGTGTTTTCAGGATTTCCAGGCATACTTTCCGGCCGTCGGGGTAGGTGACCCAGGCTTCGTTGGTATGCGCCGCGCTTTGGGCCAGGACGTAGGCGTCTTCGCGCCGCGCCTGCGGGCCCCGCGTGTCGTCCAGCACGTCCAGGTCGCGCTGGCCCACGATCTCCGGTTCCGGCCGTCCCAGGTAGGTTTCGAAAGCGCGGTTGCAGCCCAGGTACACCCCTTCGGGCGTCTTGATGAAAATCATGTCGGGGATGGAGTTCATGACTTCGCGCAGCAGCGCGCGTTCCCCTTCCGCCTGGGCCCGCAGGCGCTCGTTGGCTTCGGTGAGTTCCCGCGAATTCACTTCCAGCGCATTTTCCAGCAGCCTGCGGTCGTTCTCCGCTTCCTCGTAATGGGTGCTGATGGCTTCGAGGAGCGGCCGCAAGGCCTCCTCGGGGACGGAATCCCGGCCCAGGTGGCGCTGCAGCTGTCGGACCAGCAGGCGATGCATGGCTGTCGCGGCTTATTCGCGGAGAATGGTGAGGGTCATGGTCTGGTTGTGCAGCTGGCAGTGCGTGTCGCTGCCGAGGGGGGCGAGTTCGCCGTAGGAGTAAAAGCCCGTGACGACGGTTTCCGGTCCCAGGGTGCTGCGGACCTGGTCGATTTCCTCTTCGGTGAGCTGTCCCAGCACGAGGCGCCGTCCGACGCAGCTCACGACCAGGCACAGTCCGCCGCTTCCGGGCGCATGCCGTGCCGCCGCGGCTGCAAGTCCGGCGCTTTCGATGAGGTCGTCCAGGTTGGTTTTCATGAGCCGGCACAGGCTGTCCTGCGGGACGTCGCCGGCAAAGGTGAGGGTTTGGGCCGATTCATCCACGCCAAGCAGGGTGCGTATGACCGGCCGTGCTTGCCTTGTGGGACGGATGCTCAGCGGGAAGCGCAGGCCGCTGCCGGGCAGGTCCTTCGCCTGATCGGCCAGGAATTTTTTGTACAGGCCGAGCGCGGGCTGGTTGTCGATGGTGTACACCACGTTCCCTTCGGCGCGCGTGACGCGCCGCTCGGCCCCGAATTCCTGCCAGCCGGCAAAACAGCCGGTGGTTGCGGCAAGCCCGCCATAGAACCCCACGGCCGCCAGGGTGCCGGTTCGCGCCGGGGCGTCGGCCATGACCCAGGTGCGCGCGAAGCGCGTGCCGTCGCCCGCAAGTCCGCCGGAGACCGGCACGCCGCAACCGCCCAGGCCTTCAGCCAGTTCGCTGCCATTGATGTCCAGTCCGTCGGAAAATATCACCACGTGCCGCAGGTCCGGCGCCTGCAAGGCGTCCGTCAGCTGCCGGGCGAGGGCGCGCAGGCCGCATTTTGAAGAACCGGTGCCGCTGGCCTGGGACAGCCGTACCCGGCTGCGTTCAAAGCGCACGGCGGTCGCCACCACGTCCCCGTCCGAGATGTCGCCGCCCTGGATGTTGCCGGAGGAAGAACACCCCACGATCAGGGCCTGCGGAAACCGGACCTTGAGATCGCGGTGGCATTCGGGCGACTGGAAATAGTCCGAGTCTCCGAAGGCCAGGACCAGGTCGGCCTGGCCGGCCCCTTCGCCGCCGCGCCATTGGGTCTGGGGGGTCCAGCGCAATTGGGTGGTCTGCAACCGTTTCCTCGGGCAGTAATTTATAGGGAAGTTATCCAGTTATACAACGTTTACTTACCGCATGGATAAACTTTCTATAAACCCCCGATGCGGTCATGGGGGCCTGCCACCGGAATCTGTCGTCAAAGCAGAAAAAGAAGCCGGGCCACCCGAAATAAAATGCCGGCCTCTCGAAAGAGGCCGGCAAAATTTACGGCTCGCGGCGTCAGCCGCACTTGCTGTCGCCGCAGTTGAGGCAGGTGAGGCAGCCGTCCATTTTGATGACGGCCTGGGTGGAACATTTGGCGCACAGGGTGGCGCCGGCCGGGAAGCCGGATTCGGTGCCGCCCTGGCCGGTTGCGCTGGCCTGGCGCTCCACGTATTCCTGGCGCTTGGCTTCGAGGAATTCCTTCTGTCCCGTTTCATGCTCGGACCGCTTGAGCATGCCGATTTCGTGCAGGTGCTCCTTCAGCACTTCGCCGATTTCGGCCACCAGGCTCGGAATGTACTTCCCGCCTTTCTTGAAGTAGCCCCCCTTGGGGTCGAACACGCTTTGCAGCTCCTCCACCAGGAACGTGATGTCGCCGCCCTTGCGGAACACGGCCGACATCACGCGGGTGAGGGCCACGATCCACTGGAAGTGCTCCATGTTCTTGGAGTTGATGAAAATCTCGAAAGGCCGGCGGTGTTCCTGGGGCGTGCCTTCGTTCATCACCACGTCGTTGATGGTGATGTAGAGGGCGTGGTCGGTGACCGGCGTCTTGATCTTGTAGGTGTTGCCCACGAGCTTGTCGGGGCGCGACAGCGGCTCGCCCAGCTGGTGGATTTCCGCGCTTTTCTGCGCCGGGGGCGGGGCGGCTTCCGCCGTGTCGGTGACCACGGCGTAGCCGATGATTTTCTTGTCGATCTTGAGGGTCATGGGAGCACTCGCGTCAGAATTTGCCGTAGTAGCCTTCTTTCAAGGCGTCGTAGAGGTTTGCCGCGCTGTGCAGCTCGCCGTCGTACTCGATCGTTTCGTTGCCCCTGGCTTCCACCAGGGTGCCGTCTTCCAGCGTGAAGCGGTACGTGGTGTTTTCCAGGTCCTTTTCGGTCACGAGCACGCCCTGGAACGCTTCGGGATTGAAGCGGAAGGTGGTGCAGCCCTTGAGGCCCTTTTCGTAGGCGTAGAAATAGATGTCCTTGAAATCGTCGTAGGGATAATCCGTGGGCACGTTGATGGTTTTGGAAATGGAACTGTCGATCCATTTCTGGGCCGCGGCCTGGATGTCCACATGGGCGCGCGCCGGGATGGTGGAGGAGTCCGCGAAGTAGTCCGGCAGGCGCCCTTCGCCGGTTTCCGCAAACGGCATGGCCTTGGGGTTCACGAGGGAGCGGTAGGCCAGCAGTTCGTAGGAAAACACGTCCACCTTTTCCTTGGACTTCTTGCCTTCGCGGATCACGTTGCGGCTGTAGTGGTGCGCGAAGGAAGGTTCGATGCCGTTGCTCGCGTTGTTTCCCAGCGACAGGGAAATGGTTCCGGTGGGTGCGATGGAACTGTGGTGGGTGAAGCGCACCCCTTCGTTCGCGACGCGTTCGCGCAGCGCTTCGGGGAACTGCTGCATGTAGCGGCTGTAGCGGCCGAGCAGCACGCGGCCCTTGACCCGGTCGCCCAGGCGGATGCCGTCCACGGCCATTTCCGGACGCTTGGACAGCATTTCGGCCGTGACTTCGAACTCTTCCTCCATGATGGGCGCCGGCCCCTTTTCCGCAGCGAGATCGAGGCCCGTGTTCCAGCCTTCTTCCGCCATCACGCGCGTCACTTCCTCGGTGAAGGCGAGCGACTCGGGCGAGCCGTACACCATCTTGAGCAGCGTGAGGGTGGACCCCAGGCCCAGGTAGCCCATGCCGTGGCGCCGCTTGCGCATGATTTCGTCCTGCTGCTTCTGCAGCGGCAGGCCGTTCACGTCCACCACGTTGTCCAGCATGCGCGTGAAAATGCGCACCACGTCGCGGTATTCGTCCCAGTCGAAATGGGCTTCGTCCGTGAACGGCTTGCGCACGAAGCGGGTCAGGTTGATGGAGCCCAGCAGGCAGGCGCCGTAGGGCGGCAGCGGCTGTTCGCCGCAATTGTGGGCATACAGGCCGTTGGCGTCGAAGGCGTTGATGCCGGGCACCTGCACGTCATAGACGGCTTCCGTTCCGTCCGGGACGATCGCTTCCACGCGCGCCGCGAAGCGTTCGCGGTTGAGGTCGCGACGGTAGCCGGCGAGCAGCGCGTTCAGGCGGGACATCTTGTCGCTGTCGGCAAAGCCCACCAGCCCGGCGAAACGGGCCAGGTTCTCGCCGCTCACCACCAGCTCATGCTGCGGCCGGGTGGGGTAGGCGCGGCTGCCGCCTGCAGGGCGCCGTCCGGCGTACAGCCGGGACGCGATGCCCAGGCGCAGCAGCATGCGCTGCACGGCTTCCAGGCGGGGCAGGTCGGATTGCGAAAGGCGAACGCTCACCCCTTTCTCCCGGTTGCCCTGCACGGAACCGTCCGCATCGAAAAGGCCGCGCAGGAAACCGCGGCAAAACGCGGAGGAGGCGCGTTCCATGCGGGGGGTAATGGCCTTGTCGCCGGGGCGCATGCCTGCCTGCAAGGCGAGATCCTTCACGGCGGCGAGGGAAAGGCGGTATTCGTTGCGCCCGGCGACGGCCGACCAGCCGCTGAAGTCGGCGCGGTGGGGCAGGGTTTGCGCGGCGTCGAGGGCTTCGTCCATGAGGGCGCGGATGCCGTCCGGCAGGCCGGCGGCGTCCCCGTTGGCGACCGCGGCCGGCTGCCACACCGACAGCACCGCCTTGTCGGCCTTGAGGGTGCCGTCGCCCACCAGCAGGCCCAGCAGGAAGCCCTGTTCCCGGGTGAACTCGCCCGCCCATTCGGCCGCTTCGCGGTGGTCGTGCAGCACCACCCGGTCGCCCGGGCGCAGGTCGCCGGCGGCGCACCATTCGGTGTCCATGGCGTCACGGGTGAAGCGCGACACACGCAGCACGCGGTGATCTGCGGTGAGCCGCAGGCGATAGCCTTCCGTGGTGCGCAGCGACAGCACGGGCTTGTCCGCCGTCTTGAAAAAGCCTTCGGGTCCGCTCCCGTGGTCGCGGCCGTTGACGCGCGCGAGGAACGGCGTTCCCACCAGGTCGGCCACCTGGCGGGGCCCGGCCGCGGTCTGCACCCAGGTGTCGGCCGTGACGCAGGGATTGGTGGCGCGGATGTTTTCGCACCACCAGTTGTTGTTCATTTCGTTGACGCGGTCGATCAGGATGAATCCGGGTTCGGCGTAGTCGTAGGTGGAGGACATGATCACGTCCCACAGGCGCCGTGCCTTGAGCGTCTTGTACACGCGGCAGGCCACCCGGCCGTCGTCACGCGTGACGTACTTGCCTTTCACCGGCCATTCGCGCCAGACGATGTCGGCGGACAGGAACGGGTTGACCCCGTCGGTGTCGGCTTCGGCCTGGGTGACGGGGAAGGCGAGCTTCCAGTCGCCGTCGGCCTTGACCGCTTCCATGAATTCGCGCGTGATGAGGCAGGACAGGTTGAACTGGCGCAGGCGGCCCGCTTCGCGCTTGGCCTTGATGAAGTCGATCACGTCCGGATGGGAAATGTCGAAGGTGGCCATCTGCGCGCCGCGCCGTCCGCCGGCGGAAGAGACGGTGAAGCACATCTTGTCGTAGATGTCCATGAAGGACAGCGGTCCCGACGTGTAGGCGCCGGCGCCGGCCACGAAGGCGCCGCGCGGGCGCAGCGAGGAAAACTCGTAGCCGATGCCGCAGCCCGCCTTGAGGGTGAGTCCCGCTTCGTGCACTTTTTCCAGGATGCCGTTCATGCTGTCTTCGATGGTGCCGGAGACGGTGCAGTTGATGGTGCTGGTGGCGGGCTTGTGTTCCAGGGCGCCGGCGTTGGACGTGATGCGTCCGGCCGGAATGGCGCCATGGCGCAGGGCCCACAGGAACCGTTCGTTCCAGTAGGCGCGCAGCTCGGGCGTGGCCTCGGTGTCGGACAGGGCTTTCGCCACCCGCTGGTAGGTGTCGTCGATTTCCCGGTCGATGGGCTGTCCCTGCTTGTTCTTGAGGCGGTATTTTTTGTCCCAGATGTCGAGAGAGACCGGTTGCATGGCCACTTCCTGGGCGGGGTCCTGAGAGAGTTTGACGGCGGTGAGCATGAGTCCCCTAATATGGTTATCGTTGTGGGTGGATTGTCACGAAACCACAATATGTTGTGGTCGTCGTTCAAAAGTAGCCCTTTTTATGGGGGTCGTCAATCCCTGAGGATTGGCGCGGGTTTCAGCGGGGAGCGGCCCAGCGCAGGAGCCGGAAGTACAGCCGGCGGGGCAGCCATTGCAGCACCTTGAGGCCGTAGGTGAAGCGCCTGGGGAAATGGATTTCGAAGTCCCCCCCCTCCAGTCCGCGCACGATCGCGCGGGCTGCGGCGGCCGGGGTCTGGAGCGCCGGCATGGGGACGTCGAGGCCGGCGGTCATGGGCGTGGCCACGAATCCGGGGCAGATGCGGGTGACTCCGATGCCCAGGGGGCGCAGTTCGAGGTGCAGCCCTTCGCACAGGTTGTTGAGCGCCGCCTTGCTGGGCGCGTAGGCAAGCGCACGGGGCAGGCCGTTGTAGCCCGCCACGCTGCTCACGAAAGCGAGGCGGCCGGCGCCCCGGCGGAGGAATTCGGGAAGGACGGCGGCCAGCACGTGGTAGGCGCCCAGCAGGTTGGTGTCGAGCGTATGGCGCACGCGCGGCAGGGTCTGCGCATCCAGGTCCTGGGGCCTCAGGGCGTCGTACACGCCGGCGGCCACCAGCACCAGGTCAAGGCCGTCCCAGGCCTCGAACAGGGTGCGGGCCGCGGCCGCCACCGCCGCAGGGTCGGCGATGTCGCAGGGCAGCACGTGCGCCGCCTGCCGGGCCGCGGGCGGCAATCCGGAACGGAGGTCGGCGAGCGCCGCCTCGCGGCGCGCCGACAGGGCAAGCCGGGCGCCCCGCTGGCCGAGCAGGCGCGCGGTTTCGGCACCGATGCCGCTGGAGGCGCCGAGGATCCAGACGCGCTGCCCGGACCAGCCGGAAACGGGGGGGTTCAAGGGAGGGAAAAGGGGCATGGGCGCCTGCCTGGGTCGGGAAACGCATTTTAGCCGATTGAGTTAGAATGGCGGCACTTCGGGTTCCCGAAAAGGGCATTCCTACAAGAGACCACTGCACCGAAACGACTGAATCAATGACGACGCATACACCTGTAACCGATCCCCGCGAGATTCCCATCATTGCGCCGGACGCGCCGTTCCCCGGCCGCAAGACCCTGCGCGCCTGGCTCATTCCCCTGTGCAGCAAGGGCACCCTGTTGCCGCTGCTGCTGCTCGCCTTCGATTTCGCCCTGTTTTTTGCGGCCATCGCGGCCACAGTCCTGCTGGAGTCCGCCTGGGCCAAGATCGGGATGGGGCTCGTCGCGGGCTTCATCATCGGACGCCTGTTCATCCTGGGGCACGACGCCTGCCACCAGAGCTTCACGCCCCACCGTTCCCTCAACCGGGTGCTGGGGCGGCTCGCCTTCCTGCCTTCCCTCACGCCTTACAGCCTGTGGGACATCGGGCATAACCTGGTGCATCACGGGCAGACCAACCTCAAGGGGTTCGATTTCGTCTGGGCGCCCTATTCCCTGGAGGAATACCGCGCCCTGTCTCCCGTGAAACGCCTGATGGAACGGATTTACCGCAGCGGCTGGGCCCCCGGCCTGTACTATTTCATCGAAATGTGGTGGCTGCGCATGTATTTCCCGAGCAAGACCTACATGGGCGCGCGCCGCCCGTCCTTTTTCTGGGACGGCGTGCTGGTGACCGCCTTTGCCGCGCTCTGGATCGGCCTGCTCGTACTTGCGGCCCGCCAGACCGGGCAGCCGGTGGCGCTGACCGTGGGCGCGGGCTTCGTGGCGCCATTCGTGTTCTGGAACTTCATGATCGGCTTCGTGGTGTACGCCCACCATACCCACACCGCCGTGGCCTGGTACGACAACAAGGTGGAATGGACACGCGCCCAGCCCTACGTGTCCACCACGGTGCACCTGATTTTCCGTTTCAGGATGGGGGCGCTCATGCACCACATCATGGAACATACGGCGCATCACCTGGACATGGGCATTCCGCTCTACCGGCTGAAGGAAGCGCAAAAATTCCTTGAAACGCATCTGCCCGGACGAATCATCATCCAGAACTTCTCCTGGCACTGGTACTTCGAGACGGCCCGGCTGTGCAAGCTCTACGACTTCAAGGCGAAGCGCTGGCTGGATTTCCATGGACACCCCACCAGTCCGGCCTTGGCGACGAACCACTGACCCGGACGGGCCGCCCGGGCTTCGCGCCGAGGGACGGGCGGCATGACCCCTGAGCGCAAGCTCAGGGGGCTCCTCGAAGCGGCTCCCGACGCGTTTTTCGCGCACGACATCCGGGGGCGCATCACAGACGTCAATCTCAAGGCCTGCCAGCTCACCGGCTATTCCCGGGACGAGCTGCTGTCCATGCGCATCCTGGACATCGAGCAGGATTTCGACGAGCGCAAGGCGCTCGACCTGTGGCTGCGCGCAAATCCCGGCGAAACCTTTTCCTTCCCGGGACGCCACCGCCGCAAGGACGGCACCGAGTTTCCGGTGGAAGTGCATTTGAGCGTCCACATCGAGGACGGCGAACGCACCATGCTCGCGCTCATCCACGACGTTTCCCGGCGCCGTCACGCGGAAGCCCAGCGCGAGCGCCAGGCCCGACTGTACGAAGCCCTGAGCGAAATCAACCAGGCCATCGTGCGCATGGAAGACCGCGACACGCTCTTTCCCCTGGTGTGCCGCGTGGCGGTGGACTACGGCGGCATGAAAGTGGCCTGGATCGGGGAATGCGACGAGGCCACGGGCCTGATCAGGCCGGGTGCCGCCTACGGCCAGGGGCTCGAATATCTGCGGCACATCGTGGTGTCGGTCCAGGACTCCCTGCCCGAAGGGCGGGGTCCGTCCGGCACCGCCTGGCGCGAGCGGCGCACCGTGGTGGTCAACCACTTCGTGGAAAGCGACATGACGGCCCCCTGGCGCGAGCACGCGCTGCGCTACGGCTGGGGGTCGGTGGGGTCCTTTCCGATCCTGCGGGCCCAGCAGCCGGCGGCCCTGCTGGTGGTCTACCACGAACATCCGGAAGCGTTCGACGACGTCCTGGTGCGGCTGTTCGACGAAATGACGCGGGACATTTCCTTCGCCCTCGACAATTTCGACCGGGAACAGGAAAGCCGCAAGGACCGGGCGCTGCTCGAGGAAAACGAAGCGCGCCTGCGCCTGACCCTGGAATCCACCGGCATCGGCGTATGGGACTGGGACTTTGCGAGCGACACCTGGAAAGCCACCCCCATCTATTTCCAGATGCTGGGCTACGCGCCGGTGGAGGGCGCGCTGCCCTATGCCCAGTGGAAAACGCGCCTGCATCCCGAAGACCGCACCCGGGTGGAGACCGTCCTGGGGGACGTGCGTACCCGGCGGCCGGAAGGGTTCGAGGCCCAGTACCGGGTCCTGCACGCCGACGGCAGCTACCGCTGGGTCCACAGCATCGGACGGGCGGCGGCCCTGGACGAACAGGGGCGCGCGCGGCGCATGCTCGGACTGCAGATCGACGTCACCCAGACCCGGGAGACGCTGGCGGCGCTGCGCCAGAGCGAGGAAAAGTTCTACAAGGTGTTTTCCAACCTGCCCAATCCCGTGTCCATCACCCGTCTCGACAACGGCCTGTTCCTGGACGTCAACGACGCCTGGGTCCGCTTCACGGGCCATGCGCGCGAGAAGGCGCTGGGACGCACGGCCCTGGAGCTGGGCGTGTGGACCGATCCCGAGGACCGCGTGCGGATCGTGGAAACGCTGAAACAGCACGGGCGAATCCTCAATTACGAGGCCCGCATCAACGCGGAAGACCGGCAGGCCATCGGCCTCATTTCGGCCGAAACGATCCAGATCGGGGGCGAACCCCACATCGTGCTGGTGGTGCAGGACATCACCGAGAAGCGTTCCTACGATGCCCTGATCTGGAAGCAGGCCAACTTCGACCTGCTCACCGACCTGCCCAACCGCTACATGTTCTACGACCGGCTCGACCAGGCCATCAAGAAAGCCCACCGGGACGGCAACCTGCTGGGCCTGCTGTTCATCGACCTCGACCGCTTCAAGGAAGTCAACGATACCCTGGGCCATCACGTGGGCGACATGCTGCTGGTGGAAACGGCGCGCCGCATCCGCCGCTGCGTCCGCGAAACGGACACCGTGGCCCGGCTGGGCGGCGACGAATTCACGGTGGCCCTGTCCCAGGTGCGGGACGCCGAGTTCGTGGAGAAAATCGCCCGGAACATCCTGCGCCACCTGGCCGAACCGTTCGAGCTGGAGGAATTCCAGGGCCAGCAGGTGTTCATTTCCGCGAGCATCGGCATCACGCTCTATCCGCTGGACGCCGAAAACGTGGACCAGATGCTCAAAAATGCCGACCAGGCCATGTACGTGGCCAAGCGGGCCGGGCGCAACCGCCTGGGCTTTTTCACGCCGGCCCTGCAGGAAATCGCCGAATACCGCCTCACCATGCACAACGACCTGCGCCTGGCCCTGGAGCGCAGGCAGTTCGAAATCCATTACCAGCCCATCGTGTCCATGGCGTCGGAAGCGGTGGTCAAGGCCGAAGCCCTGCTGCGCTGGAACCATCCCCAGCGCGGCCTGGTGGGGCCGGCGGAATTCGTGCCGCTGGCCGAAGAGACGGGCCTCATCATGGACATCGGGGGCTGGGTGTTCCGCGAAGTGGCGCGGCAGGTGCGGGCATGGCAGGGGCGCGGCATCCGGCTTCAGGTGAGCGTCAACATGTCGCCCCTGCAGTTCCACGGGGACCACGGCATGGTGCAGGAGTGGCTGGAACACCTGGAGGGCCTCGGCCTGTCGGGCGAGCACCTGGCCATCGAAATCACGGAAGGCCTGCTGCTGAGCGCGGACAGCGGGGTCGCGGAAAAGGTCCGCCTGTTCAGCGATGCGGGCATCGAGCTCGCCATCGACGATTTCGGCACCGGCTACTCCTCCCTGTCCTATCTCAGCAAGTATCCCATCACCTACCTCAAAATCGACCAGGTCTTCGTGCGCAACCTGGACCTGGACGCAAGCAGCCGGACCCTGTGCGAAGTCATCGTGGTGATGGCCCACAAGCTCGGGCTCAAGGTCATCGCGGAAGGCATCGAAATGGCGGAGCAGCGCGATTTCCTCAAGGAGCTGGGGTGCGATTTCGGCCAGGGCTATTTTTTCTCGCGGCCCCTTCCGGTCGAGGCTTTCGAAGCCCTGCTCAACGGATCTGATTGCTAGAATTGTTCCGGGAAATGGAGTATGTTGGGCTGAACTGCGTCCCCGAAACCCCAAGGAGTCCGCCCATGCCCCCGTCCCCCGAGGAATTGCTCAAGGCCCAGCAGGACCATCTGGAACGGCTCATGAGCCTGTCCAAGGTGCTGCTCGACAGCACCGAAAAGGTGTCCGAAGCGCAGATCGCATCCCTGCGCAGCCAGATCGAGGCCCTGCACACCCAGGCCGCCCGGCTGGTGGAGGCGAAGACCCCGCGGGAATGGTACGAACTGCAGCTCGCCTACCTCGCCCCGGCGGGCGAGGAAAGCCGTGCCCAGGCCTCCAAAGCCTATGCCATTTCCAAGCAGACTGCCCAGGAAATCGCGGGCATCATGGAAACCCAGATCGGGGAATTCAACCACCGGGTGAACGAGGCGTTCAAGCATTTCTCGGCGCAATGGCCGCAGGGGCAGGAACCGCTCAATGCCGCCTTCCATTCCCTCATGGCGGCCGGAAGCAACGCCTACGCCTCGGCGCATCGCGCCTTTGGCCAGGCGGTGGAAATGGCCGAAGCCAACGCGCGCGCCATGCAGTCCGCGCTGCAGCGCAAAGGGTAGCCGGCGCTAGGCCCCGGGTTTTTTGGGTTTCTGCTGCACCGGGCCGCCCGCCGCCTTCCAGGCGCCGAAGCCGCCGGCCATGTGGGCCACCCGGGGCAGGCCCATTTCCATCAGGGTGCGGGTGGCCAGGGCGCTGCGCCAGCCGGCGGCGCAAAACAGCACGAATTCGCGCGGCTCCCCGAACAGGGGCTTGAAATACGGCGATTCGGGATCCACCCAGAATTCCAGCAGGCCGCGCGGGGCGTGGAACGCCCCGGGCAGCAGGCCGTCCCGTTCGAGTTCCCGCACGTCGCGCACGTCCACGAGCTGCAGGGACGGATCCTCCCGGCGTGCCAGCATGTCCTCCACGGTGTAGGTTTTCACCAGGGCTTCCGCCTCTGCCACCAGGATCTTGTAACCGCGTTTCATGGATAGTCCCTCCGGGGTAACGGTGAAATTCTACGGCGGACGGAGGCAATAAAAAAGGCGACG
The DNA here is from genome assembly GCA_021826025.1 of Pseudomonadota bacterium. Lineage (GTDB taxonomy): Bacteria > Pseudomonadota > Gammaproteobacteria > Burkholderiales > Ferrovaceae > JAKBAT01. Next base: position 1,295 of record JAKBBG010000021.1, on the reverse strand, counting down.
GTTTGCGTCGCCTTTGGGTGCGCCAGCCGGGAATCCCCCGGCCATGCCGCGATTACTTCTTTTCTTCTTTCTTCTCGGCTTTCTTTTCTTCTTTCTTTTCGGTTTTCTTTTCTTTCTTGGCCTTCTTTTCGTGCTTCTTCTCGGCCTTCTTCTCTACCTTCTTGGCCGGTGCGTCGGCGGGAGCGGCGGGAGCGTCAGCAGCGAAAGCGGTGGCGGTGAAAGCAGCCAGGATTGCGGCGATCAGAGCGGAACGGATCATGGTGTTTTCCTTTTTTGAGTGACTCACTATCGGGATAACCCCTCGAGGGGTGCAGTATCATAGCAGTTTTGTAACGGTCTACAACTGCAAGCCTAACAACGCCCGGCCGGCCGATCGGTTGACATATTTGGTAACGGGCCGGCGGTTTCAGCCGTGCAGGCGGCTGCTCCGGGGCACGCCGTGCATCAGGTATTCCATCTGGTCGGCCAGGATGCGGCGGTTTTTGAGGATGAAATGCTCGTAGCGGTTGGGGGCATAGGGCACGTAGAGCAGGGACAGGCCGGCTTCTTCCGGCGTGCGGTTGGCCTTGCGGGTGTTGCAGGAGCGGCAGGCCGTGACCACGTTGGTCCACTGGTTCTTGCCGCCGCGGGACACCGGCACGATGTGGTCCCGGGACAGCTCGCGCAGGGGAAAGCGTTCCCCGCAGTAAGCGCACAGCTGGCGGTCCCGGTTGAACAGCAGGGGGTTGGAAAGCCCTGGCGTGTTGGACAGCAGCCGCGCCCCGTGGGCGCTGCCCTTGATGGCGATGATGGATTTGGTCTCGATCTGGGAGCGCAGGCCGTTTTTGTCCCAGCCGCCATGAAACGTGGCGACAGCCGCCCCCAGGGACCAGGCCACCATGTGTTTGGCATGGTAGGTGATGGCCTCTTCGATTTCGACCCAGGCCTGGGGCAGCCCGGACATGTCCACGGTCAAAATGAACGGTTCCACGTTTTCCCCGTCGATTGAAGGCGTTACCGGCCCGAGCCGGGCGCCTTGCACTGCGGAAATTCTAGCCCATGCCATCCCCCGTGGCGAGGCCGCCGAAAAAATTTTCAGCATTTTGGGTCGGAATCCATTGACCGAAACAAATCAGGCTGTATAATTGCGGTTTTTCGTCGTTCGATATCAGCTTGCTGGTGCAAAACGACTTGCTCTTTAACAAAAAAACACCGATAGGTGTGGGTGCTGCGGGTGAAAGAAGTTAAGCAGTGCCCACGAGAAGTAAATCCGTCTAGGAAACTTTGAGTGGACCCCTTAGTTGGGGTAAGTAATA